>NZ_CP065546.1:0-339166 GCF_015999545.1 Lysinibacillus sp. JNUCC-52
TTCCTGTTTATACAGTTTTAATTGATCATCCAGAAGGGAAAATTTTATTTGATACGGCATGTAATCCAAACTCAATGGGGCCTGAGGGACGCTGGGGTGAATTTACTCAAAAAGCATTTCCTATTAATATGCCAGAAGAGTGCTATTTACACCATCGTCTTGAAGAATTAAATGTTCGCCCAGAAGATATTAAATATGTTGTAGCTTCACATCTTCATTTAGATCATGCTGGTTGTTTAGAATTATTTACGAATGCCACGATTATTGTGCAGGAAGATGAATTCAATGGCACATTACAAACATACGCGAGAAATGTTAAGGACGGCGCATATGTTTGGGGGGATATTGATATGTGGATCAAGAACAACTTACAATGGCGACTAATCAAACGTGGTGAAGATAATGTAAAACTTGCAGAAGGCATAAATATATTGAATTTTGGTAGCGGCCACGCTTGGGGTATGCTTGGCTTGCATATTAATATGCCTGACACTGGGGGAATAATTTTAGCGTCAGATGCCATATACACAGCAGAAAGCTTTGGTCCTCCTGTTAAGCCACCTGGTATTATTTATGATTCAGTCGGCTATAATTCAACAGTTGAACGAATTCGACGATTAGCAAATGAGACGAATTCACAAGTTTGGTTTGGTCATGATCCTGTGCAATTTAAATCATTTAGAAAATCAACAGAGGGCTATTATGAATAGATAGGAGTAGATTAAATGAATAAATTAACCTTTACTCCTACAAGTTATACAGGTTGGGGTTGTCTACAACAACTACTTGTAGAAGTAAACAAATTTCAAGCAAATAATATATTAATAGTAACAGACCCATTTTTAAAAGACTTAGGCTTAGTGGAGCAGGTTAATAAGCCATTGCAGGACAATGGATATCAGACGACGATTTATACCGACATTGCACCTGAGCCACCTCTTGCAATTGGCGAACGACTAGTTGACTATACACGAAAACATCAATTTGATTTAGTAATTGGGTTAGGTGGAGGAAGTGCATTAGATTTAGCAAAGTTGGCAGCTGTATTAGCTACTCATGAGGGGCAGGTGGCAGACTATTTAAATTTAACAGGCACGAAAGCACTTGAAAATAAAGGACTTCCGAAAATTTTAATTCCAACAACGTCGGGGACGGGATCAGAGGTTACTAATATTTCTGTATTATCATTAGAAACAACTAAGGATGTTGTGACCCATGATTATTTGCTTGCTGATGTAGCAATTGTAGATCCTGAATTAACAATTTCATTGCCTTCAAAAGTTACTGCTGCTACGGGTGTAGACGCTTTAACACATGCAATTGAAGCCTATGTTTCTATTAATGCAAATGAAGTGACAGATGGTCTTGCACTGCAAGCAATTAGATTAATTAGTAATTCAATTCGTACAGCTGTACATGATGGTAAAAACAAGCAGGCACGCTCGGATATGAGTTATGGTAGTTATTTAGCAGGCTTGGCATTTTTTAATGCAGGTGTAGCAGGGGTACATGCCTTGGCTTATCCGCTTGGTGGTCAGTACCATATTGCACATGGTGATTCAAACGCAGTATTATTGCCATACGTAATGGGCTATATCCGCAAAAGCTGCGAAAAACGCATGAAAGATATTTTAGATGCAATGGGAATATCATCGATGTACTTATCACAAGAAGAAGCTTCCTACAAATGTGTTGATGCATTACAAGAACTAGTAAACGATGTAAATATTCCTTCTACTTTGAAAGGCTTTAACATACCAGAATCTGCACTTGAACAATTAACAGATGATGCAACAAAGCAAACGAGAATTTTAGCTCGCAGCCCGATGGCATTAAATCGAGATGATATTTTTGCTATTTATCGTGCGGCATTTGATGGACAAATTCGAGAGCCACACTGGCCGTTGTAAGGAGTAAATATTGAATACAAAAAGGGATGTATCAAACGTAGTTGATACATCCCTTTATTTTTATTTAGCTTCAGTATCTGGCGTGAAAGAGCGATTCGCTAATTCTGCATCAAGCATAAAAATAGCATTAGAATCATTCTCAATCCGTTCGATTTTACGAATTAGCGTATCAAATGTAGATTCTTCTTCCACTTGCTCATCGATAAACCATTTTAAAAATGCCATCGTTGCGTGCTCACGTTCATCTAATGCAATATCAGATAAGTTATAAATACGACGAGTCACTTCTTTTTCATGAGACATTGCTGTTTTAAAGGCATGTAAAATAGAGTCGAAATGATTTTCAGGACTGTCAAATCCATGTATTGATGCACGATAGCCCATATCACTTAAGAAATTATAAAATTTCATTGCATGGAAACGTTCTTCTTCAGCTTGCACTAAAAAGAAATTTGCAAAGCCATCGTAATCTTGATCTGTGCAAAATGCAGCCATTGCCATATAAGCATGAGCGGAGTAAAATTCAAAATTCATTTGTTCGTTTAGCGCTGTGTGTAGTTTTTCAGATAACATAAATGTTCCTCCCTTTGCAGTAAATACCTACTACTTCTTCTAGTATATAGCGAAAAATGGTCATCATACAGAAAAATATATTTTTCGCCATAAATGGTGCAAAAGTGAATTGATATTCGTTCTCAATTAGAAAATTTAATCAAATTCATTTTTTAATCGCCATATTACTTCTAATAGATTTGTAAATAGATTTATGAAATCTAAATATAGATTTAATGCCATCCCAATGACTTCATCGTCAGACACATGATTATGTCGAATACGGTTAAAATCATATACTGTAAAAAGACTAAACAGTAAGACAGAAACTGCTGCAATAATAAGCCCAATAACATTACTTATTGGAATAAACATAAAAAGAAGCGAAAACACAAGCACGACGATAAGCACAGTGAATAAATAGCTTCCCCAATTTGAAATATCCTTATTCATCACCATACCTACTAGGGCGAGTATGATGAAAATGATTAGGGTTGCTCCGAAGACTAATAAAACTAATTGCGGTCCGAGCTGGTCAATAAAAAATTGTGTTGTCCAAAAGAGTAAAATACCCATTAAAAAGGGGATTGCATACATAATCGAGTTGGCTAGTTTTAAGCTACGAACAAAGCAGGCAATGATTAAGAGTATAATACATATAAGCGAAAGCGGCATGATTACAGTCGATGGTAACAAAGTGGCAACAAATATTCCTATCGCGGTTAATACCCACATAAAGGTAAAGTGTTTTAAAATTTTATTTAAGTTTTGATTACGGTTAGCATAAGCCATTTAAAAATTCCTTTCTTTTTAAGCTTTCTTAGTCCAATACCCGATTTTACAGTAGCAAACATTGATAGAGTAGGGGATTCGCCATTAAATCAAGTGAAATAACCCCTAAACTTTGACGAACCGCTATTAACTATTATAAAAAATTCGCCAAGACATTATGTCTAGGCGAATTTTATTATAAGCGTTTATGCTTCTTTCTTTTGGTTTTTGACACCTACTAAGTAGCCACTTAGAGCGATTGCAACTAATACAATCCAGAATGTCGCTTTCCAAAGCGTTGAGTGTGGGAAATCATGTGGAATAACTCCTAATTTTTCATGTGCTAAAGTTAAGACAGCTAATTTCACACCAACCCAACCAACAATTAGGAAAGCAGCCGTTTCAAGTGATGGGAATTTTTCTAGTACTCGTACGAACCAACGTGCTGCAAATCGCATCATTACGACCCCAATAATACCACCAAGGAACATAACACCGAATTGTCCTGCGTTAATGCCACCAACATCGAAATTCCCTAAATGTGGTAGTGTAACCGCAATGGCAACTGCTGCTAAAATGGAATCTACTGCAAAGGCAATATCAGCAAGTTCGACTTTTACAACGGTCATCCAGAAACCAGATTGTTTTTTAGGCTCTTTAATTTCATCGGAGTCTCCAGCAGCTTTCCGTGAATCGTAAATATGCTTAATTGACATAAATAATAAGTAAGCAGCGCCTAGAGCTTGTATTTGCCAAAAATTCACGAGTGTTGTAATTAAGAATAAAGCGGCAAAACGGAAAATGAACGCACCTACTAATCCGTATAATAATGCCTTTTGTTGTTGAGCTTTCGGTAAATGTTTAACCATAACTGCCATAACGACTGCATTGTCCGCTGCTAAAAGTCCTTCTAGTACTATTAATACAACTAGTACCCATGCGTATTCTAATAAAATGGCTTCCAAATGTGTTTCCTCCTTTATTTTGGACAGAAATGAATATGATGCTCTTTCCTATTTTTATTTTTAGGCAAAAGAAAAAGACCCATGCCTAAAAAATAGGCAAAGGTCTTGCTAAGCACAACTATTTGGAAGCTCCAAATAATAAATTGTACCGAAAACTTTCGGTACAGCACTCATCTATTAGATGAGTTTGCTATCACACCCGATGGCGTAAGCCATGTAATGACGAATGTGAAATCAGATGTATCGCTCACATCTGCTAGCTACTCCCCTTTGACAAAAATGTCAAAAGCTATTCAATTCTTCTTACAAAGATTATAGCATGTAGTGGTCTAAAAGCAAATCAAAAGTAATCCTATATTTAAAAATTATTTTCCGAATTATTATCACAAGTGGTACTATTGGTGATAAGTGAAATTTTTTAGCAACTTAGAAGGGAGTCATATATGTATAAAAAATTTTTTTCTTACTACAAACCACATAAACGATTATTCGTAGTCGATTTTTCTAGTGCGATTGTTGTAGCAATATTAGAGCTCGCCTTTCCATTAGCTGTACAATGGTTTATTGACAAACTGCTACCTACTGGTGAGTGGAGTATGATTGTCAAAGTAAGTATTTTATTATTACTAGTGTATGCACTTAGCACTGTATTAAACTTTATTGTCAATTATTTAGGGCATAAATTAGGCATCAATATAGAGACCGATATGCGACAAGAACTGTTTAATCATGTACAGCGCCAATCATTCCGTTTCTTCGATAATACGAAAACTGGTCATATTATGAGCAGAATAACGAATGACTTATTTGATATTGGCGAATTTGCCCATCACGGGCCAGAAGATTTATTTATTGCGATTATGACGTTTTTGGGTGCGTTCGTCATTATGTTCAATGTCAATCCAACACTTGCATTAATTGCAGCTATTATGGTGCCGTTTTTAATGTGGCTTGTGACAGTTAGTAACATTAAGATGAACAATGCATGGAAAACGTTATACGTTAAAATTGCAGATGTAAATGGCCGTGTGGAGGATAGCGTTTCTGGCGTTCGCGTTGTGAAATCATTTACGAATGAAGCATTTGAAATGGAGCGTTTTAAGGAGCAAAATGGTTTTTTCCGTTCAGCAAAATTATACGCTTATAAGATTATGGCAGGGGCTCATTCCAGTATTTATATGATGACCCGTTTGTTAACGTTAGTTGTCCTTGTAGTAGGTGCTTGGTTAAGCTTTAATGGAAAATTATCGTATGGAGGTCTTGTAAGCTTTGTATTATATACAAATGTTCTTATTAAACCAATCGATAAAATTAGTGCTTTGTTAGAACTATACCCTAAAGGGATGGCAGGTTTTAAACGTTTCCGTGAGTTAATAGAGCAGGAGCCAGAAGTTCAGGATCGTGAGGGAGCAAAGCAAGTAACGCATTTATGTGGTGATATTTCGTTTCAACATGTTGACTTTAATTATGATACATCTAAAACTGTTTTACAGGGTATTTCATTTGATGTTCATGCAGGACAAACAATTGCCTTTGTTGGCCCATCTGGTGCAGGGAAGACGACAATCTGTTCCTTAATTCCAAGATTTTACGATGTCACTAAAGGGGCAATTACGATTGATGGCTTAGATGTGCGGAATATGACACAAGCCTCTCTACGTTCACAAATTGGCATAGTACAACAAGATGTCTTTTTATTTACGGGAACTATTCGAGAAAATATTGCTTATGGTCGTTTAGGTGCAAGTGATGAAGACATTGAAGAAGCAGCTAGAAGAGCGCATTTAGAATCATTTATTGCAGAGCTTCCAGATGGTTATGAGACACAGATTGGTGAACGTGGCTTAAAGTTGTCTGGGGGGCAAAAGCAGCGTATCGCGATTGCTCGTATGTTTTTGAAAAATCCACCGATTTTAATTTTGGATGAGGCAACATCTGCGCTCGATACAGAAACAGAAATGATTATTCAACAATCGTTAGCTGAGCTTGCAGAAAATCGAACAACACTCATAATTGCACATCGTCTAGCGACAATACGTAATGCAGATCGTGTGCTTGTCGTTACTCAAAATGGTATTGAAGAAGATGGTACGTATGCGGAATTAGTAGAGCAAGACGGTATTTTCGCGAAATTACATCATATTCAATTTAGAAAAACTGAACATGAAAAAGTTATGCAACAACAGCTTGACTATTAAGCAAGCATTATCAAAGGGCATTGAGTAAATTTTTACTCAATGCCCTTACATATTATTTTTCAATTGTTTCGATAAAAGATTCCCGTCCTGGATTCACTTTAATCGTTTTTACTTTTATTTTGCGAATAGAATCTTCTGTTAACTCGATTTTCCCATCCTTCTCTAGTTTTTTCCATGTTTTAACGTCTTTTCGGTATAGCTGTTCTGATAAACGATAAATATCGGTGTTCAGTGCCAGTGCTTCTTTAAATGTGTTCCTTATTTCTTGTTCTACCTGCTTTGTTACTTCTTGTCGAATTTCTTCTGTCGTAATTTTTTCTGTAATGCCGAGAACATTTGCCTCCATTTTCACTTCTATGTCAAATTGCACATTATCATTTTTTACAACAGGAAAAATTTCAACTTTTATATGTTCTAATGTAACAGTGACGAAAGTGTCTTCTTCACCAATTTGTCCTGTTATTTCACTGCGAATTGTTTCGTTGGTCATCCATTTGATTCCGCTTGTTTTTTCTTCGGTAAGAAACCCTTTTAATCCGTCTTTGGAGAGTAACGTCACACCTTTCATTTCAATAGATTCCGACTCTCCTTTCGACGATACCCATCCCTTATTTATTGATACTAACGGAAGATAAACTTCATGACTTGGCTCATTTAACCCTATCACTAATTTGCGAATATTTATCGGTTTAACAAATGATTCTTGTTTAAAAGAATTTAAAGGATCGCCAAGCTTTGATAATGTAAGCGCCTTATTATTTATCGGTGTAATTTCAAGTATTTTATCGAGTGGTTCTTTTGTGCCGTATACCCATATTTGGTAACGCGTTTCACGAAAACGTGTTAAAAAGTCTAGCACCTGATTAACCTTGTTACTCTTCATTACTTCTTCTGAAAGGACGATGTAAGTAATATGTCCCCAAAACACCTTTTGATCAATGGAATGATACAAATCGAAAAGAGAATCTTCTACGGTTTTTCCTTTACCATTTCCGATTTCTGCTTGTTGAGCTTGCGGATTATTAGGCTGTTCTGATTTAGCTATATTGGCAAAATCAATAATCTGCATATACGTTACATAATTATCATCTTTAAAATCTATACCGAGTGCATGAACATAAAACATTCTTTGTGGTTCAGTAACATCCCAACATCCTGATAGCAGTGTCGTAAATACTAATAATAGACAGAGTATTTTTTTATTCATTTTTATCCTCACTCGTACGTGTTTGGTCCTGTGGAGCTATATAATTTGGACGTTTCGTGTAACCTTTAGGCGATAATCGAAATAGTGTTTTCTTAATGGTAGACCATTCTAAATCACCGCCAATTTGCATATAGGAATGACCAAATATTCGAATATTGCATAAGTAAAGAAGGGTTAAATAAAATGATAAGAAAAAGCCAAATAGCCCAAAAAAGCCGCTTAATAAAATGAAGCCAACACGAAAAATACTGACGGCTGTTACGAGCGATTGGTTAACAAGTGTAAAGGATGCAATTGTAGAAACAGCAATAATAACAATCATTTCTGGACTTGTCACACCTGCCCGTATTGCCGCATCACCAATAATTAAGCCACCAACGACACTGATTGTTCCACCGATTACAGATGGAAGACGTAACCCAGCTTCTCTAAATAGCTCAAACATTAATAGCATTAATAACATTTCAAGTGAAGATGGAAGGGGTAGACCTGTGCGCCCTTGCACAACTGTTGCTAATAGTAATAAAGGCAATTGATTTTGGTGATAAGTTGTCAAAGCGAGCCAAAAAGCAGGTAACAGTAGTCCGATAAAAATACCTGATATACGTAGTAAACGTTCCAGTGAACTAAAAATAATAGGGTATTCATTATCCTCACCTGTCTTTAACAGTAAAAATAAATTTACAGGCGTAATAACTGCATAGGCTACACCATCAATTAAAATTATAAAACGTCCTCGAATTAATGCTTGAAGGGCGTAATCAGGACGTCCTGTATAATCAGATTTTGGGAAAAACCTTGTGTTTTTGTTAACGTACTCCATTAGTAAATTTCCACTAATAACAATATCTGTATCAACTGATTGTAATTGTACTTTTATACTATTTAAAATATCTAAGTTCGCAATATCACCAAAATAAAGTATGGCGACCGTTGTCTTTGAACGTCTTCCCAATTCCATTTTTTCAACACATAAAGAATTTGTCGGAAGGCGTTTTCTAATTAGAGCAATATTAACTGAGACATCTTCAATAAAATTATCTCTTGGTCCTTTTACAAGTACTTCCATCCTTGTTTCTTCAGGATTTCGGTTAGGCTTATGGGCAATATTAGTGGCATATAGTAAGTTATCTGTTTCAAAAAACAGAAGTAAATGGCCATTATAAACAAGTGATATGGCTTCAGATTCATCTGTTACTTGTTGTAAGTCAGGGATGTGTAACTTTGTATTAATAGCATCTTGAAGGGATGCTTCATGTAAATTATCGAAAAGGGCATGAATACGGCTTACAATAACGTCATTGAGAAGTTGTTGATCAATCATTGCCTCACAGATGACAAATTGTACGCGGTGTTGCTGAAACAAATATTCTTGAAAATAAACGTCTGCTGATTTTCCAAATAACTGCTTTAAGGCCGATAAATCTAAGGGCTTTTCTGTTGAAGGCATCAAGTGTCACCACTTTCCGTGTCTTGGTAATCGGATGTAGAGTTTTTGGCTTTTTTTCCTTTTTTTCCTGACATGAAAGCTACAATCATTAAAAAAATGGATAGTAAGAAAAAGAAAATAAATGTAGCTGTTAATATATAATTTCCTTTGAGTCGTAGAAATATGTGTTCATTTAATAACATTAACGGTAGACAAATGATAAAGAACGGAAATGCTAGCATCTTCCAAATGCGAGGTTTATCTCCAACCATACCTAATAAATCGGTTACGATATATAAAATAAAACCGACGCGTATAAATGTGCCTGTCAACCATTGATAAATAGAAAGAAAGTCTAAATGTTCAATATAGCGCCCTATTGTTACTAAACCCCATTCTTCGTAGGCAGGATAGCGCTGCTTAGCGGCTTCAGCAGGTCCAAATTCTGTTATGGCCCCGATGAGTGGTCCCATCGTTAGCCCTGTTAAAATCAAAAGCATAATGGCGAAGTGATGCCACCGCAGACGGTCTTTAATTTTATGTTGTATAAGTAAAAATAAGATTAATTCCGAAAACCCAGAGGCGGGGTAGACGAGCCCTTGTAAAACAGGTTGGAATCCATGTTCAAAAAAGGGACGCAATAAGTCATAGTCCTTTACTTGTAAATTTGTAAAGGCTACAAAAAAACCAAAAACGACGACGGCCAATAAAACGAATACATTGACGATAACAATCGTCTGTAAACTAGTTGTAACAAGGAGGATACAAAGAACGACATAAATAGCAAGTAAAATTAACTTTGGTGTTTTCGGTAAGAAGGTTGTATTAATCCACTGCAATGTTTCAATCATTGTAAATGCTACAATAATCATTAGAACAATAGCGATAGTATAAATGACGATAGTAGATCCGACTTTTCCAATTTTTTTTGGTAACCAATCTCTCAAAGGTTCTTGATTTGATTTTCTATGAATATAAACTAAAAGAAAGAGCCAAGGAAACATAATAATTGTTGTTATGATAACAGATAGCCAGCTATCTCTTTTTGCAATTTCCAATAATGGCGGCATAATTGTAACGTGATTTTTTAAACCAATCACGGTCATTGCTAGGAAGACAACATGTAAAATACTAATTGATCCTATACCTTTCATTTGAAAACCCTCTAACATGTTTGATACATATAAGTTTTGACAAAAAGTTATAGGATTATAAGTCTTAAAAAAGCACTATCTCACGATTCATGAGATAGTGCTTACGTTTAATGAATATATTTATTACTTACAAGACTGTTTTGTAGAACATCTGTCGGAATTTCAAATTCCACTACACCCATATAGCCAGGTGCTACTTCATATTTATCAAATGAAATAACAAGTTTACCTTTATCAGAAATATAGAATTGTTGTTCCTTGTTAATCGTTGAGAACTCTTCAATTAAATCTTCATCTGGCAAGCCTGCTCCTTTCACCCAATATACTTTTTCTTCATTTGTTGCAGCGATTTGTGCACGCATTTGATCTTTAATGTTTTCACTAATAGCATCAATATAGCTGTCATCTTTAAATAGACTTGGCAGCGTAATTAAAATTTCATTTTGTTTATCAATCGTATCATAGTGCATGACTGTTGATGAGGACCCAACTGTATTGACGATATAACGTCCAATTGATAAAATCTGGTCATTATCCGTTTTGATGTCATAGCCACTATCAATTCCATAATGTCCTCCGCCATTTGCCTTTAAATCACCAACTTCTGCAATAAAGTCATCGTAAAGTGCTTTTCCCTCTGAACGATATTTTTCATTTAATGCATTTGCAAGATCAGCATTATCTAAATTCTCAATAGAAGGTACTTTAATATTTGCGTCATATGTGTCATCGGCCACTTCGTATTCAGTCCATGTTAATACTTTTACGACACTACCAACAACTGGTATATCTGAAAGCGAACGTGCCATTGCAGGGCTAATATTTAAACTAGCTGTAAGCAGCATAGCAGCTGCCGCAGTTCCAAGTAACCATTGAGGCCCTCGTTTTTTTTTCTTTCTTTTTCCTTGTTTAATTGCACTTTCCACTATAAAGTCAAGCTCCTTTGGAATTGGTACGTCATTATATTGTTTTTGTAATTCTTCTAATTTTTTATCCATGTGCTGTTTCTCCCTTCCCATCTTGGAGTTGTATTTTTAACAATTTTAAAGCTTTATATAGGCGCGATTTAGCAGTGCTTAGCTTTATGTCCAGTATGTTGGCCACATCAGCTAGCTTTAAATCTTCGAAATAATGTAAAATCACAACTTCACGGTACATTTGAGGTAATTCCTCTAAAGCATGCTCTAAGTCGAGGTTCTCATAACTATCTTCTTGAGCAGGTGTTAAATATTGTAGTGTGTTATCGTCCGTTACTTGTAAACGGTTATGCTTGCGCAAAAAATCAATGGCCGTTCTTACAACAATTTTGTAAAACCAGCTTTTCATATAGTCCACATGCTCTAATCGATCGAGAGAAAGCATCGCTTTTTGAATACTGTCTTGTACGATATCAAGTGCATCCTGTTCATTTTTCGTATAGCTATAGGCAAGCAAATAAAATCGTTCTTTCTGTTCACGAATTAACTGGACAAACACCTCTTCATGTTGAAATGCATTTCTTGTTTTCATGTCCAAAGAAGCTCCTTTTTAACATTTTCAATTTGTATACAACTACTAGACGTATGAAAGTGGGGAAAAAGTTGATGGAATGAAAAAAAAACTTACCTTATATTCAAGGTAAGAATTGTTTCACGAAAAATAGTCATATGTATTTTTCAGAAGTAATAGGACTGTTACAACGATAAATAGTTTACGCACGTAACTACTTCCGCGTTTAATGGCAAATTTCGAACCGACGATCGCTCCTGCAATTTGGGCAAGACCCATAGCAAAACCGTATGTGTAATGTATCTGACCTAAGTAAATAAACATTAGAAGCGCTGCGATATTGCTTCCGAAGTTTAAAAACTTGGCATTGCCAGCTGATTTTAAAAAATCAAAGCCAACAATTAAAAAGGCAAACAAGAAAAATGATCCTGTCCCTGGTCCTAAGAATCCATCATAGAAGCCAATTAAAGTAATAACAAGTACAAAAAAAGCATATCGTTTAGGTGTTAGCTTTTTATAGTTGGAAATACTACCCCAGTCTTTTTTGAAAATCGTATATATAGCTACAGCGGCTAGCATAATTAACATTAATGGCTTTAAAACGCTTGGATCGATTAAATGGACAATCCATGCGCCAACCATGGAGCCGAAAAAGACAAAAGGAAATAGCTTATAAACGGATTTTATATCTAGCTTCCCAGAGCGGTAAAACGTAATCGTACTAGTTAGAGATCCCATTGTACCAGCCAGTTTATTTGTTGCAACCGCGGCAGATGGTGGTAAACCTACAAATAAGAGAGCAGGCAATGATATAAGTCCGCCACCACCAACTACAGAATCGATAAATGCGGCCAAAAAGCCAAAAATAATAAGAATTAACAATATATTTAGATCTAAATCAAAAGGCACTAACGTCATCTCTTTTCTGTAATAATAATCTGATATTAGCGGAACATCGAGTGACTGTAAATAGCCTCTAATAATTTCTAGTTTACGCGTTTAGTATGTACGGATTGTTTTAAATATATAAAATCTACAAAATACAAAAATATTCTACTTTATGTAATAATTTTAATGTATTATGAAGAAAAGGTGTTTTTGCGTAAAGGGGACGTGATGACATTTGTCTTTAGGAAATCATTTTCGTGTGTTTATTTGTGTAGTGTTTATGGGAGTGCTCGTTGGCTATGTGTTTAATGCAAAAAAAGATATTACGGATAATGTCTATATCGATACAGTCAAGGAAGGTTATTTGGTTGATTTTACTGACGTTAAAGTTCGTGATGCCTTTAATTACGCTTTTACCGAGCCTTATTGGCGTTACTATAAGGCGAAAACTGGTCAACATGTAGTAGAACTTTCAGGGGATATAATATTTTTAGAGGAAAAAGGACATGCCATATTGCAATTCATAGTAAATGAGGAAGCGAATGAATTTAAGCTTTATGCCATGAAATTTAACGATGTTGTACTTGATTCCCAACAAAAAGGCACGCTTGTAGGGATGGTTTATGAAACTTGGGAAATGAAACAGCTCGCTTATCAGTAAGTGCTTTTACTTTGTAAAAAGGGATGACTATATTACAGTAGAAAGGAGAGCATACAGACAGAGAGGGTGTTTTCATTGAAATTAAGTATTTTAGATCAAATTCCTGTACCGAAGGGTCATACTGCTGAACAGGCCTTTTTGCGTACAGAACAATTAGCGCTTTTAGGAGAAGAACTTGGCTTCCATCGCATGTGGCTAGCAGAGCATCACAATAGTGAATCATTAGCAAGCTCAGCACCTGAAATTACAGCAGCCTTTTTAGCTGCGAAAACAAAGCGTATGCGCATTGGCACGGGAGGCGTCATGATGATGCATTATTCTCCGTACAAGCTAGCGGAAGTATTTAAAACATTAAGTGCGCTTGCGCCAAATCGCATTGACTTTGGTGTTGGTCGCGCTCCTGGTGGAGACCATGCATCCATTTACGCATTAGCAGAGGGACGCAGACAGCATTTTAATGAACAATATGATAAGCTCGATACCATATTAAAATTGATGAATAATCAAAAAACGGGTGAATCTGTTTATGATCAAGTTATTGCTTCACCTACAAACATACAATTACCAGAAGCGTGGTTGCTCGGCTCAAGTGGTCAAAGTGCCGTGCAGGCAGGACAACGTGGTGTAGGTTATTCATATGCTCAGTTCTTTACTGGTAATATGTCTAAGGATATATTTGATACGTATAAGTCTTACTTTACACCTTCATATTATATGGAAAAACCGCAAATTATCGTTACCTATGCGACTACAGTTGCCGATACGTTAGAGGAAGCGGAATACTTAGCTAAGCCAATCGATATTACACGCCTACAGCTGATGAAGGGGCAAATTATTCAGGCGATGTCACCAGAAGAGGCAAAGGATTATCCATTGACAGAGATGGATAAAATGATGATTGCTAACAACCGTAAAGCAAATATTGTCGGCACACCAAAGGAAGTTGCTGCCTTTTTAGTAGCAGAGCAGGAACAATATGGCTTTGATGAAGTAATGCTAAACTGCAATCAATACGCGCAGGAAAGTCGCTTAAATTGCTATAAACTACTGGCAAAAGAATTGATTTAAGCTTGGACAAAAGAGAAAAAGAGTTAGATTGACTAATCATCAATCTAACTCTTTTTGCTGTTATCATTGTTAACTGCTACGCTACAGTAGGTATGAGTAGTGCATCCTTCCGTTCTGTGCATCCAAGCAGAGTGGGAGCGTGTGGAAATCAACGGTTTATTAAAGGGAATCACCCACAAAAATGTCCAATGCATGCAGGTGAATTGGACATTTTTGTTGTTATAGTTTCGCTGAGCCACTTGTAAAAGTAGTGTCTTGATAATACATATTTTTAACTAAGACGTTTGGTCCTAAGCATTTCACAGCAGGACAGTGGCAGTTTAAAGATTTTGCTAAATCGGTATCCATCCATTTGTCAAAAACTGCTGGTAGTTTATCATGAACGATATTACCAAGTGCAGATGCATCGCCAAAGTCTGTAACGATGACATCACCTGTAAAAATATTGATATTTAATCGAGAACGACCGTCAGGATCATTACGCATCGTGACATTTTTTGCTTCTCGTAATCGTTTTAATAGTTTTTGATCTTCTGTATCGGTGCTACAAGGATAGAATGGCAATGTACCAAAGAGCATCCAAGTATTTTCATCGCGTACATCAAGTAAATGATGAATTGCTTCACGTGTTTCTGCTAGTGAAAGTGATGTTAGCGAACTTGCGAAATCAGATGGATACATCGGATGTACCTCGTGACGTGCACATTGCATTTCGTTGATAATTTGGTTATGGATATGCTCCAAGTACGGTAAAGTTTTTTTGTTGAGCATTGTTTCCGCCGATACCATGACACCATGTTCTGCAAGCATTTTTGAGTTATCAATCATGCGTTGGAAAAGGGCTGCACGCTGTTCGTAAGTTGGTTTTCGCTCCATCATGGCAAAGCCTGTTTCAACAAATTCATCAACTGTACCCCAGTTATGTGAAATATGTAAAACATCTAAATAAGGAGCAATCAGTAAATATCGTTCAGGTTCAATCGTTAAGTTCGAGTTAATTTGTGTACGAACCCCACGCGCATGGGCGTATTTTAATAGGGGGAGTACATAATTTTGAACGGATTTTTTAGACATCATCGGTTCGCCACCAGTAATGCTAAGTGTTTTTAAGTGAGGTATTTCATCCAGTCGCTTAGTAATCAATTCCATAGGCAATGCTTGCGGGTCTTTATTTTGTAATGTATAGCCGACTGCACAGTGAGCACAGCGCATATTACAAAGGGTTGTAGTTGTAAATTCAATATTTGATAGGGTCATATGACCATGTTGTTCGACATCTAAATACGCTTCCCATGGATCATAGCTGGGCGTCATTTTTTGTAAGGTCGTCATAATTCGTACATCTTCCTTTCTAGCATTCTATTGTCTCATATTCAGTGATAATTTCAAATATGAAATTATTGAAAGAGCTTTTTTACGTCCTTTTTAGAAATTTTATTCGTGAAAGGATAGAAAAAATGCTTTTACAAGTTCTCCATTCTGGTTCGATTTTCAGAAGGAACTATAAAATGTCAAATTAGGTAAGCAAAAAGCTGTTTTTTTCATACACGATGCAAAGAAAAGAATGAGTGTATACACTGCTTTTTTTCAGATAAAACGTTATGATAGAGTTAGCAAGGCGGCAAGACCGTAACGAAGAAAGTAGGAAATAGTTTTGAGTAAGTATGAAATACTATTATTTGATGTAGATGACACATTATTAGATTTTAATTTAGCTGAAGATGCTGCACTAAACCGTTTATTTGAACAAGAAAAAATTGCAACTACACCGACGATGATTTCCCGCTATAAAGAGATTAATGAATCAATGTGGCGTGCTTTTGAACGAGGCGAAGTAACAAAAACTTCATTACATAATACTCGATTTTCAATCGCTTTAAAGGAATTTGGCATTGATGTTGACGGTGAATATTTTGAAACGGTTTTCCAAAAGTATTTGCAGGAAGCGCACCATTACGTAGATGGGGCATATGAGCTTATTGCACAACTTGCAGACAATTACGATTTATATGTCGTTTCAAACGGTGTGACTAAAACACAAAATAAACGATTAGCAGATGCAGATTTGGCAAAATACTTTAAAGGTATTTTTATTTCAGAGCAAACGGGTTTCCAGAAACCGATGCCAGCCTTTTTTGATTATGTTTTTGACCGTATCGACGGATTAAATAAAGAAAAGACACTTATTGTCGGTGATTCACTGACATCTGATGTGAAAGGGGGCTTGCTAGCGGGAATTGATACATGCTGGTTTAATTTTCGCGACATCCCCAATATAACGGAGATACAGCCTCATTATGAAATTAAAAAATTGCATGAGCTGCATACGTTATTAAATAAATAATTCAAGAAGGTAAAAAACTTCGCCTACTATAATTAGTAGAGCGAAGTTTTTCCTTTTTAGATTTGGTAACTTATAAGAGCATATGCTAAAAATACTATTTTTTTACACAATTAAATCTATTATGATAGAAATAGGAAATAAAAAGGGAGGAGCATTATGAAAAAACTATTTCAAACAACGATTATAGTTGCGGTGTGGGGGACATTGATCTCTTTCCCGATAGAAGCATCCGCCTATGAAGAACCAACGCACTATGTACATATGAAAACAGAAAATATGACGGTCTATTCCGCCTATGGTGCTACAATTAATGCAACTGAAAAAAATGGAATCTATAGCATTAAAGCGAATATCGTCAATAATCGTCAGCCACTAGAGGTTGTCATTTTTAAAAATGGTCAATCTAGTGTGCTACAGCAAGTGCTGAAAAAAGGAATGGAACCTGTAGCCTATCGAGACGAGGGGGATCGCGTAGTTGCGATTATCCATAACAATGCAGAGTTGAAGTTTGTACAACCTGAGCAACTATATTTCCGAGATTTAGCAAAGACAACAACTAGCTTCTATATTCAAACTTTGGCGGAGCGGGGAATAATTCGAGGACGCACACCTGATAATTTTGGTGTGAACGACTCTTTAACACGTGCACAGTTTAGTGCTTTGCTCGTCCGTGCCTTTAGCTTTCAGCAGGAGCCAACGAAACAGTTTTCAGACATCAATCAAAAAACATCGTGGTATGGTGGACATGTAGGTGCTTTACATGCTTTAGGCATTATTCATGGCAAAACGCCAACGATTTTTGATCCGAACGGCAAAATTACACGTCAGCAGGCAATTTTAATGCTTGGACGCACATTGGATGCGGTTGATTTTGTGCAAGAAGATAAAGAAGATAAATCCATTTTACCTTTTGAAGATAGTCATACTTTCCAAGGAGAGCTATTACGTCACATAGAAACACTGTATACAATCGGCGCTTTAGACGATAATACAAATTTAAACCCAAATCAGTATATTACACGTGGTCAATTCGCTAAAATGTTAGCTGTCACTTTACAAGCTGCTGGCAGATTATAAGTTGCCTTTTTTAAGTGCCTGGCACTCTATCGGCGATTCAGCACCTTTTCATTCTTACATGGATGGAAAGGTGTTTTTATTATGAAATCAGTCGATTATAAAGAACACATAATATCTGTGAAAATACGCACATTAAAACTGTAAATAGGTATAAAAAGCAAACTATCGGGCAAAACCATTTATGAGACCAGTTTTCACGAGAGGGGAAAATGCTGATGAGTACTATATTAAATGCGACAAAACGTCATAAAGGACAACGCTCAACATTAACAAAACTAAGACAAAGTGGTGCCATTCCTGGTGTAGTTTACGGTTATCAAATGGAACCCACGTCCATATCACTTGATGCGAGAACATTCGCTAAAGTATTAAGCGAAATTGGTACTAAAAGTGTCTTTCAATTAGATGTCGAAGGAAAAAAAGTAAATGCAGTGTTAACAGAAGTCCAACGTTGTGCGCTTAAAGGTTTTGTAAAGCATGTAGACTTTAAATCAATCAATATGTCAGAAGAGCTAGAAGTCGATATCCCAATTACTGTAGTAGGAGATGCGATCGGTGTTAAAGATGGAGGATTTTTGTTACAACCAAATCGTGAAATTCGCATTAAAGTGAAACCTTCGGCAATACCCGAAACGGTAGAAATCGATGTTACAAATGTTGCAATTGGTACATCACTTTATGTGGGTGATATTCGTCAAAATTTACAATTTGAAATTTTAAATGAAGACGACTATACATTAGTGACAGTCACACCTCCAGCAGCAGAAAATGTACAAGAAGATGAAACAGTAGATGGCACACCAGAAGTAATAGAAGCAACAGGGCAAAATACAGAAGAACCGAGAGAATAACATCGTTTTCTAACAACCTACATTGATCATAAAAAAGCTTGTGAAAGTTTTCATTTCACAAGCTTTTTAAATTATATATATTTTTAAACGACAGCGCTCTTAACACCAGTCCATTTTGTAAATAATTTCTCATTGGAGGTTAAGGCAAATTGAACAATAGGGCCAAGTCCGAAAGCCATAAGGACAGTCCCTACTCCAATAGGTCCGCCTAGTAAAAAACCAATAATAGCAACGGTTACTTCCATGAAAGTACGAGCGCGTGTAACACTCCAGCCGAGCTTATGAACCATTAAGAGCATTAATGTATCACGTGGGCCAATACCTAAATTTGCTACCATATACATACCACAGCCCCAACCTAGTAATAGCAATCCAGTTAAGTAAGCTAATAGCTGCATCCAAAAGCCTTCAATATCTGGAAGCCAAAAGTTGAATATATCAATAAAAATGCCAGCTAAAAACATATCTGCAAATGTACCTGGTAAAGGAAATTTCTTTGTCACGAGCATATCAAATGCTAAAATAGCTAAACCAATTAGTATAGACCATGTGCCAATTGTAAGACCAAATGTTTTGGCTAATCCTATATGTAAGACATCCCACGAACCAACGCCAAAAAATTGCCCTTTAATCGTTAAAGTGATGCCAAAGGATAAAACTAAGATGCCCGCAATGAAAAATAGACATCGTGTAAAAAAAGCTTGTTTCATATTTAAAACCTCATTCTGAAAAATTCATGTTGCCCAACAAGTTATTATAGCAATTGTTTTTAATAATCCCCGAAAATAGTCATTTCATATTTTTCAAAAAAAGGCGGTTTAGCTTATGAAACAAGGGGTAAAATAACAATGACTATGAAAGGATGGGATGAAGTGACTTCAGTACGTGATGAAATTTTAGAAGTATTAAACAGAGAAAAAATAGGAACGATGGCAACAGTAGAAAATGGCAAACCATATTCACGTTATATGACATTTCAAAATGAAGACTTTGTATTATATACCGTGACAAATAAGCACTCTGAGAAAATTGATGAGCTATTAAAAAATCCTTATACACATATTTTATACGGCTACGATAATGGTGGCTTTGGAGATACGTTCGTAGAGATAGAAGGAAAGCTTACGGAAATTGAAGAGGAAGGCTTGAAAAATAAATTAGCGGAATTTTTCACTGGAATCTTCATTGGCAATAAGGATGAAATGGTAACATTGAAAATTGAACCGATTCGTATGCGACTGATGAATAAAAAAGGTGAGCCACCTAAAGAGTTAGAATTTACAAACGACCATTTATAAATGGTCGTTTTTTCATCTTGTTAGTAAAGTAACAAGAAAAATTAAGTCGAACCTTTCTACATGACTTGAAACTCCTGCGTCATTCATGCATGATAGTTCATAAAAGAAAAGGGAGTGCTCAAAATGGTTGGAAAAGTACAGCAGCTAACAGAAAATATATTGGCATCACAGGGGAAATTAAAGGCAGATTTTATTTTGCGGAATGCACAAGTGGCAGATGTTTTTACTTTAACGTGGAAAAAGGCTGATATTGTTGTGAAAAATGGGCAAATTGTAGCACTCGATACACAAAATCGTTTTATTGCTCACAATGAAGAAGATGCAAAAGGGCATTATGTTATCCCTGGGTTAATAGATGGGCATATACATATTGAATCATCTATGCTTACGCCTGCTGAATTTAGTCGTGTGCTTGTTCCTCACGGCGTGACGACGGTTATTACAGATCCACATGAAATAGCAAATGTTGCGGGTGCAGAAGGCATTCAGTTTATGCTAGATGATGCGAAAAAAGCAGAAATGGATATTTTCGTCATGTTGCCTTCGAGTGTGCCAGGCACTCGTTTTGAACATGCAGGAGCAACACTTACTGCTGCCGATTTAGCACCTTTTATGACAAATGAACATGTACTCGGATTAGCTGAGGTGATGGATTTTCCTGCAGTATTAAACGGTGACAAGAGCATGCTTGAAAAAATTAGATTAGCACAACAAGCCAATCTTGTTGTTGATGGACATTGTGCAGGTTTAAATAGTTCTCAAATTACAGGTTACCGAGCGGCAGGTATTCAAACAGATCATGAGTGTGTGACAGCAGAAGAAGCGTTAGACCGTATTGAGCAAGGAATGTATGTTTTAATACGTGAAGGCTCGGCGGCTAAAAATTTACGTGATTTATTACCTGCTGTCAATACAATCAATGCGCGTCGTTTTGGTTTTTGTACAGATGATAAGTATGTCGATGAATTAATGGAAGAGGGCAGCATTAACTTTGATGTCAAAATGGCGATTGAAGAAGGCATGGAGCCATTACAAGCAATTCAAATAGCTACCATTAACGTAGCAGAGTGCTATCGTTTATATGATAGAGGGGCAATTGCACCAGGCTATAAAGCAGATTTTGTATTAGTTGAAGATGTGGCGAAAATGCAAGCGAAAGCGGTTTGGAAAAATGGAGTTAAAGTTGCTGAAAAAGGAACAATGCTAACTGAGCGTGTAAAACCAGATGTTCCTACCCATATCCATCGCTCTGTTCATTTGCCAACTATTACAACGGACATGCTTGCCATTCCATTTACAAAAGGATCAAAAGCGAATGTTATGGAAATTGTGCCTAATCAGCTTATTACCAACCATTTAGTAGCAGATGTACCGCTAAGCGCTGGGGAATTTATTCCGTCCGTAGAGCAGGATTTACTGAAGCTAGCAGTAATCGAGCGCCACCATCATTTACACACAACGGGTCTTGGAATAGTGAAAGGCTTTGGCTTGCAAAAAGGTGCAGTGGCAACAACGGTAGCACACGACTCTCATAACGCTCTCGTCGTAGGAACGAATGATGCAGATATGGTCCTGGCACTCAATCGTATTCAAGAAATTCAAGGGGGATTTGTCATCGTAGCAGATGGCAAAATATTAGCAGAAATGCCTTTAACAATAGGTGGATTAATGACCGATGCACCAGCACCTGATGCCAAAATGCAATTAGCAAATCTTCACGCTGCATTAAATGAATTAAACCCTAATTTAGATTTTCATTTTCTTTTAACATTTTCTTTTGTAGCATTACCTGTTATTCCAGCTTTAAAGTTAACGGATTCAGGATTATTTGATGTTACAACATTCCAACATATTTCGGTAGAAGCCTAAAAATAAAAACGACCTGACAGCATCGTGCTATCAGGTCGTTTTTATTAGTTGTAATTCGCGTTTTAACCTGAGTGAATGCAAATACAATGGCTTTTGATTCAAAATTATTGAAATCGAAGCGTTTTCATATTAAAATAACTTTTATAGATTATCGATAATCTATAATGGATAACATTTTTACTAGCCACTTTATACACAGAACTATTAGAATAAAAGGATATAAATTTATTGGAGTGGTTAGATGGGGTTTAATGGAAATTCAATTTCAAAGAAAACAATTGCAGAACAAATAGCGGAACAATTATTATTTCGCATATTTTCAGGTCAATATGAACAAGGCCAGCGTTTGATAGAGTCTGAAATTGCAAAAGAGTTACAAGTAAGTCATGCGCCTGTCAGAGAGGCGCTGTATCTTTTACAAAAAGATGGTGTAGTGGAAAAAATACAACATAAAGGCGTAAGCGTAAAAATTATTTCAGATCAGGAATTGAAGGATTATTTGGAAACCCTTTATTACCTATTGGATCTTGCGCTTAAAAAATGTGAACCAAAATGGACTGCCGAGTTTCAACATGAACTTTTACTTCGTTTTGAAACGATGGAACAAAGAAAGTCTGCTAATAATATTTACGAATATGTTGTAGCGTTTGCGCACTTGTTAGAATTCTTTTTTGATATTACTGGAAATATTGCAATGTTACGTTTCTTTAAAGAAACGATATTTGTTACAAATGTAGCTGCACAAACAAAATGGAAAATGAATCTCGTTGAATCCTATCATATGTCCATTCATACGTTCATCAAGTGTATAGAAATATCGGATTTTGAAAATGCCCGAAATGCTATTAAAGATGTTATTTTATGGCATCATTTTAATTAAATTTTAAAGGGGAAATTTATTATGAAAGCAGCAGTTTGGCACGGTGTAAAAGATATTAGAGTAGAAGAGGTTGAATTAAGAGGTTTACGAGAAGATGAAGTGAAAGTAAAAGTAGCTTGGGCAGGTATTTGTGGAAGTGACTTACATGAATATCAAGAAGGTCCAGTATTCATACCAGTAGATGCAAAAGCAGATTTAACTAGTGAAATTGCTCCGCTGACAATGGGACATGAATTTGCTGGTGTAATCGAAGAAGTTGGCTCAAACGTTTCAAACTTTAAAGTAGGAGACCGTGTAGTAATAAATCCTACTTTAACATATAGAAATAAACATGAAGATGTCGATCGCTATGATGGATTTAATTTTATCGGGTTACATGGAAACGGTGGTTTTGCAAAATATGCGAACGTGCCAGAAACAAATGTACATCATTTAGCTGATAATTTAACTTTACAAGATGGTGCATTAGTAGAACCAATGGCTGTTGCTGTACAAGCTGTAAAAGATGCTGGTGTCACTTTAGGAGATGCAGTTGCAGTGTTCGGTGCTGGACCAATCGGATTATTAACAGTTATTGCTGCTAAAGCATCTGGTGCAAGCAAAGTGATCGTATTAGATCTATCCGATAACCGTCTAGAAAAAGCGAAAGAATTAGGGGCTACGCATGTTATTAACTCTGGAAAAGCAGACCCTGTACAAGCAGTGAGAGCGATTGTAGCGGATGGGGTAGATGTGTCCTTTGAAGTTGCTGGGGTTGCTCCTACATTTAAACAAGCTATCGATGTAACAAAAGCGCGTGGTAATATGATGATTGTTTCTATTTTTGCAAGACCGATCGAGTGGAATCCAATTCATCTTACAAACACTGGTGTAAATCTTTTATCTTCAATTGTGTATACACCGACAATTTTCCAAAGAACAATTGATGCAATGGCAGCTGGTCAGCTAAATCCACAAGGTATTATCACAAGTCAAATAAAATTAGACGAAATTGTTGATAAAGGATTTGAAGCGTTAACAAACGATAAAACGCAATCTAAAATTTTAGTCGAGTTAAGTGGAGAAAAATAATAGCGCTTAAAAAACATATTTTAGACTAGTTTATACTCCTTTTCTTCTAATCCAAAAAGAGAGAACTAATTAAGTTCTCTCTTCAGACTGTAGACAAACTCGAAAAATTTCGAGTTTGCCTACAGTCTTTTTTCATTTTAAAATAAAAATAGATGTCTACTGCCGTTGATTTCCGCTACGTTCGGGCGCTTTCCGCGGGCACATACGTAAGCCGCAACCCTCGCTAACGCGCGGTTTGTTGCGACTTACGTTCTGTGCTTTCCCGCAGGAGTCGCCCGCCCTTCGCTCCAATCAACTTGATATGAATTGCTATCAATCAACTATAAATAAAATAATCTATTGAGGTGATGGAAAATGATGTCGAAAAATCAAATCAATGAACGAGACCAATTAGAAATGCTGACAATTGACCAATTGGTGCCACAAGACCATTTAGTTCGAAAACTAGAGGCAGCGTTTGATTTTTCGTTTATCTATCCATTAGTCGAAAACCTCAAGAGAGGACTAATTAAGTTCTCTCTTTTTTTTATTCCCTTAATAAAACAGTACTTTTAAAAAAATAATAAACTTCTTTTACAATCCAGTTTGCTGATGCTGCACATTTCGCAGGAATGGGCTTTATTGTTTTTTTAATGTACCCGAAAAATTCGTTCCTTCATCATGCTCTGCACTACAATCTACCTCAATTATTTTAAGGGCATTTTTAAGTTGCTCGAATTCCAAAACACAGCGGTTTCCATTTGCAGATTTGTTCATTACAGCCTTCGTACTAGAAGTAATAGTAGCTGTCCCATCTACACTACCAAACTGTTGACCATCATTTGCTGTCAAAGAAATATCGAAGGTTTTGCTTGTAGCATTAGAAATAACGGCATCGCGGCGATTAAACTCATTTGCTCCTTTACCCCATTTATAGTAGTACGTATAAGTTCCTTCCCATGCACTTTTTGACGGTACCACTTGCTGTAGCGTTTTATCTAGCTGATACTGCCCATTCATCGCACGTGTATTTAATGAAGTGTTGCTTGCGTTATCATGAATGTTTTGTGCATCATCTGAAATAGTATAAAAATTTCTCGAGTCCATGCGGTGAAGCAATGTCACAACTTGTGCGCGTGTCATATTGTTTGTAACGCCAAAAAACTTTCGTAAGTCACGATTTTCATATTGCTCATTTTGACCAGTAGAGATGTAGGAATCGAGTAAAAATTGAATGGATTCATTGAGGCCACGTTTACCTTCAGCTAGGTGAGTGATAGCCTGTGCTACAACGCCACGCTTTACAGCAGACGCACGGATATTGTTATGAAAATAGCCATTAAGAGGTACTCCATAACTTGCGAGTCGATTATAATACTCATCTGACCAGTTTGCTCCAGCTGTCTGCTTTTTTAATTCATCATAAGGGCTCTCCAGTTCATAATAATTTGCAAGTAATTTTGCAAATTGTTGTTCGGTAATGGTCGCATTTGGCTTAAAGGTACCATCCGCATAGCCATCAATAATGTCATATTCCTCTGCCCAGACGACTGCCTCATATGCAAAATGCTCTTCGGTCACATCTGTAAAACCAGCTGCCTCAACCTTGTGGTTTCCACTAACGATAAGTAATGAAAGCAATACTATACACAATAATTGTTTCATTATCATTCTCCCTTTCTAGCAATTCTCCTTTTTAGTTTGCAGGATATAGATGGAAACTGCAAATGTTTCAATTGATTTTTTTCAAGAGCAGTCCTTTTTATGATTAATAAAATAGTTAGGAGTCTATCAGTAATTCTAGTTAGTACATAAGGAGAACAATGTGCGTTTCTTCGCTTCTTAGGCACCGCTTATTTTTGACAAAAATTAGAAGTTTTTCGTAGAGGAAATATAAAAGAGGTGCAGAAAAAAATTTTTTTAAAAAATTTTTGTTAAAACAGTTGAAATTTCTTCTCTTTAAGCATATATTTTTCCTAAGGGAAACAAAATATCGTAAACGAAAGAAGAGTGAGTCTATGAAAGAGTTAGATGATTTAAAACTAACGATTCTTCCACTAGGGGTCCTAGTGTTTCTAACAATAGTGTGGAAAATGACCCAATCTGTCGGTGTAGCGATTTCAATAGTTGTATTTTGGATGGGCTGGAAACAGTTTATGAAAAAATTTATGATAAATAATTAATTTGATTGAAAAGAGCTATCAACATGAATGTGGAAATAAGAGAAATGTTTCCGCAAGTTGCAGCGAAGCATATCTCATAAATTATAAAAAAGATTTAAGGAGGGAAGCCGTTCGTCAAAATAAGCAACACTATAAAACAGGAAAAAGTAATACGTTAACCTCGTCATTAATAAACGAATAACCGTAACATCATCTTCATCAAGCGACGACTAACAATAAAGAAAAGCTTTTGAGAGCCGATTAGGAGAAGTAATCCTACGTCAGAATAATAAACATTTTTTGCGAGTTCATTTGGCAACACAGCTATAAGAGTTTGCTTCGCTTTATTTAATAGAACAGTTAAAATGTTGTCTTTCTTCTGAAATCTATCGTGCATAAAGTTTTAACGAAGCTTTCACTATCTAATTGTGATGGGTGTACATCTTATGATGAAACCTATGCCCATCTCTGTAGTTACTATTAGTCGTCCAAGTGCAAGATGGTGCGGCTAAATTGTACAAATCGCTGTCTTCAACTATCAGCTTATGATTGAGCGGGTACAAATGAAAGATGCACGAGGAAACATGAAGCAAACGTAATCTATAGAACGTTTTATATGGTTTTGACAACGGTAAAAGTAAATGAAACGTTTATTAGGTGTAATTGTGTTAATGATGCTACTTTTCGGTTGTAGCGCAGAAAAAAATGAAACTGGAAAAAGAGAAGGAAATGTTGTTGCAACGACAGGGCATATTGCTGATGTTATAAAAGAAATTGGTGGTGACCATTTAACTGTGACCTCGTTGATGGGACCAGGTGTTGACCCACATTTATACAAAGCAACACAAAGTGATCTATCAAAGTTAGAAAACGCTGAAGTAATCTTTTATAACGGTTTACAGTTGGAAGGGCAAATGCTTGATATTTTTGATCAAATGTCAAAAGACAAAACGGTGCTAGCCGTTGGTGATAAGTTAGATAAAGATAAGCTACTTGATAGTGAAGATGAAGGATTATTACACGATCCACATATATGGTTTAACATTGACCTATGGAAACAAGTTGTAGATGCGGTAACAGAAACACTTGTAAAAGAATACCCAGAGTATAAGGATGACTTTCAAGCAAATGAAACAGCCTTCTTAAAAAAATTAGATGAGTTA
This sequence comes from Lysinibacillus sp. JNUCC-52, assembly GCF_015999545.1. NCBI lineage: Bacteria > Bacillati > Bacillota > Bacilli > Caryophanales > Bacillaceae > Lysinibacillus > Lysinibacillus sp. JNUCC-52. The sequence goes on from NZ_CP065546.1 coordinate 26,986, forward strand.
AAAACTTACGCGCAAGAGCGTATTAAGGAAATTCCAGAAAAACAACGGATATTAGTAACGGCGCACGATGCGTTTAATTATTTTGGTGAGAGCCAAGGGTTTGAAGTTCGTGGCTTACAAGGCTTGAGTACAGAAGCTGAATATGGCGTGAAAGACGTACAAGAGATGGTAGATTTCTTAGTAGAGCATAAAATTAAAGCCATTTTTGTAGAGTCAAGCGTTTCGGATAAAGCAATGAAAGCCGTAATTGAAGGAGCAAAACAAAAAGGGCATGATATTGTTGTAGGAGGAGAGTTATTTTCAGATGCTATGGGTGCTGAAGGAACAAAAGAAGGCACATACGTTGGGATGTATGAACATAACATCGACACAATTGTCGATGCACTAAAGTAGGTGGAAAAATGAATGCATTAACAGTTGAAAATTTATCGGTTGCTTATGATAAGAAAACCGTATTAGAAAATGCCAACGTTACAGTGCCAACAGGCAGACTTTCGGCAATTATTGGGCCGAATGGAGCTGGCAAATCAACGTTTTTAAAAGCGATTTTAAATCAGTTACCAAATAAGGTTGGAAAAGTAGAAATACTCGGAAAGAATTTTGATCCAAAAAGTTTAGTTGTTGGCTACGTACCTCAACGCAATGCAGTCGATTGGGATTTCCCAACCAATGCACTTGATATTGTGTTAATGGGGCGATACGGACATACAGGTTTATTTAAACGTCCTTCCAAACGGGATAAGATGCTTGCTAATCAAGCTTTGGAAAGTGTAGGAATGCTAGATTTCGCAGAGCGCTCCATTGGACAATTATCTGGAGGGCAGCAGCAACGTGTGTTTTTAGCAAGAGCTCTAGCGCAAAATGCGGATATTTATTTCTTAGACGAACCATTTGCTGGTGTAGATGCCGCAACAGAAAAAACAATTATCGATATTTTAAAAAGCTTAAAGGCACAAGGAAAAAGTATTTTTGTTGTGCATCATGATTTACAAACAGTAAAAGAATATTTTGATTACACAATTTTATTAAATAAAACAATTTTAGCATCAGGGGCTACAGAAGATGTCTTTACACCAGAGCAATTACAAAAAACATACGGTGGTAAACTTTTCATGATGCAAGACACGTTAGGAGCGAACAGTGTATGTTAAGCGGTAACTTACTTTGGGTTTTGCTTGGTACGATGCTACTGGGAATCGCGGCAGGAATAACGGGGACCTTTTCCTTTCTTCAAAAACAAAGTTTAGTGGGAGATGCTGCAGCTCATGCAGCATTGCCTGGTATTGCAATAGCCTTTTTATTAACGGGTCAAAAAGACTTACCAATCTTAATTTTAGGAGCTGCCATTACATCAGCATTATCTGTGTATTGTATCCAATGGATTGTTTCCTTTTCTAAAATGAAAGCAGATGCGGCTATCGGTTTAGTATTAACAGTGTTTTTTGGGATAGGTGTTGTATTTTTGACTGTTGTAAATCATAGCCCACTTGGAAATCAAAGCGGTCTCAATGATTTCATTTTTGGCAAAGCTGCAACAATGACGAAAGTCGACTTAACATGGCTATTTGTATGTGCGACATTCATTATTTTAGTTAGTCTATTATTTTATAAGGAATGGAAGCTTCTAATCTTCGATCCTGTTTATGCAAAGGGCATTGGCTTGCCAGTTGAAGCATTAAAAGCTGTCTTGACGGTACTGATTGTCTTGACGATCGTAACAGGCATACAATCCGTTGGTGTTATTTTAATGTCGGCGCTATTAATCATCCCTGCAGTAAGTGCTCGACTATGGACGACAAAACTAAGTTCTATGATTGTCCTAAGTGCTGCCATTGGAGGGTTATCAGGTATGATTGGAACTTTTATAAGTTCATTGCGTACAGGATTATCAACAGGTCCCATTATTGTCTTAGTAGCAGCTAGTATTTTCTTTATTTCTTATTTAATAAGTCCAGCGGGGCAAATTAATAAATTCCTCAGAAAAAAACAGTTTCGAAAGCAAGGTGAAGTAGGATGATTGAGTTTTGGGTCATTTTTACGGGACTATTAGTAGGAATTACATGCGGTATGGCTGGCGTTTTTCTAATATTACGTAAAATGTCAATGATAGCGGATGCCATTAGTCATACTGTGCTGTTCGGAATTGTTATGGCTTTTATTGTTACGCAAACATTAAATGGCTTTTGGATGCTTGTAGGAGCAGCAGTCGCAGGAATTTTAACTGCCTATTTAGTACAATTACTTCATTCATCAGGCATACAGGAAGATGCCGCAATTGGCGTTGTCTTTACGTCTTTATTTGCTGCAGGCGTCTTGCTGATTACATTGTTTGCTAGCAATGTTCATTTAGATGTGGAGCATGTGTTAATGGGGGAAATTGCTTTTGTCCCGTGGGATAAATGGACATTATTTTCAATCACAATGCCAAAAGCAGTCTGGATGCTGTTGCTCGTTTTATTGATAAATATCGGGTTTTTAGTATTATTCTTTAAAGAAATGAAGCTAGCAACCTTTGATGCAGTGTATGCTGCCTCGATAGGGGTACCAATTATTTTTCTGCATTATGGTTTTATGACTTCTATATCCTTTACAACTGTAGCTGCGTTTGATAGTGTAGGGGCAATTTTGGTAGTCGCCATGCTAATTGGTCCTGCTGCAACGGCCAACTTAATTAGTAAATCGATTAAACAGATGTTTTTATTCAGTATGTTATATGGTGGGGCGTCATCGATTATCGGTTACTATTTGGCTAAATTTTGGGACACGTCCATTGCAGGCATGATGGCCACAGCAGTCGGCCTATTATTTATTGTCACGTTATGCGCTCAAAAAGTTGTCGATAGGAGAAGAAAATCCCTTATTGGTAAATTTGAAGGGTTATAAATTGGAACAATGGTAGGATAACTATGACATAGTACGTACCTCGCTATACTAAGTAATATAGATGAAGAGATGGGGCTTAAAATAAGCTGCATCTCTTCATTTTTTTTGCAGTATTAAAGAATACTGACAAAGCTGAATGAAGTAAACATTTCATCCTTTAGCATGATTTTTACTTTCTATAAAAATAGTATACTTTTGACAGCAATCAAAAGGAGTGAGTGTATGATAAAGGGACTGTATGAAGCACATCTGCCAGTAAGTGATCTACAAAAGTCTATTATCTTTTATGAAAAACTAGGACTTGAATTAGCTTATGTGCAAAATAAATTAGCATTTTTTTGGATTGTCAAAGGGGAAAGCTGGCTTGGACTTTGGGAAAGCGAGGAGGCGAAATTAGATTATCATCCTTCTATTCGGCATATAGCTTTCAAAATTGATGAAGAAGATTTAGCAAGTGTGAAAGAGTGGTTGCAATCCATTGATATTGAAATAAAAACAGCATTTGGCTATTCTCCTGCACAACAACCGCTTGTTTTACCAAATAATCCACATGCACATGCTGCAATTTATTTTGCTGATCCAGATGGCAATTCCATTGAGCTGATTACGCCATTGAGACTAGATGTCGAGGAAGACTTTCCTATGATGTCTATAAATGACCGGTACAAAAAAATGATGGATACTCGATTGGCATAAAGAAACCATCATTACGAGTAGGAGAGATAAAATACAAGAATTGTAATTTTGTATGTACGAATATTCCTAATTTTGTTACGATTGATGGTATTAATTTTAATTTAGGACAACAAGGAGATGCAGCATGTGGAAAAATCACAACGTATGGATTATTTTATTAGGTGAGTTTGTAGTAGGACTTGGCTTATGGGCAGGGATTATTGGAAATCTAGCTTTTATGCAAGAGGTCGTTCCTTCTGATTTCCATAAATCATTAATTATTTCAATTGGTATTCTTGCTGGTTTAGTCGTAGCGCCGCTGGCAGGACGTCTAATTGACCAATCAAAGAAAAAAACGGTCATTCAGTTTGCAAGTTTAGGTCGCATAATTAGCGTATTTTTTATGTTTATTGCTCTTTATACAAATTCTGTCATTTGGATGATACTGTTTTTAATTACATTGCAAATTGCAGCAGCATTTTATATGCCCGCATTACAATCAATTATTCCAATGGTTGTTAAGGATAAAGATTTAATTACATTAAATGCATGGCAAATGAATGCTCGAACGATTTCTCGAATCGTTGGTACTGCGGCAGCTGGTTTAATGTTAAGCTATTTTGAGTTGAAATGGTTGTATATTATATCGCTAATTGTATACATACTTATGTATTTCATTACTAACGGATTAAAGCTAGATGAAACGATGAATCTGTCTATCCAAGGTAAGGAAAAAGGTGGATTTAAGGAAGTTTTACCTATGCTCAAAGAGCAACCAGTCGTTTTAATGACACTTGTTCTAATGTTAATCCCAACACTATTTTTAGGCTCATTTAATTTAGTCATTATGAAAATATCTGAAATTCACCAATCTACAACTATTTCTGGTTTATTGTATACAGTTGAAGGCATCGGCTTTATGTTAGGCGCAGCAGGGCTCAAGTATATTGCTGACCGAGTGAATTTAGGTACACTATTATTCGGGCTTGCATTTATCATTGGATTCATGGAGCTCTTATTACTGCTTGCAGATAATACTTTCTTTGCTTTACTGACATTTGGACTTTTTGGCTTTTCTGTAGGTTGTTTTTTCCCAACAACAATGGTGATTTTTCAAAAGCAGGTGCCGAAAGCGTTCCATGGTCGATTCTTTTCATTCCGCAATATGATTGATTCTGTTGTCTTTCAAATCGTTCTATTGTCAACAGGAATGATGCTAGATTTAATTGGTTTAAATGGAATGGGTCTCGTTTTTGGAATCATTAGTTTAAGCTTAACGATCTCTTTTTTACTTTTCTCAAAGAAAAAGAATGTCATTATGCATGCACAATAACTTAGGTAATGGCAATTCTAAAAAATAGTGACTACAAGCTATTTCCACTGTATGTGGAGATAGCTTTTTTCATTGAATTCCATAGTTCGATGAGCGTTGAACTATTCATCATTTATAATTTCCACAGAATGGTTATTACTAATAGTTAGGGGAAATTATATGAATAATTTTAAATTTATCACTTTATTACTAATTACAACTTTTTTAATGGGCTCATCGTTTGCCATTGTGAAATTAGGTTTACCTTACGCATCTCCATTATTATTAGCGGCATTGCGTTTTATTGTAGCTGGGGTTTTAATGGCTGTAATCGTTCGTTTTTTAAAAAGACCTCACCCAACGACAAAAGCAAATTGGTTGAAAATCCTTTTGATTGGGACATTCCAAACTGCTGGGGTAATGGGGTGTATATTTTTAAGCCTACGTACTATTACAGCTAGTGAATCTTCTATCCTTACATTTACAAATCCACTATTGGTCGTTGTGTTGGCTACTATTTTTACAAAAGCACGATACCGATTGTATCAATGGGGTGGAGTTATTCTCGGTTTAATAGGTGTTATGATTACAATGGGTGCACAAATCGAGTGGAAAATCGGACTGATTTTCGGTTTTCTATCTGCTGTTTTTTGGGCAATTGCCACACTATTAGCAAAAAAATGGGGCGTCCTATTTGATACATGGGTACTATCAGCATATCAAATGCTCTTTGGGGGATTGCTCCTCTTACTAGGTAGCTTAGTGCTGGAGCAGCCATATTTTATCGTTAACGGACATTCAATGGTTATTTTACTATGGTTAAGCATCTTCTCATCAATTATTCAATTTGCAGGATGGTACTATCTTTTACAAAATAGTGATCCAGGAAAAACGAGTGCTTATTTATTTTTAGCCCCTTTCTTTGGTGTATTAACAGGCTGGATATTATTAGATGAACCATTACAATCGTCCTTCATGGTAGGGGGGCTATTTATTTTAGTGGGTATATTTCTTGTCAATCGAAATTTTACGTCTGCAAGAAAAGCCGATGACTAAATTAGGTGCTATCCCACATATTTTTTTAACTTCGATAGCGTCAAAACCACGGCGTATTCCGCGGGAAAAATATAAGCCGCAGGACTGTCGCCGTGGTTAGTATAGTAAATTGTTCGAGAATTGTTTGAGTGCCTGGCACTATTACACATCAATATGAAAAACTTGTTTAAAGCCTTTTCGTCCTTTTTCAGTAACCTTAATTGCACGAATTGTAGGTACTCGTGTAATCCATTCTAATTCTAAAAAATGTATCAGCAGTCCGTGGCCAAGTGCTCCAGCTAAATGATGACGCCGTTCACTCCAATCCAAACATGCGTGACAAAAAGAGCGGCGCTTTCTTTTTAAATTTTTTAAATCCAAACCAAATTGTGTGAAAAAAGCTACACCCTCAGATGTAACTACATATTCATTTTGTTCCTTTTGCAAATATCCAGAATCGACCATTGATTCAGTTAAGTGAACACCTAATTTACCTGCTAAATGGTCATAGCAAGTTCGGGCTTCTTGTAGTAATTTCATTTGACTAGATTGTTTTAATGATCGTATTTCGGGTGGCGGTGAAATCGCCAGGAAAGTTTCTAAAAACTGTGCAATGTCTTCATTGGCAAGTTGAAAATAACGATGACGTCCTTGCTTTTCAACTATTAGAAGGTTACCTTCAACAAGCTTTGCTAGGTGAAAGCTAGCTGTTTGAGGCTTAATGTTGGCCATATATGCTAATTCACTAGCAGTATGATAGCGTCCATCCATTAAGCTAGCAAGCATTGTCGCTCTTGATGTCTCTCCGAGCAGAGAAGCGACTTCAGCCATATTTGGATTAATACTCATTCTTTCAGCTCCTTTGCATTCCATATTTCGATTATATTAAAAGTATTTATCTTGTACAATAGAGTGGAAGGAAGAGGGGGACTAAAAAATGGATAGTTATTATGCAGTAATTTTCACATCACAGCGGACAAATGGGGATAATGAAGGCTATGCGAAAATGGCAGATACGATTGAGGAATTAGCAAAACAACAGCCTGGTTTTCTTCGTGTTGAGAGCGCTAGAAATAATGAAGGGCAAGGAATTACGGTATCGTACTGGGAATCGCTAGAATCAATTCAACATTGGAAAGAAAACGCCAAACATACTGTAGCGCAACAATTAGGAAAAGAAAAATGGTACAGTCATTACCATGTAGAAATATGCCAAGTGATGCGGGCCTATTCTTTTCAAGGAGAATGAGCAACTCGGAAGTTAATTAACAATAGAAACATTCTAAAAAAGTGAAAATCCGCCATAACGTATAAGTTAAGCGGATTTTTTCGTAGTCTACATTATAAATATACTACTAATATCTAGTAATCAAAATGTTCTTTTCCCCAACCTCTTTATAAGCCCGATGGTCGATTGCACCAGCAACAGCTTCAAAAGGAATCGCTCGTCGTATTCCTGCTGTAACAAATTTTTTCGCTTGAATGACCGCATCCTCAACACTAAGTTCTTGTGCTAATCCTGCAGTAATCGCTGCAGAGTATGAACAACCTGCACCATTTGTATGGATTGTATCTATACGTGGCGCTTCTAATGTTAGCATGCGAATGCCATCATATAAAACATCTGTTGCGGGACCTTTAAGGCGACCGCCTTTCACAAGTACGTATTGGGTACCAAGTTTATGTAAATCACGGGCAGCATCCTGTAAATCGCTAATAGTAGAAAGGTTTCTACCCCCTAGTAAATATTCGGCCTCAGGCATATTTGGTGTCATAATCGTAGCAAGGGGTAATAGTTTGTCTTTTAAGGAGTTCATGGCACCTTCCTCCATAAGAGCTGTTCCTACTTTACCAAACATAACAGGATCAATGACGATATGTTTGACATGAGCAGTAGGGAGCCAGTCCGCAACAAGCTCAATTATCTCTTTGGTAAATAACATGCCTGTTTTTAAAGCATCAATGCCAATTTGTGACGCTATCGTATGAAGCTGTGCCTCAATTACCTCTAACGACTGTGTATAAACTCCTTGGTTTGTAACAGGGTGTGTTGCCACAAAAGCGGTTATGGCAGAAGTGCCGTACACTCCTAGTTCTTGAAAAGTTTTTAAATCAGCTTGAATACCAGCCCCACCGCGGGCAGCTGAACCTGCGATTGTACATGCTTTTTTCATAATGAGCATACTCCTCTTCTTGTTGTGTAATAGCTTGTTGATTTACGTTACTTTAATAAATATTTGAATATTATTTTATTTTAATAATAAATGTCGTTGATTTGAAATAGCCAGAAAGCAGAGTTTTTATAATGTCAGTTTAATCTAGTAGTAGCTTTATGACAGATTTTGTTGATAGCGTTTCACAGGGATATTCCCAAGTTTACGCCAGATTGTTTCAACAGGGCCTTGTTTATATTTCCTTAACCATAATGTAGAAAAGCCAATCATAAATAACGTAATGCCTAGCCAGGATGCATGGATTATTAGCTGGCTAGCGTATTTGGAAAGACCGAGTCCCCAATTATAGAACAAAAAGGATGCGACGATGTTTTGAGCGATATAGCATGTCAGGGCCATTTTACCAACATTACTTATATATTGTTGAATTTTTACGAACTTTTGATGGCGAGCCACTAAAAAGACAAGGCCGAGATAACCTAGGGATAGGATAGGGGCAAAAACATAACGGTCATATAATGCAAATTGGTCGATGAAAAGCGAGAGAGCATTTAATGGGATGCCAATGCCTAGACCAATCCATAGTAAGCGGTTCTGAAGCCGAATTCCGCTTGCATCCATTTTTAATAAACCTTTTCTTACGAGGAAGACCCCAAGTAAAAATAAGAAAACATTCATTGGTAAAATCATAATGGCTTCTGAGCGTAAGACCCAAAAATGTTCTAGACGGTAGACGACTTGCTCCCACCATGTAAATACGGATATTTCAGTTAATTGATTTTCATGGCGAATTAATAAAGCTTGTTCAGCGAGACTTTGACGATCAGCACCAAAATTGGCATACGGACTATTTGGAAATAACGTTCGTCCAAGTTGAGAAGTCATAAACTTGTCTAATAGAAAGCCTTCCACAACTTGATGGAAAAGGTGGATAGCTGCAGCACTGTACATACAGAGTTTCATAATTCGTTCAGAGCGTTGAATAATAAACGCTACGACAATAGCTGTAAGCGAATAACTCATCAGTACATCAAATTCAAAAACAAAAATAAAATGAAGAAATCCATCTATAAAGAGTAAAATCATAGACCATAGATAAAGGCGAAACCATGGCAGACCTCTATCTTGGAAACTAGCATATTTCAATTGCATGCCAATACCAAACATGATCGTTAAAAGTCCAAGAAATTTCCCATTTGTCAAATAATCAGAAAACTTAGATATGTATGAACTGATAGTAGAATATTCGGCTTCATCTACTACTCTCTCAAATGAATAGTCCGTAAATCCAAAAATCCAAATATTCGTGCCAAGTGTGCCGATAATGGCAAGTCCTCTAGCAACATCAAGTAATTTTATTCTTTCCATAAAAACACCTCACGTAATGATTGTAGAGCGTAATCATTATCATTTAGCTCTCGTTAATAAAAAACGAGTAAAAGGAAGGAAGGTTTCGTAAAAAAAGAACATTTTTGTGTATTGAATAGAAAAAATATGATTTTGTTAGTATGAAAAAGGATTTTATCATAAAAAAAAGCACCTTAGAGAGGTGCTTAAAACATTTGTGGTAATAAGTCATTTAGAAAGTGCCGATTTTTTCGCAACCAAATTTTTAAAATAATACGATGCGTTAATAGCTGATGTCTTTTGTTCGGTCTATTTTTTGCTTCGAGTAAACTTTCTAATAATATACACGTTTCGGTCCCATAAGCTTGAGGATCCACTAACACATTAAGTTTATAATCAATTAAGTGCGCTGCTTGTACTTTTGCTAGAAGTTTCGCAAAATGGGCAGTCATTTCTTGATAGGATTCGTTTAGTTCTAAGTCAATTAAAGTATATAAAGTATGTTTTATTTCAGCCTCCAAAGCCTGAAGTTGTTCTATAGTAGTCTGTGTCAAAAAATCACCTCTCGAATGGTAAGAAAATTATGCCAAAATGTAAAGACCAAGGGCAGCAAACAGTAACCCTATTATTAATGTACTACATCCATAGGCCAAAGCTAGTCCCCATTTTTTCTTTTCCACAAGTTGTAGCATTTCAAAACCGAACGTCGAAAACGTTGTGTAAGCACCTAGAAAACCGATACCTAAGAAATGCCATAATGCTTCACTTGGGTGGCTGCCAAATAAAAGACCAAGAGCAAAAGAACCTGTAATATTGATAAAAAATGTTACCCATGGATACGTGCTGACAATCCATTTTCCTAAGTAAAATCTCGTTAACGCCCCTAAAAAACCACCTATGCCTACAAGAATCATTGCACTCGCCCCCTTGAAAGGAATGCACCAAGCCATGCGCAAATTAAACCACCAATTACACTAATGAAACAATAGGAAAGGGCTTGTCCCCATTGATTATTTTCAATGAGTAAAAGTGTCTCTACTGAAAAGGTAGAAAAGGTTGTGAAGGCACCTAAAAATCCTGTACCAAGGCAAAGTACAAATGGCGTACGGTTAGTAAATGTCGTAAAAAGAAAGGCTAAACAAAAGCATCCAACTAAATTAATGACAAGTGTTGTAGTTGGAAAGTTAGCGTTATTTGGAAGTAATACGCTAAGGTAATAGCGGGATATAGCGCCAAAAAATCCACCTATACCTATTGCAAAAAACGTTTTCAATTTTAAAGACTCCTTTATCTATTAAGGTCATCCATTGGTTGTTATCGATTTGGAAGTTATGAGTGAATGTCCGTTAATTCCATTCACTACTACTTTGTATTGTATCAAGGACGTAGAGAGTATGGTAGCCATTCGAAAGTAAGTTTGTTCTTTTACAGCTTGTAGCAATTCACCACTTTAAAGCGTTAATTATTTCCTGTGAAATATAAAAAATAACAGTTAGAATGTTGACAATTATTTCAATAATATGATAATCTTCAATAACACTATAACAAAACAAACAAAGGAGGGCATGACAATGATGATTTTAACAGCACAACACAAATGCACAGCTTCATACATTGTCCATGTCTAACGTTGTTATTTTCTATGCAATGAAAGGTATGGATGCACCTTACCTTTTATAAGAGACACATGCTCTTTTGAGGGGATGTGTCTTTTTTTATTGCAAAAAAGTTGTAGTAAACAAAAAAAAGGAGTGTATGTCGTATGCATAACATCACAAGGAAATTAATTTTCAATAAAGAATTGCTAGATAGTGGGTAGCGAAGATTTAACGTATTTGAGAAAGAAGGTTATAAAAAATGTTTGATGTATTAAGCAAATTAAGCTGGTTTTTTAAGCAATATTGGAAGCAATACACTGTAGCAATTGTGCTATTAATCATTGCTAGTGTATTAGAGGTTATTCCTCCATATTTACTGGGAAATATCATTGATATTTTAACAGCAGGAACTATGACAACAGCTATTTTAACGAAGTATATTTTGATATTTATCGGCATTATTGTTGGTGGTTATGTACTAAATTTTGTATGGCAGTTTCGTCTTTTTGAAGGTGCCATAAACCTTGAGAAAATTTTGCGTCGCAATTTGATGCAACATTTTTTACGGATGACACCGACTTTTTATGAAAAAAACCGCACGGGTGATTTAATGGCGCGTGCTACAAACGATTTAAATGCGGTGTCACTAACAGCTGGCTTTGGGATTATGACACTTATTGATTCAACCATTTATATGGGATGTATTATTTTTGCAATGGGCTTTATGATTTCGTGGAAATTAACTTTTTTTGCTATGTTACCAGTGCCCATTATGGCCATTCTTATCCAATATTTAGGTAAAATTGTCCATGAGCGTTATATGAAGGCACAGGATGCTTTTGGTGAATTAAATGATAGTGTTCTTGAGTCTGTAGCAGGTGTTCGTGTTGTACGGGCATATGTTCAAGAAAAAAAAGACGAAGCCGCATTTGCGGAAATGAGTGAAATCGTTTATGAAAAAAATATGCATACTACAAAAATAAATGCCTTATTCGGACCAATTACAAAGGTCGGTACTGGAATTAGTTATGTTGTGGCGCTCGGTTACGGTGCTCACCTAGTATCTACGGAGGCGATGTCGTTAGGGCAACTCGTAACGTTTACTGTCTATTTAGGATTAGCGGTTTGGCCAATTTTTGCAATCGGGGAACTTATTAATGTCATGCAGCAAGGTAATGCCTCACTAGACCGTGTACAGGAGACATTGCGCTATGAGGCAGATGTGCAAAATATTGCTACACCTCAAACAGTGGCAGCTCCGCATGCCATTGGATTCGAAAATTTGACCTTCCAGTATCCAATGAGTCAGGTGAAAAATCTACAACAAATTTCGTTGTCACTAAAAAAGGGGCAAACACTTGGGATAGTAGGAAAGACAGGTTCAGGAAAGACGACCTTCTTGCGCCAATTACTTCGTGAATATCCGATTGAAGCGGGGCAGCTATCGATTGATGGGATAGATATTACATCACAAACAAAGGAGCAACTACTCGATTGGATTGGATATGTACCACAGGACCATGTGTTATTCTCTCGAACAATTAGAGAAAATATTTTATTTGGGAAAGAAGATGCAACGGAAGAAGAGCTGAAACAAGCGATTTATGCAGCATATTTTGAAAAAGATTTAGCCCATCTGCCAATGGGACTTGAAACACTTGTTGGCGAAAAAGGCGTATCACTTTCTGGTGGTCAAAAACAGCGTGTGTCAATTGCACGTGCGCTTATTAAAGACCCGGAAATTTTAATACTTGATGACTCGCTTTCTGCGGTAGACGCTAAAACAGAGGCGAAAATTATAGAAAACATACAGCGAGAACGACAGGATCGAACAACTATTATAACAACCCATCGATTGTCGGGAATTCAACATGCCAATATGATTATTGTGCTAGATGAAGGGCAAATCGTAGAACAAGGAACACATGAACAGCTCCTTTCACAACAAGGCTGGTATAAAGAGCAATTTGACCGTCAACAGCTAGAAGGGGGTGCCTCATGAGTACAAGTCAACGACTAACTCGCTATGCGATGTATTTTAAAAAACCGATATTACTAGGATTATTTTTCTTAACAATTGCCGTATTTACCGAGCTTGTAGGGCCCTTTATTGCGAAGCATATAATCGATAATTATATGACGATTGGTAAACTAGAAATAAAACCAATTACCTGGCTACTACTACTGTATTTAATATTGGCAATTGCAACGGCCGTATTACGTTACTTTATGTATATTTATTTACAAATGGGGGCAAATCGCGTTGTTCAAAAACTACGTAAGGACGTTTTTGAGCATATTCAAACATTGCCGATACAATACTTTGATAACTTACCAGCAGGGAAAATTGTGGCACGGGTGACGAATGATACGGAGGCAGTCCGTAATTTATATGTACAGGTGCTTTCGAATTTCGTGACAAGTTTAATTTCAATTTTGGGCGTGTATGTTGCACTGTTTATTTTAAATTGGCAAATGGCACTTTTAGCATTAATTATGGTGCCAATCATTTATATTTGGATGATTTTATATCGAAAATTTGCTTCAAAATATAATGATGTAATTCGAACTAAAATTGCCGATATCAATGCGATGATTAACGAATCAATACAGGGTATGACCATTATTCAAGCATTCCGTCGTGAGCAGCAAATGACGAAGGAGTTTGACGATATGAATAATGAGCATTATGCCTATGAGCGTAAATTATTAGTGCTAGATTCAGCAACTTCCTTCAATTTAGTAAATACATTAAGGCTATTAATGTTTACCATTTTTATTTTCTACTTTGGAACACAGTCGATGACGACAACACAAATGATTTCTGCAGGGACTTTGTATGCATTTGTTGATTATTTAACGAAACTATTTAATCCAATAACAAACATTGTCAATCAATTTTCTCAGCTAGAACGCTCGCTCGTTGCAGGGAAGCGTGTGTTTGAGGTGTTAGATATAGAGGGTGAACCTGTATCGGAAGTTAGTCTTCCTAGATATAAAGGGAATGTAGTATTTAACGATGTTTCCTTTGCATATAAAAACGACGATTATGTATTGAAAAACTTATCTTTTGAAGCGCATCAAGGGGAAACAATTGCGCTTGTTGGTCATACGGGGTCTGGTAAAAGTTCCATTATGAATTTATTATTCCGCTTCTATGATCCTTCTAAAGGGGAAATTTCAATTGATGGTATTGATATTACAACCGTCGCGCGTCAATCAATGCGTGAGCATATGGGTATTGTATTACAAGATCCTTATTTATTTACAGGAACGATTGCTTCAAACGTGAGCTTAAATAATCCGAAAATTTCACGTGAAAAAGTGGAGGAATCTTTAAAAGCAGTTGGTGGTGATCGTGTTTTAGCAAACTTGCCTAATGGCTACGATGAACCAGTTATTGAAAAAGGAAGTACATTATCTTCAGGTCAGCGACAACTCATTTCCTTTGCCCGCGCACTTGCCTTTGATCCAGCAATATTAATATTAGATGAAGCGACGTCTAATATTGATACAGAGACAGAAGAAATTATTCAACATGCGATGGATGTTTTGAAAAAAGGTCGGACAACATTTATCATTGCCCATCGTTTATCAACAATTAAAAATGCGGATCGTATTCTTGTATTAGACCGTGGGGAAATTGTTGAGCGTGGTACGCACGAGGAGCTATTAGAGCTTGGCGGAATTTATGAAAAAATGTATCAAATGCAGGCTAACTCATTGCAATAATAAGGACGACACACAACTGGCAAGTTGATTGCCGCTGCGGGCATATGCTTTCCGCGGGCACACCGCAACTCTCGTTAACGCAATACTTGTTGCGTTATTATGGGTGCGTACCTGCAGGAGTCGCCGCCCTCCGCTACAATCAACTAAAAAAGACATCAAGAGGTAAATTCTTGATGCCTTGTTTAACACTCTAAGCCGCACTTAGCTAAGTGCGGCTTTTTATTTATGAAGTACTTTTCACATTTTGATAGATATTGATGAAAAATAGAAGGACAGAAAGGGCGACGGCGATACCGCCACCAGATACGAAGAGCTCAAATAACCAACGTGGAACATCTAAATAAACCATCATCATACCAATTAAAAGGAACGGTAAACCGATATTGTAAAGCCAAAACTGAGCCTTGGCGAGCCCTGTTTCTGCTGCATCTTTAAAAATAGAATAAACTAAACCTATGAATCCAGTAGTCAGCCAACCTACTACACCAATATGCGCATGTGTCGCCTTCCATTGAAGTTGAATTGTATAATGCATAAACAGACCAAAAGCAAAAACAAGTAATAAATAGAAGATAGAAATTTTTATCCATTTTGCGCCCATCGTCAAACAACTCCTTTCCTGAAAGTGTTTTTAGCTAGCTAATACAGTCTATTCTTGTCGAAAGAAAAAGATGACTGTCCATTTTCAAGAATTCGCAATGAATACGGAATTGAAAAAATAACTAATTTTACTTAAAATAAAGGGTAAAATAGAGAATATTTTTCCAATAGGAGGGTCTATGAAAAAGAAAATTATTATTTATGCAATGTTATTTATGTTGTTCAATAGTTTTTCATTAATAAACTTGGAACAAGCTTGGGCATCTGAGCAAACAATGACGACTAAAATCAATACGATTATCAAGAAAAACTGGAAAAATAATGAGTATAGTATTACTGTACGCGATATGGAAAGAGGGGACGTCATTTACAGTAACGATGGTGATAAAATGATACGACCTGCATCAACACATAAATTACTTGTGAGTGCTGCCGCATTAGATTTACTTGGCCCTGATTACCGTTTTGCAACGAAGGCATATATCGATGGACCAGTAAAAGATGGTGTTTTACAAGGAAATATTTATTTACAAGGTGGAGGGGATCCCACGCTGCTACCTGTCCATTTAGAATCATTCGCTAATGGGATAAAAAAATTGGGCATTACTAAAATTACAGGGAAGTTGATTGCAGACGATACATGGTTTGATGATGACCGTTTAGCAAAAGGAATTGTACCAGAGGAGGAAGCCTTCTCTTATGCATCCCGTATTTCGGCTCTGACGCTTTCACCTAATGATCAGTATGATGTCGGCAATATCCAAGTTAAAGTGACTGGCACAAAAATTGGGCAAGCTGCAAGTGTTCAACTTTTTCCACATGCAAGTACAATACCGATTGTGAACAAAACGAAGATTATCAAAAAGGGTGGGAAATCGACTATCAATATTACGAGAGAATATGGAACAGATCGTATTATTGTAACAGGCAATTTACCAGCAGGTTCGGAGAAAAATACATATGTGACCGTTTATAATCCTACATTGTATACACTAGATGTATTACGAGAAAAATTAGTAGCAAAAGGTATTCAAAAAATGCCTATGGACATAGGAGAAGTGCCAGATAATGCGCAACGAATAGGAATATCCAATTCAATGCAATTAAAAGATATTAATTTTCGATTTTTAAAGTTAAGCATTAACGGTATGGGAGAAATGCTGACGAAGCAGTTAGGGAAAGAGCTGCTTGGAGAAGGAAGCTGGTCTGCAGGTATACAGGCAATACGTACATATGGAATAGAGTCAGGACTGAATATGGATCAATGGTATTTTGAAGATGGCTCGGGCTTAAATCATCAAAATCGAGTAAGTAGTATGCAAGAAAGTTTATTATTATATAAAGTTCGCAATAAGTCCTGGTACTTTTCGTATTTAGATGCCTTACCACATGCAGGACGAAAAGGAAAATTGGTTGGGGCGACATTAGAAAACCGTTTGAAAGGTTATAGTGTTTCTGCTAAAACAGGTTATATAACGGGAACTTATGCGTTAAGTGGTTATGTTCAAGGAAAAAGTGGTAAGTGGTATATTTTTAGTATTTTAACACAAGCCAATAAAAGTTCAGCAATATCCACTATTGATGAAATTGTAAAACAAGTTGCAAATGAAATGTAAAGGTTTTCAAAAAGTTGAGCAAACTAGTTTATTTAAAAATTATTTAGTGATAAACTACTTTATGGATTTAAGAAAAGGAGATGTTTATCCATGGGTAAATTACAAGACAAAGTCGTAATTATTACTGGCGGTGCAGGTGGTATCGGTAGTGGTATGGCAAAAGCAATGGTAAAAGAAGGCGCAATCGTAGCGATTGTTGATTTAAATGAAGAAACAGGAAAAGCAATGGAAAAAGAATTGCAACAAATTTCTCCAAAATCAATGTTTTTACAAGCAAATTTAATGGATCGTGCTAATTTGCATAAAATAATCGATACAGTTGTTGAAAAATACGGTAAACTAGATGTATTAGTTAATAATGCACATGCATCTAAGCAAGCAACTCTTGAAGATACAACACAAGCTGATTTAGATTTATCATTTGATACTGGTTTCTATCCAACATTTTATTTAATGCAAGCAGCATTACCTCACTTGAAAGAAACAAAAGGTAATGTAATTAACTTCGCTTCTGGCGCGGGTCTTGCTGGACATGAAACACAAGGTGCTTATGCGGCTGCAAAAGAAGCAATTCGCGGTATTTCACGTGTAGCAGCAAATGAATGGGGACGTTTTGGTATTAATGTAAACTTAATTAGCCCAATTGCAAATTCACCAGGTGTACAAGCATGGGCAAAAGCACAACCAGAATATTATGAAGCTGTTAAAAGTAAAATCCCTATGGGACGCTTCGGTGATGTTGAAGATGACATTGGCCGCGTAGCAGTATTTTTAGCATCTGAGGATTCACAATATATCACAGGTCAAACACTTATGGTTGACGGTGGTTCTATCATGCTTCACTAATATTCTCGGATGTTCGAGGAGGATTAGTTTTGGGACAGACAAGTATTTTTAAACTCATTCATATGATTGATCAGATGAATAACGCCAATATTATACGTTTTACGAAGGATTATCCATATCCATTAGGTATTTCTCCAATTTTAGTATTAAGCGAGCTAAAAATAAAAGGACCGCAAAGACAAGCCGAATTAGCGGAAACGATTGGGTATACGAAAGGTGCTATGACAAGTATTGCCGAGAAATTAGTAAAACTGGGCTTAGCAGAAAGACTATACGATGAAAACGACCGCCGTACAATTCGATTGCAAATAACTGAAGAGGGTATAAATGCTTTTGTTAAAGCGCAAGAGGTTGGGAAGGACGTTTTTATTCAGCTTTTTGAAGTATTGAATGATGAAGAAATTGCACAGTACTTGTTGATTCTAGAAAAGCTAGTGCAAGGAATAAAAGATAGAGGTTAATAGCGCTTCTTTTAAGAAGTGGCTTAAACTGTAGACAAAATATCTTGAGTATTTACTGCTCGAGATATTTTGTCTTTTTTTGTCCAAATGGCTTTGTAAAGGCTCATTATGATACAAACCTTGATTACTAAAAATCTATATAATAGTATATTTACAGGATAATAACCATGTGCGAAAAGAAGTTTGTTAATTAAATATACCTATATTATTATGAATCTTTTGGTGTAATATTTTGGTCCTTTTTTGGAAAAATTCATAAAATCGACAAAAATAGCTTTATAGTTTACAGAAAATTTGCTATTCTAAACGATACACAAGGGATTTTTCACAAATACATAAAGAATTATCACACTAAAGGGGAATATTGAAAGAGATGTCAATTAAATTAAAACTTTATTTTGCTTTTGCATTATTATTTATCAGTATTATTGGAATATCTATCAACGGATATTTTGATTTAACGAATATGAAAAATGAATATAACCACATTCTTGATTCCCAAGTCGAGCAAATTTATATTGCATCAGATTTACAAAGTAATACAAAGCAACAAAGCATCTATATTCAACAGTATATTGAAAATGGCAATGGGGATACATTACAAAATTTCCGTAGTGCGCAGCTAAAAATCCAAACAGGCATCGGTCAATTAAATGACATCATTGATGATGAACAATTGCTAGAAGTTAATAATAAAATGCTAGAAGGCAAAAAATCGTTCGATAAAGTAGCGGAAACAATTATTACGGCTGTAGAAGCAGGTGATTCATCGACTGCTAGAGAAATATATGATCAGCAATTGTGGCGACTCAATAGTTTAATGGGGAGTGTTGCCAATGAAATGCTTGCATTTAATAAAATGAAATTTACACAGGTTGCCAACGATGCAGAGCAAAAGGTACATAAAAGTGCAATAACAGCCGTTGTCATTGGATTAATTACAATAGGTATTTGTATATTTTTCAGTATGCTAACGGCAGTAAAAATAGCAAATCCACTAAAAAGGATGGCTACTGCAGTCAAGCAAATTGCTAAAGGAGATTTGACAATACAAAATTTACAAGTCACTTCTAATGATGAAATCGGTACATTAGCAAGTGCTTTTAATGAAATGAAGCAATCTATTCAATCGTTAATTCGCGCGTCTGGTGAAACTGCTAACGATTTGTCTGCTGTTGCAGAGGAATTGACGGCTAGTACAACGCAAGTTGCATCGACGTCAAATATCGTAGCTGCTTCTGTCGAAAATATCGCTTCAAGTTCAAAGATTTCTTCAACCGTTTCCAATGAAGCTTCACATGCAATAAACGAAACGACAGAAGGTATTCAGCAAATTGCTAATGCTACATATTCTGTGCTTGGCAAGGCAAAACAGACGAAGGAAACAGCGGATGCAGGACAATTGACGATTGAACATGCAAAGCAACAGATGAATACGATTTATCATTCCACTAAAGAGACAACAGCGCTTATTTCAAGACTGTCAAAACAGTCGGAAGAAATTCAAAATATAACGAATGTAATTACGGCAATTACAGAACAAACAAATTTACTTGCACTTAATGCTGCTATTGAGGCTGCTCGAGCAGGAGAGCATGGAAAAGGTTTTGCTGTTGTAGCAGATGAAGTACGTAAGTTAGCTAGCCAATCAAAAGAGTCGGCACATATTATCGTCCAGCTCACATCAGATATTTTGCAGGAAACAAAAAATGTAGAAGCTGCAGTTTTAGGTGATCAAAAAACCGTTGAGCAAGGGGTAGAAGTCATTGCTCAGGCAGGAACTGCATTTAGTAATATTGTCGATGCTATCGAGGAAATGATAGAGGATATTACAACCGTAACAGCAATTACACAAGAGATGACAGCTTCTTCAGAAGA
The DNA here is from genome assembly GCF_015999545.1 of Lysinibacillus sp. JNUCC-52. Lineage (NCBI taxonomy): Bacteria > Bacillati > Bacillota > Bacilli > Caryophanales > Bacillaceae > Lysinibacillus > Lysinibacillus sp. JNUCC-52. The sequence goes on from NZ_CP065546.1 coordinate 47,143, forward strand.
AATAGCCGCATCGATACAAGAATTAGATGGGCATGTGCGTAATAATGCTGAAGGCACTGAGGAAATGGCACAACAAATTGTTAAACAAGTAGCGACTCTTCAAGAAATTAACAATATTTCAGAAAGCTTAAATTCCAAAGCTTTGGAATTAACAAACAGTATTTCTAATTTTAAGTATTAATGAATATAAAGATGTATATTTAGTAAATACTAGTGTACGTCTTTTTTTCGTCCAATATGCATATAAGTAGACTATATAAACTTTTTTCCAACCTAAAACGTCAAATAGATGGGCAAATTTTTTATAAAGCTAGAGAGGACATAAGTATGGAAAAAAACATGAAACGCTCTAAAGAAAAAAAGAGCAAAAAGAAAATTTGGCTATGGATAATAGGAAGCCTATTAACAATATTTTTAATTTTTTTAGGTACAGCTTATTATACTATCCAAAAGACGATGAATAAAATAAATACACCACTCGTAGAAACTGACGATACTCCAGACAAAACACAAAAAACCATTACGAAAAAAGAGCCTTTTTCTGTACTGATGCTTGGTGTTGATGAACGTAAGGACGATAGTGGGCGTTCAGACACAATGATAGTTATTACAGTAAATCCTGAAAAGCAAACAATGAAAATGTTAAGTATTCCGAGAGATACACGTACAGAAATTATTGGGCATGACACAGTGGATAAGATTAACCATGCTTATGCATTTGGAGGAGTACCAATGGCAATGGATACGGTTGAAAATCTATTAGATATCCCACTCGATTATTATGTCTTTATTAATATGGAGGGGTTCCTACAAATTATTGACACACTTGGTGGTGTAACCATTCAAAATGATATGGATTTAACCTATGATTCGTACCATTATCCTGAGGGTGAAATTTCATTAAGTGGAGATGAAGCACTTATTTTCTCTCGTATACGATACGAAGATCCACGTGGTGATTTCGGCCGCCAAATTCGACAACGACAAATAATTGAAGCAGTTATGAAAAAAGCTTCTACACCATCAATGTTGTTGAAGGCAACTGATATGCTTGATGTTGTCGGGGATAATGTTCGCATGAATTTTACGGTGAAAGATCTAATCCAACTACAAAGTATATATAAAAAAATGGATAATAATATTGATCAGTTATCATTTGAGGCAGGAGAGGGTCAAATGATGAATCATATTTGGTACTATATTCCCGATGAAACAGAACTACAACAAATAAAAACAGAGTTAAAAATGCATTTAGAATAAAGGGTTGTTTGGCTACAATAGTTGTGAATTTTGTAGATGAAGGGAGAGAGATGAATGAATGGGAGGACCCAGGTGCTTAGGTATACAGCATTAAATAATTGCATGCAAAGCTATGTACCTAAACGGAAAGTGCATAAAAGTCCAGTCAAATTCATGATGAAACAGTTACAACTATTATGTTTTAAAATCTTTATGTAAGGCTAAAAAAGTCATTCAGGTAGGATGCATGCCTAGTTGAATGACTTTTTTAGTTATCTAAGGGCAATTCAATTTTTTATTTCGTTTGAAATATCAGAAAATTAAGTGTATAATAGATTTAAGAAATGGTTAAGGGAGTGATTGTGATGATGATTGGTACAATTTTATTAGCTATCGCATTGCCGGTAGGTATTGTATTAGCAGTAGATTTATTTAACGAGCAGCATCACTCTGCTTCATAAGAAGCCATTCTTACAATGAAAAATAAAATCAACTTCCTAGACAGAGGCTATTGAGCTTGTGTCTTTTTTTTTGCCGTCGAAACATTTTGTAATATTATTCGTCAATATACAATAGAAAATGCTATACTATAAAAAAAAGTATCGGGGTATGAGTATGCAAGCAGAAAAAACAAATATGAAAAAAGAAATTCTATCCTACATTAAAATTATTGTCATTACAGCAATCGTCGTCTTAGGCTGTAAACAATTTTTATTTGCACCGATAAAAGTACAAGGTGCTTCAATGTATCCGACATATGAGGATAAAGACATTATTATTGTAAGTAAAACGAGTAAAATTGAACGCTTTGACCAAATTGTCTTTCAATCACCTACTGAGGATGAATTATATATTAAACGGGTTATAGGTCTTCCAGGAGATACTGTAGAAATGATAGATGATGTTTTATATGTAAATGGAAAAGCCTATAAAGAGGATTATGTAAATCGTCAAACGGATGATCCAAGCCAATTACGTATTACAGAGAATTTCACACTTGAAGGTTTAACAAATGAGAAAAAGGTTCCAGAAGGTAAGTATTTCGTAATGGGAGATAACCGCCTAAAAAGCTATGATAGTCGTCATTACGGATTAATTGCTAAAGATGCTATTTATGGTGAAGCTAAAATCACCGTTTATCCGTTTAAGCATTTTCACATTGGCCGCGAATAAATAAATAACGATGAAAACTGAAAGAGGCAGCTCCTATTTTTATGAGCATGCCTCTTTATTTTTCAATTATTTTCAGTCAATGCTTTACAAATTTTATAAGTTGGATAATAGACGCAAACTGTTGAATTTTCCACAGTTTCTTTTAATGGGTTTTGCTGTATGTCCAATCTAGATGATGGTTGTTCGAATGTAAGCTTTTCTACTACTAGTTCGGCGCCATAAAATAGCATTAAAAAATAGCATACTAAACCAAATATACGCAAACAATCACCCCATAACATTATGTGTCCTATTATTATTTATGGTCGAAATGCAAAAAATATAAGCAAAATTTCAAAAAAAATATATAATTACTAAAATCAAAGCTTATATACAGGCAATTAAATTAAAGTTGGGAAATTTGCAAGGAAGAAAAATGTTGTAACGTAAAAATCAATATGCTAATATAGCTAAAGTAAATAATGATCTGTATAACCTCAATAATATGGATTGAGGGTCTCTACCAGGAACCATAAAATCCTGACTACAAAAATTTTCTTTCATTTTGTAGTCAGGATTTTTTTATTGTTGCCCACTATAAGATGGAAGTACAACAGAAGGGTGATTAAATGAATTGGAGAGTTTTTATACTGGCTGCTACTACTTTTGCAGTTGGATTGGTAGAGCTAATTGTTGGAGGTATATTGCCATACATTGCTAAGGATTTGAACGTATCTGTAGCAACGGCTGGACAATTAATTACGATATTTGCTCTAGTATACGCAATTTCTGCCCCTGTCCTTTTATCGTTAACAGCTAAAGTGGAGCGGAAAAAACTATACCTTATTTCATTACTTTTATTTACATTAGGGAATATCATGACCTATTTTAGTCCTACCTTTGTCATTGTCATGATTGCGAGAATCATAACAGCGATGAGTACAGCTCTAGTTATAGTTTTGTCTCTGACAATTACAACTAAAATAGTGGAACCAAGACATCGTGCTAAAGCATTAGGGCTTATATTTGTAGGTGTAAGTTCAGCACTAGTAATTGGTGTACCGATGGGTATTTTTATTACCGAGGCTTTTGGGTGGCGTGCTGTTTTTTTAGGGATTGCATTACTTTCTAGCATATCTATGATTCTAATTTTTATGCTCCTGGAAAAAATGCCAGTTGTTGAGGTTGTCCCATTAAAAACACAAATTAAGTCATTAGCTAATTTAAAAATTGCAAGTGCGCATTTAACAACATTATTTATGCTTGCTGGTCATTATATGCTTTATGCTTACTTCACACCGTTTTTAGTAGAGGCATTTCATTTAAACTCTTCTTGGGTTAGTATTTGCTACTTAGTATTCGGTCTTGCATCTGTAAGTGGTAATACGTTTGGTGGTTGGTTAAGTGACAAGATTGGTACTGGCAAATCAATCGTACTAATCATTGCGACGTTTGCTATCGTATTATTTGCGATACCATATACAGTCGTAGCATTCCCGTTATTTTTAGTAGTAACTGTGTTATGGGGAGCACTTAGCTGGTCACTTACGCCACCATTACAAAACTATTTGATTCAAACCGATCCTAAAACATCTGATATTCAACAAAGTTTAAATACTGCCGCGCTACAAATTGGTATTTCAATAGGGTCTGCAGTAGGGGGAGCGGTGTTTACCGTTACAGGCTCTGTAATGCATTTATCAACTTTTGGGGCAATTTTAGTATTATGTGCATTAGGCTGTGCTATTTTTTCTATTAAAAGAGCACCCCTTTCAAATAGTAATCAATTAGATGGACATATCCAAAAAGTCCATTAATGATAAACGCAAATTACTAAAAAAAGAAGGACTCTGATTGTTGAAGCTAGAATGTAAGAGTAGAGAGGGAGGCTGGTAAATAAATGCAGGTAGATTTAACGGAATTTGAAGGATCAAATGTGAAAGTTGTCGCGACGATTGATCATACGCTTTATCGAAACGTTGGTGCAATCATTTTATACGAAGAGGATTCACACATTTTATCTGTACGAAAACTGAAACGAAAAATCGCTGATCAATATATACCAACAGACGAACTCGAAAACTTTATGTTTGACTCACAAGCAGACGCAATTAAATTTACACACAAGCTTACTAGAATGAGTGCACTTGATTATTTATTAGTGACAAATAGAGAAAACAACTAAATGAATAATAAAATAGCCTTTCATGGTCGTCTCGTATTGAAGCGAGACGACTAAAAGCTATAGGGTTCTATGGTGAGGAGGGAGAAAGTAGCCATCCTTTTTTATTACTAAGCTCAATTAACTTGGCACCAAGAATGGCATATTTCATATGAAAAACACTGTATTTTGTCGTAAGACTGCTCTCGATAGACATGTCCATTGCTTGACTAACAGAAATTAAGGAAGACGCAATATTCATGGAAAGGATGGCACTAATTTCAGAATCATTTATAGTTGCTTTTCCGCGGATCTTAGCAATTTGTAAATTCCCTTGGTCAATTGATAATGGCGGTGCTAGAACACCATTTTCTTTCAAAAGCTTCTCAAGCTGTTTGTTTTCCTCTTTTAAACATTGAATAAATTCCAAAATAATGACTTTTAAGTCTCGATGAACTGCATATTTGAAAAAGAAATGATTCGTTGCAATATAACCATTGTTTACGCCAAGTTGTTTCCAGATTGTAAAAACTTCCTTAAAGCGTAAAGAATCTATATTTCGTTTTGACATTTTCATTGTTGCACGTCCTAACTCATTTTATAGTTGATGTTTGTGAGATTAGGATGGGTCAAAAAAAGTATTTTTATACATATTTATACAAATAATACAATGATAGATTTGACTAAACTGAAATATGTATGTTTGATATTCGATAAGCTCCTCCACCCTCCTTTTCTATGACAGAACAGGGCATAGGAAGCTTACCTTATAAAGCATCATGTTTTTTCTTATTTTTAAAACTTTTAATAGTTGTCTTTAAAGAAGCGTAATTTCCGATGGCAGCGTAACCGTAAAAAAAGCCCATAAATACACCCGCTAAAAAATTATGTTTATGGCTAATAAAAATAGAAATGATTAAACCTAATGTTAGCGCAATTGCTGGAACATATTTAGGCTGAATGGGAAAAAATATTTTCAATAATTGTGTAATAATCATGACAACTGGAACGGCAATTACAGCATCCCAAAAATTTGTATGAACAATTGGAAAGCCCATAAATACACCTCGTTTTGATAGTAGAATGAAATTAAAGTTAGATTTCCCAAATCTAATAATTTTATGCACGCACAGTTTGGTCGTTACAATGTCAGCAATTTAAAAAAATCAAAAAAGGAAACACGAAAAGGTGCTTCCTTTTGTAGCTCTGTATTTTAATAATAGGAACTGTTTTGATACATATATGGATAATGGTATGGATGAAAGTTGTAATGTGGATGTGTTTGCATTGAATTTGGTGAAGTAACGGAAGGTTGATTACAATTATTTGCGGGTCCGATATAGGTTGAAGGGACAACAGGGGCGATAGTTTGCTTCCATAAATTTTCATCTAAACAATAGGTATGGGCCATTATATTCGATGGCGTAAACTTTAAAATATCGGAACCTAAAATGACTTCTGGTGTAGGTGCATCAAAAATCGCTAATATATGTGTATTATCTGCACTCGCAACGATGTAATGCCACCATCCCTGTGGAATATTTGCTACCTGTCCTGGTTTTAGTGGGTAGTTCTGAATTTGTTTAGTGAATGGATTTAAAATGGAAACGGTAGCAGCTCCAGAAATACAATAAACAAGCTCTGCTGCATTTTGATGATAATGAGGCTCTACCACGTTATTGGTGCTTAAAAAAATATCAAGTAGAGAGACATTTTCTAGACTATTCAATTGAGCAATACCAAGAATATTTATGTAGTTCTGATTATCCTTTTTAAAAAGTGGACTTGTATTTACATCAAACGTAAATTGTGTGGTTGGAGATGTGTACTCATTAGGCAAATTAGTACTTCCTTTCTTATTGTAGTTGTATGTTCTTCAATATCACAGTTTATGACTAAGGTCGTTTGTGCATTAAACCAATGCCTATTAGAGTTAGTTAAATAAACTAAAACCTCTCACTTTTATGTGTGAGAGGTTTTTATATTAGTTGTTAGCGAAGGTTAATCCATCCTCCATTTTTGTAACGAAACGAATAGTTCTACGATAGTGGTAGGGAGTACGATGAAACTAGCCTCTTGTTTGTAATAGCAAATAGATAAAGTAAGGTGTACCTAATATGGCTAAAACGATACCAACGGGTAATTCAGCAGGAGCGATAATGATTCGACTAATAGTATCAGACATTAACAAAAGCAAAGCACCTATTAATGCACTAAATGGAATTACCCGATAATGTAAGCTGCCTACTAATTTTTTTGCAATGTGAGGTGCAATTAACCCTAAAAATGTAAGTCCTCCCCCAACTGCAACACAGGCGCCTGCTAGAAGCACAGCCAATACTAGAAGTCTTTTACGTTCTTTTGTTAAGTTAATACCTAATCCAATAGCGGTCATTTCATTCAAAGCTAAAATATCTAGTACGCGGGCTTTATAATAAGCAAAGGGTATTAACATCACAATCCAAGGAAGTAACGCGAGCACAAATGTCCAAGTAGTGCCCCAAATAGATCCCGAAAGCCAGACGAGTGTTCTAGAAAAATCGATAGGTTCCATGCGAAGTTGGAAAATGGTGATTCCTGCACTAAACGCAGCATTAATGCCAACTCCAACTAAGAGCATGCGTGACGGAGACACCTGTCCTCTTTTATATGCAAATAAATAAATGATCGATGCTGCAAAAAGTGCACCAAACAAGGCAATTATGGGCATAAAAAAGACAGACATCCATGAGCTAGAAAATAACAATCCTTGAATAAAGAATGTATACAACACAATAGCAAATCCTGCACCTGCGTTAATGCCAAGTATACCTGGGTCTGCTAGCGGGTTTTTTGAAATACTTTGTAGGATGACACCTGACACAGCAACACCAAACCCAACAAGGATGGCCATGCAAATACGGGGAAAGCGGAAGCTAAAAATTGTTAAAGCATTATCAGGGGAGCCATTCCCTAGTAAAGTTTGAAGAAAACTTAAAATCGAAATATTCATATACCCTGTATTCACACTAATGAATGCCACTACAAATATCAGTAGCAAACATATCACGATATATATAGAAAAACGATGTGTATGTTTACGGATTAAATTATGCATTATAAACCTCTTCCATCTTTACGAGCTAAGTATAAAAAAAAGGGTACACCGATAATGGCAGTAACAGCACCTACTGGGGATTCAAAAGGACTCATGATGATGCGAGCTACAATATCCGCAAATACCAATAAACAGCCACCTATAATAGCTGAAATAGGTAATATCCAACGATAATCAACTCCAACGATTGCACGTACGATATGTGGTACAACTAAACCAACAAAACCGATAATACCTGCAATGGAAACGGCTGCACCTGTTAATAAAAGCACAGTAACGGTACAAAGCACCCGTATAACTGTTGTCCGTTGACCAAGCCCTGTTGCTACTTCTTCACCTAAACTCATAACAGAAATTGATTTTGCTAATATCATTGCCAGCAGTAAGCCGATGATGACAAAAGGAATGGCGACCTTTATATGTATTGGCTGTATAGAAGAAAGACTACCTGCATACCAATAGCTTAAATCTTTAGCAATATCGTATTTTAGACCAATTGCTGTTGATAGTGCGCTTAGAAAAGCAGAGATACCTGCACCAGCTAATGCTAGTTTTACAGGTGTAATGCCACCTTTTGCAAACGCAGTTAACGTAAATACTAGTGCTGCTCCAGCACCTGCACCAATAAATGAAAAAAGTATCAGCATCGGGAAACTAGGTGTATGAAACAGCGTGTATGCAATGGATAACATAAAACCTGCACCTGAAGTAACCCCTAATATGGAAGGGGAGGCAAGAGCATTACGCGTAACCCCTTGCATAATCGCGCCTGAAACAGCGAGGGCACTACCAACGAGAAGTCCTGCAATTGCACGTGGAATACGCAACTCATGTAAAATAACATGTTCATTATTAGTTTCATCGTAATGTAAAAGGCTATTCCATATTGTTTTATAAGTTAGTTCATTGGCGCCAAATCGAATCGAAATGAAAATTACCAAACAACTTAAACAAATGAATAGAAATAGAGTGAGAATATTATAAGTTTTACGGTAATGATGTCTAACAAAAGATAATGAGTTTCTCTTCATCCATGTAAAAGCTCCTAGCGTTGACATAATAAATTTTTTATTTTATTTTTTAAATGAGAATGATTTTCAATATCGTTTAAATTATAACATAATCATAGTTAGGAGGCATTAACATGATTTTAAAAACGAAGAAATGGGGATTAACATGTGCTAGCGTCTTAGCTTTTATGCTAATGGGATGCGGAAATATCGAGACAAATAATGCTTCACAAGATAATTCAAAATCGGAGAACAAGATAGACAATGTTATTGAAATTCGAACATTAACAGATGCGATAGGCAATAAAGTAGAAGTTCCCACTCACCCTAAGCGGGTAATTGCTTCTTACTTAGAGGATCACCTTGTCGCACTTGGAATAACGCCAGTTGCGCAATGGAGTGTTCGAGATGGTGCAAGCGTACAAGATTACTTACAAGATACATTAAAAGATGTTCCAACAATACCATTTGATTTACCATTTGAAGCAGTGCAAAGCTTTACACCAGATTTAATTATTATGGACTCTGCCGCTATGGTGGAAGGAGATAAATATGCGCAATATAGCAAAATTGCACCAACTTATGTGATTGGAGCAGAAGTAAACAATAACTGGCGTGATGAACTGCTACGTGTTGGTGAAGTGTTTGAAAAAAAAGAGAAAGCACAACAAGTGTTAGATGACTATAATGCCAAGGTGAGAGAAGCAAAACAACAAATTCAGCAAAAGGTTGGTAATATTTCAGTCGCAGCCATCTGGGTTGTTGGCGGGAAGTTTTTCATCGTTTCACAAAATCTTTCGAGTGGAGATGTGATGTACAATGATCTTGGGTTAGCTGTGCCATCTGTTGTACAAGAAATCTCAGCAAACGCAACAGCCAATTGGAACGAAATATCACTTGAAAAGCTTGTTACATTAGATGCGGATTATCTGTTTATTATCGATAGCGGTGATGATGCAAGTGTCAAAGCATTAAGTGAAAAATTATGGAGAACGATTCCAGCCGTCCAAGCAGGTAATGTACATACTTTGCCAAAAGACTCAAGTTGGTTATACACTGGTGCAATTGCCAATACGAAAATCGTTGATGATATCGTCAATGCTTTAACAAAATAAAATTTAGTAGAATTCCGCGACAGGAGAGTTGATTTCCGCGAAGTGAGGGGAGAATCCCGCGAAAGGAGAGTATAATTCCGCGAAGTGAGGGAGGAATTCCGCGGAAGGAGAGCACGATTCCGCGAAGTGAGGAGTGAATTCCGCGGAAGGAGAGTATAATTCAGTGAAGTGAGGGAGGAATTCCGCGGAAGGAGAGCACAATTCCGCGAAGTGAGAACGGAATTCCGCGAAAGGAGAGTATAATTCCGCGAAACCAAACAAGACATAGATATGTATAGATTATCACCTTGCTTTCATCTTCAGGATTTACTTGAGAGTTTAGAATTAACCATAACTAAGTTTATTGCAGTAACGATTATTACGATGACATATTTTATTGTGATATAAATTTAAATTAGTACTTTTTGGAAAAAATATAATATAATTGACAAGATTGTTCAAATCTAGAGCTGGTCTGTAAATATTTTCACGTTCATTCCTCAAATAAAAATTTTTTGAACGACGGTTGTATCCCACATAAGAATACAAGTATAGACATATAAATAAAGGTAGCGGAAAACTACGAGCTTATAAACATTGATAGAATCGTATTTAGTAGTTTCTATTAACCGATAAATAATTATAAAAATTAAGAAATTCTTAAGTTTCAGCTAAGGTAAAAATTAAGATTTATTTTCTATAATATAAAAAAAAGGAAATTACGAAACCATTTGAACAATTAAAACGTATTGGTATTAATAGAACATTATTGAAGTAGGTGAGGATATGGCATATACCATTTACATAGTATTAACTAAAACAGGTACTTTATTATCGAAGGCAATAGGTATGTACACTGGCAAAGAGATGAATCATGCATCAATTGCCTTTGACGAGGGACTCTTTGATATGTATAGTTTTGGTCGAAGACAGCTTAATAATCCTTTGAGTGGTGGATTTTTACGTGAAAATGCAGAATCTGGACTGTTTGAGTATGCGGATTGTGTTATTTATCGCTGTCGTGTTTCGTCATATCAGTATTTAGAAATGATGAGAATTGTACGTTATATGTATTGCAATCGTGATCGTTATAAATATAATTTTATCGGGTTATTTGGGGTAATGATGCAAAAGGAAGTGCGCAGAGAACGTGCTTATTTTTGTTCACAGTTTGTGGCGACACTGTTAAAAATAGGTGGTCTAAAAGTTTATCAAAATCCAGCATTGATGACACCCGACTGTATTGCACAGTTGCCTTATTTAGAACAAATCTTTGCAGGGAAGCTGTCTGATTATTTACAAGATGTACGTCAACCTGCCATGTTGTATGGTTAAGCTTTCTAATCGTACGTGCTTGACGTTTTTTCTGATATAATAATTGATTAGTATACGAGATGAGGTGATAAAAGTGCAACTAGTTGTGGTTGAGGGTGTACCATATGCTTGGCTACATCAGTTACAAACAATTCATGCACAAGTATTTGATGGTGCGCGCCTTAAGCTTGAAAAACTTGAAGACAAGAAAGAACTTCTATGTATATTAGCAGTGGAAAAAGATGAATTGGTAGGGTTTAAACTAGGTTATCCACACCCTGATGGTGTTTTTTATAGCTGGTTAGGGGGTGTCGATGAAAAGATGCGAGGTCAAGGAATTGCAAGTCAGTTGATGAGACACCAACATGAAAAAGTGCAAGCGCTTGGCTTTAAGAAAGTACGTACATACGGTAGAAACGAGCGGAAAGCAATGCTCATCACAAATATAAAACATGGTTTTGACATTATTTCCACCTTTATAGATGATAAAGGACGTCATAAAATAGTGTTTGAAAAATTATTGAATTAAGGGGTTTATTATGAAGGCATATTTAGCAAATGGATTATTTTCTCTAGGGGATCGTTTAGTCAATGAACGATTAGCGTCGGCAATTCGACAAGCGATACCAGAGATTGAATTATATGTACCGCAGGAGAATGATGCGATTAACGATAAGACAGCGTATGCGGATAGTTTAGCAATTGCAGAAGCTGATTTAGCAATGTTACAAAAGAGCGATGTATTAGTTGCTGTATTAGATGGTGTTGAAATTGACTCTGGTGTTGCAGCTGAAATAGGAGCGTTTGCTATGCTCAACCGTCCAATCGTAGGAGTATTTACAGACGTGCGTCAACAAGGGCGAGAAAATATGATGAAAATAGAAGCACTTATTCGTAATGGGATTGAAAATCAATTTGTCTACCGTAATTTATTTGTCATCGGTTTAATAAAACGTAACGGTGTCATTACTACCTCTATTAACGATGCCGTATTAGCGGTTCAGGAATTACAACAATAAGGAGGATTGCGAATGCTTTTATCAACAACAGATGTTGTTGCTGGAAAAGTGATTAAAGAAACATTAGGTTTAGTCAAGGGTAATTCTGTTCAATCAAGAAATATTGGTCGCGATATGATAGCGGGGCTCCGTAATATTGTTGGTGGCGAAATGAAAGAATATGCGGAAATGCTCGTTCGCTCAAGAGAAATTGCTACGCATGCTATGGAAGAAGAGGCTAAACGACTAGGTGCAGATGCGATAGTAGCCATTAGATTTTCGACATCATCCGTAATGGATGGCACTTCCGAGGTGTTAGCCTATGGTACTGCAGTAAAATTGAAAATATCATTTTAACAGAGGACTTCAGTCTAAGTGGATTGAAGTCCTTTTAGTTTTAAATATTGATAATAATAACAGATAACTGGTATGTCCGTCTGTGAAGTATATGTTAGAGTGAAATTATTATGGAACTAATTATCCCAGATATATAGAAAATTTGTAGTTAAAAGGACTAATAATGTCCATCTCGTTTTGTATAATAAGAGGGTAACTATGTAGAAAGAGTGGGATATATGGTGGATTCACAACAAAATAAAGGCTATCGTGTCATTTCGATGTTTGACAGATTGATGGATGGCCAAGGGATAAGCAAAAAGCAAGAAGCATTTACACATCAAGTTGGTGAAAAAACCATTCAACGGGATTTAGATCAAATTAGAGCTTATATTGAAAAAGCTAAATTAGATTGTCATTTAGAATATGTGCGAACAGAAAAACTTTATAAGCTGACCAAAACAGGCGAAAATGTTTTATCGAAAGAACAAGTGCTGGCAATTGTTAAAATACTTATCGAATCACGAGCTCTTTTGAAATCGGAAATGAGCGACATTATCGATAAGCTAATATCAATTGTTGCGGCGGATAAACAAGAATTTATTCATAACATCATTTTAAATGAAAAGCATTTATACGTTGACTTAAATCATAAAAAATCCCTTTTACATTTAATTTGGGTAATTTCAGAAGCAATTCAGAAGAAAAAAATAATTAAAATTGATTATTTACATGAAGGTGAATCAATTCCTTCACAAAAAATATTAAAACCTCTCGGTGTTATTTTCTCAGAATACTATTTTTATTTAATTGCTTATGATAGCAAACATGAGAAGGATTTACCGATTGTCTATCGCATCGACCGTATCCAACATTTTCTGGAGTTAGATAAGAAATTTCAAATTCCTTATTCGGAACGCTTTCAGGAAGGTGAATTTCGCAAACGAATTCAATTTATGGATGCTGGAGAGCTGATACATATTAAATTTCTGTTTATAGGGCGCTCACCACAGGCGGTTTTAGATCGTTTGCCAACAGCTAAAATAGTATCAAACAAAGCTGGAGAATGCTTATTTGAAGCGGAAGTTTTTGGCCGTGGAATTAAAATGTGGCTGCTTAGTCAGGGCGCGAATATTGAAGTACTAGAGCCACTTGAGCTAAGAGAAGAAATGATTGAAACAATCCAATCTATGCAACAAAATTATCTTTACATGTAAGAAGGAAAACATGATTAAAAAATTATTCCCTTGCCGACTATAGTAAAAAGGGGGAATTACATGTTTTCACTTTCCAATTTTAAATTACTAGTAGAAAAACAGGAAGAAATAGATGCAATATATCAAAATTGTGAAGAATTAAAAAAAACAACGGTTGCACCTAAAATCTCCTCTGAAGTTGATCATTTTTTTGACTGTATTAAAAATCATTTAGAAAGCCAGGGCTTTATGGTAACTGTGACAACCTCAAAGCTAAAAGCTCAATATAAGCAAGCGTTTATTACTATCGACAAGCATTCAAAAGACTTAGAAGAATGCATTTTTATTAATTTAAATAATTATGTAGAAGATCAAGTATCTATTATGCTAGACAATGATAATGATACGCAACAATCCCAACAAATCAGTATAAATAACCAAGATGACTTTTCATCGGTTATAGATCAAGTAAATGACAAGTTACACCGTGCGAAAAATCTTCAAAATGCTTGTCGAGCCGCGAAGCTTATTTATAAAAATAAACAAAATAAAATTTTTCTATCTGCTCACGAGGCAATCAACTTTTATTTTCACTAATAAAGACATAAAAAATAATAAGAAAATTTATAGCATACGAGAAATACTTAGTATGCTATTTTTTTTTTTAATTTTTTTGTGTATGCTCGGTTATCGTATGTATTTTAAAATTCAAAATAACGGAAGAAGGATTTTTTGCGAATTTTGAAGAATTAAAAGGAGAATAAAGGAGGAGTTACATGTTTCCGAATATAGAGACAGATAGATTACAATTAAGAGAAATAACGTATGAAGATGCAGCGGATCTTTTTCGCTGTTTTTCTAATCATCATGTTACACAACATTATGGAATAGATACATTTACAACAATAGAACAAGCTGAAAAACTAATCGATTCGTTTTCTAAAAGCTTCAAGGAAAAGAGGGGCATTCGATGGGGAATAGAAAGAAAAGAAGCGAAAGGTTTGATTGGAACAATTGGCTTTAATGCTTGGTCACCGAATCATAAGCGGGCAGAAGTTGGTTATGAATTGCATCCTGATTACTGGAGAAAGGGCTATACAAAAGAGGCGATTAACGAAATTTTGTCTTATGGATTTGACGAGATGAAGCTCAATAGGATTGGAGCAATCGTTTTTGTCGAAAATGTGGCATCAAACCAATTGTTAACGACAATGGGCTTTCACAATGAAGGGATTTTAAAAGGATATATGTATCAAGATGGAAAAGCACATGATACCTATGTTTACGCAATTTTTAAATAACAGGAAATATTTTGAGTTGAAAAAAGAGCCCAAATTACCACCTTCAAGGATAGCTTGGGCTCTAGTCATCTAATTAGTTTTTTGTTAACGCTAATAGATAGTTGTCTCGAACTGATTCTTCTTGCATTTTGCTATCGACTAACATGGCACCGTACTTCACAGTCGTCATATTGGGATCGACTAAAAATTGAACATTTACTTTAGCATCCTTGTTATTAATAAGACAATCTCCTTTAAATTCCACAACATCTTGTCCCTTTTGTGTTTCAAAATAGAGCCAATAAGGATTTTGGCAAGCGGATACGAAAGCTGCTTCTAAAGTTTGATTACTATTTTCGATTGAATAGTTTTTGACATATGTAATATATTCATTATCTGTTACATCTTTTTGAGGACCGTAAAAATACCAAAACACCCCTAATATGCCGATTGGTATAATCCACAAAATATTACGCTTACTTAATTTCCCCATTTCCCATCCCCCTTTATATCCATATTTTATCATCTCAACACGCTTATTTGCTAGCTCAATATAATTTTTTCTAGGTTAGCCATTTTTCTTGTTGTCCTTACTCAAGTACTTTGCTTTTGCTTGGACTGTAAAATTAATATTAAATAATAAAGAGGAATAGAATGGAAGGACGTAATGAATAAAGGGGATGAAAGCGATTGTCAAATTATGTGCAACATGCTGTATTTGAGCATAGTTTTTGGTTAGAAATATTGAAGGATCACAGTAATTTTATTCATGATTCTTTGTATCCTTCAGAAACTGAGGATATTAATAAAGCAGCTTCTTTTATGCAACAATTTTCTCAGCTACTTGCCTTTGCTAAATCCATCAATTCACCAGACGTATCAATATCTTTTTCAGTCAGTATTGCTGAGACCGTTGAGCAATTTAAACAGTTTAAATTTTCTATACTTAGACGACAGTTATCAGGCGATATTGGTATTCATCTAGCACCTACATTTGTAAATCATATGGTCAATGAATTAGAAGAATATCAAAATGTTCTTAGCTATCTAAAAAAAGGTGAAGTCCCTCCAATCTTTCATGAACTACATCATCACTTGCTCTGGCTTTTAGATGCATCAGGCCATGCTGGTACTATCAATGATGAGTTAGATGGGGTTGAAAAAAGGCTAAAAGAAAAGAGTCATATGTTCACCAAACATTTTGAACATTTTTATTTAAAGGCTGTGGAATTAACGGGCTATTTGCGTTCTAACGTAACTTCATTCCCAGCTTTAACACGTTTTAATAGAGATGTAGAAATAGAAATGACGTTATTTAAAACATTTTTACGGGAGTTAGAGGAAATGGAGCTAGGTGCTGAAGTATTAGGAACATTTACAGCATTAATGGCTGATCATATGTGGAGGGAAGAACAATATTATTTAGCAAAGTTAGCACAATCAGTGAAGGATGAATAAAACATATAGCAAGTAATGAAAAAAACCATCTCAAATGAGATGGAGAGCTTTTCTATATAGCAACCTATAAAAGTATAACTCATGCATTCAAAGCACGATGAACAAAATATTTCGCATGCTCTGCGTCTTTTTTCTTAACAGAAACAATATATTGTTTTTCATATTTACTGTTCATTCCGAAACTACCGAAGTTCCCTCTCCTTGTACCAGATCCTATCCACTGTGTTGAAGAATCAATGACTTTATAGGTAAATTTGATGCCTTCGCTGTTTAAAATGGCTCTTATCTTCGATAATTCTTCCATGGAGTATCCAATATATACTTCTTCTTTAGTAAAGAAAAACATATCCATCCCTCCTTTTATAATACTACCATATGTTGCCGCTACCAGATAAGTTGACATTTAGTATTTAACTGAATGGTATTTCTAGTATGAAGACATTAGATATTTCAATTTGTTTAAAGTAAAATAGTGGTATGGTATTTTATTGACTCAACTAATTTAATTAGTTGAGTTTTCCGTTTTTATAAAAACGCTATTCAAATATTTAAAAGAAGATGTGATCACTTAATGGGTAAAATTGCTATATTAGCTGAAAAGCCATCGCAGGCAAGAGCATATGCAGAAGCATTTAAAATTAAACATAAAGAGAAAACGTATATTGAGTTGGAGCCATGTTCTACATTTCCCGAGGGAGCAGTAATTAGTTGGGGAATTGGACATCTCGTCGAATTAAAGGAACCTAAAGAATATAAAAAGGAATGGGAGAAGTGGTCATTAGATTCGCTGCCGATTATTCTTGAAAAATATGAAGATAAAGTTGTTAGTAATATGTATGCACAGTTTAATGCGATTAAAAAAATCTTCCACGATCCTCAAGTGACAATGATTTATAATGGTTGCGATGCGGAACGTGAAGGTTCAAATATTTTTTATTCCATTTATAAAATGACGAAAGTAAAAAAGCCTGTCAAGCGTTTATGGATTAACTCTTTAGAGGTCGATGAAATTCGAAAAGGTTTTCAAAATATGCAAACGAATGAACGAGATTTGCTCATGTACCAAGAAGCGAAAACACGTCAAATTAGCGATTGGCTTGTTGGGATGAACTGTAGTCGTTTATATACACTATTGCTGCAAAAGAAAGGGTTTAATGGCAGCATTTCAATTGGGCGCGTGCAATCGCCTACAGTATATTTAATTTATAAAAGATTACAAGAAATCGAGAATTTTAAACCTGAGAACTTTTATGAAGTTGAAGGTCTATTTAAAGCCCAAAATGGCATGTATAAAGGGAAAGCAAAAATTAAATCAAAAGCGAGAGAAGAAGTAGAGCAATTATTGATGCATCACGGAATTCAGCCAATGGATAGTGGTCAAATTACGAATGTCTCCAATAAGACAAAGCGAATCCAGCCACCTAAATTGCATGCGTTATCCACTTTGCAAGCAACAGCAAATAAACGTTGGAAATATAGTCCTGCGCACGTGCTGAAGCTCACACAGTCGCTGTATGAGAAGAAGCTAGTTTCTTATCCTCGTACAGATTCGCAACTTATTACGCATAATGAATACGATTATTTAAAAGATTCCTTACAAAAATACCAACAACTTATTCAACAGTCATTTGCACCTGTTGTTAGAGCCCAAAATAAACGCTATGTTGACAGTTCTAATGTAGGGGAACACTATGCCATAATTCCAACAAAAAAGATCCCAACAGAAAAAGCGTTGCAATCGATGGGGGTCGATGAAAGAAATATTTATTTTGAAATTTTAAATACGACGCTTGCGATGTTTCATCAAGATTATGAATATGATGAAAAAACGATTTTAACAAATGTGAAAAATTTAGAATTTAAATCGGTAGGGAAAACGGAGCTTGTGAAAGGCTGGAAAACGCTTTTTTCTGCGGATAAGGAGCCTCAAAACCGTGAGGAGGCACTACCTGTTGTGACCCAAGGCGAAATAGTACAAAGCAAAGTCGATATTATTGAAGGCACGACAACTCCACCAAAGCCCTATACGGAAGGGCAGTTAATTACCATGATGAAAACATGTGGTAAATCGGTTGAAGATGAGACAGAAATTGAAATTTTAAATTCTGTTGAAGGTATTGGAACAGAGGCAACTCGAAGTGGTATTATCGAGACGATTAAAAAGCATGGATTTATCGAGGTAAAGAAAAATATTGTAAGCATCACACCTAAAGGAGAATTGCTATGCAGAGCGATTGAAGGAACTTTGCTTTCTAGTCCTTCGATGACAGCTAAATGGGAGATTTATTTGAAAAAAATAGGGCGTGGTGAAGGGTCAGCGAAACATTTTATCGATAACATTGGCAAATTTATTCATCAACTAATCGGTGAAGTGCCGAATAAAATTAACACGTTAACGATTGAAGCGGAGCAATTTGTAAAGCCAGTTGCGAAAGATATCGTTACATGTCCAACATGCAAAGTCGGCAAAATCGGTTTACGAAAAAAATTTTATGGCTGCTCAGCGTATAAAAATGGTTGTAAACAAACATTCCCAGAAAGATTATTAGGAAAAAAACTTACGGAAAAAACGATTAGAGATTTATGTACTAGTGGGAAAACTGCCGAAATTAAGGGGTTTAAAGCGAAGAGTGGAAAACAGTTTAGTGCTGCATTGCGTTTTGTTGATGGCAAAATTGAATTTGACTTTAATGCAAAAAATAATGAAAACTAGTTGCACAAAGTCATCAATTCGGCACAAAATAAGTCTAAATATTTGACAAAAAATCTTTTTATGCTATAATTTACATTTATAAATCAAGGTGATAGAATAAGATTCTCCTGGCCAGGGGAATCTTTTTTTATTGGAGTGTTTACTGTGAAAAATAATGAATCAAGTCTAACTTCTCTAGTTGCTGCATTTAGTCGAGCGTATCATGCAAAAGAAGATCGTCCAATTATTTTCAATGATTACATCGCGCAAGATTTCCTATTAGCGGAAGAATATAAAGCTATATCAACCAATATGGCGAATGGCATTGCTTTTTTTAGTTCAGATATGGCCGAAAAGCTAAAAAATCAACATGAAGCAATATTAAAATGGGTCACACAAATTCAACTATCACCAACACCACTTGCGAGAGCCGCATACGCAGAAAATGTTGTGTTGCATGAATGCCAACTTGGGGCGGAGCAATATATCATTTTAGGTGCAGGTTTAGATACGTTTGCTTGGCGGCACGATACACTGACAAATATAACTATATTTGAAGTAGATCACCCATCTACTCAACGTTTTAAAATAGAACGTTTACAACAAGCAGGGCATACGATCCCTCCACATTTGAATTTTGTAGCAATGGATTTCATGAAGGAATTATCACTCGATAAGTTAGTTGCAGCAGGGTTTGATTTATCGAAGAAAACGGTTATTACGCTGCTTGGCGTTTCGTACTATTTAACAAAAGAAGTGTTTCAGCAATTGCTAAGATTGTTTTTTAAAGACTTGCCTAAAGGTAGTTCCATTATTTTTGATTTTGCCGATGAGCGCTTGTTTACAGAGGCTGGTATTTTTAATCGTGTACAAAACATGCTACAGATGGCTAAAGCCTCAGGAGAACAAATGAGTTACGCATCATCCCTAGTAGATTTAGAGCGATTACTGTCAAATGAACAATTGTTAGTTTATGAACACTTATCACCTCAAGAAATTCAAAATCAATATTTTGCTAATCGAAATGATAACTTACAAGCGTTTGAAACGATTCACTATTTACATGCAGTAAAAAACTAATTTCCACTTTATCGTTCCAATGGTAATAGAGAAACAATTACAAGTAAGGACTCATAAAAGAAAGCGTTTCCTTCTTTAATAGAAGAAAGACTGGGATGAATTTTCTAATGCTGTGAAAGATAAATAGAAGACTACTCATAAGAAGAATAAAAGCTAACGCGCACCGTTAAAAATGCCATCCTTTGTAAGGGTGGCATTTTGCGATTTTTACAGCCCATTCTTTATCAAAAAACACAGACATAATGATTTTTGCCGCATATCATAATGGGGATAAGTATTTCTCCATTGTATACAAGGAATTAGGTGCAGTTAGCTAATTAAAGGGAGCAAGCTGTGGCATGCTATTCGAAGAAGATGACGAGTAGAAGTTTGCAGAGGCTTATACAACATTGATCGTTTTGAACATATAGCTGAATTAAGCTAGTTCAAACGAAATTTTTTATGATTATGTAATATATACGAAAAAAATTAATAAAAACCTTAACTATTTCATATGAAATCCGTATAATAAATCAAACAGTGCGAAAATTGTCCATTTTTCTATTGATAAATTGCGTGAATTTTTTAAATTGTATTGACGTAGAGAACGATAATTTGTACACTGTGTACATTCAATTGTTTTTTGGAGGAATACATTATTTTAAAAGGTTAGGATTTGATAGATATGATCGTATGTAAATTTGGTGGAACATCTGTAGCAAGTGCAGAACAAATTCAAAAAGTAGCAAACATTGTAAAATCTAATCCGGCGCGCAAAATCGTAGCCGTTTCAGCACCAGGAAAACGTTCTGGTGATGATATAAAAGTAACTGATTTATTAATTGATTTAGCAAATGCGGCACTAAAAAATGAAAATACAGAAGAAAAAGTTCAAACAGTAGTGAACCGTTTCAAGTCTATAACTGATGGATTGCAGCTGGATAATACAATTTGTGACGTAATTGCTGAAGACCTACGTGAACGTGTGCTTGGTGATACTTCAAATGAAGAATTATTTATTGATAGCTTAAAAGCAGCTGGAGAAGATAACAACGCCAAGCTTATCGCTGCATATTTTAACTCTATCGGTATGCCTGCACGTTATGTAAGTCCAAAAGAAGGTTTGGTTGTCAATGATCTACCTGAGCGTACGTTCGCATTACCTGAAGCATATTCAAATTTAGCGCCTTTAAAAGATACAAAAGAAATTATTGTTTTCCCAGGTTTCTTCGGTTACACTAAAGCGGGCATATTGCGTACGTTTGATCGCGGTGGCTCGGATATTACAGGCTCTATTTTAGCAGCAGCTGTTGAAGCGGAGCTTTATGAAAACTTTACGGATGTAGATTGTGTATTTTCTGCGAATCCGAAAGTCGTGAATGATCCAGTTGAAATTAAAGAAATTACGTATCGCGAAATGCGCGAATTATCCTATGCAGGCTTTTCTGTTTTCCATGATGAAGCACTAATGCCTGTTTATAAGATTGGGGTGCCAGTTAACATAAAAAATACAAATAATCCATCAGCCCCAGGTACTCGAATTGTACCGAGTCGTCCTGCTACAGGTCGCCCGGTAACAGGTATCTCGGCAGACAGTGGCTTTTCAACGTTATATGTGTCTAAATATTTAATGAACCGTGAAGTAGGGTTCGGTCGTAAGCTTCTACAAATTTTAGAAGATGAGAATATTTCTTATGAGCATACGCCATCTGGTTTAGATGATATTTCAGTAATTATGCGATCTAATCAACTAACACCAGAAAATGAAGCGCGTATACTGACGCGTGTGAAAAATGAATTGCAAGCGGATGATGTTCAAATGCGTCATGGTTTCTCTATGATTGTTATTGTTGGAGAAGGTATGCGTAATAACACAGGTCTTGCAGCACGGGCTGCAACAGCCATTTCAAAAACTGGAGCAAATATTGAAATGATTAACCAAGGTTCGTCTGAAGTTAGTCTTGTATTCGGTGTGCTTCAAGAATTTGAAAACCGTATTTTACAAGCGCTATATGGAGAATTTTTTGCACAAGTGCAAGCATGAGTGGATAATATACGATAGTTTTATTAAAAACCATTTTTAAAATTATCTAACATAAAAAGGAGCTGTCTCCCTTAGCTATGAGTTTATAGCTTAGGAGGCAGCTTTTTCATTTTTTTATTGTAATTTTCACGATGGATGATTTTTCTAACAATACTATAAGGAATAGAGTTTTCTTTTATGCAGTAATGCTGTAAAATCGATTGCGTACATAGATAGGAGGGCATAGATTTGAAAAGTTTTTCAATGGGAATGATATTATCTGTAATTGGGATTTTATTTGTCTGTTTAACAATTATGGACATATTACCAGCATCGACGAAATCGATGAAAGTTGTTTTTGTTGGTATTGGTTGGGTCTTTATTATTGCAGGATCAATTATTCGATTTAAAAATTTAAAACAAAAGCAATAAGAAAAATATCATGAAAATGAATGTTGTAAACGACAAAGTTATGATACAATTTTTAAGAAAATAAATATATTCAGTACGATGAAGTTGCGCTTCTGTACTATACGAAAAATTCAGAAGGTTCAAATTTGCAGTGTATTCATAATTTAAGAATGAACAGTACAAATTCTTCTTAGTAAGAATTTGTTTTTTTATTTGTAGTAAGGTTTTTACATGCGAGCTCCATAAAAAGATAAATGAGTGATTCTAGTAAAGATTATAGGAGGTGAGTAGATGACAATCGTTCGTAAAGAGGATATAAAAATAATGGATCAGTATGTTGCTTTTCAAACAGCGACGCCGATGAAAGTTGTATCATCAGCAATGCATAATCCTGGTTTTGGTTATTATACACATCTGCTAAATCGTTCTGTGCCTAAAACATATGATGAACGTAAACCACACCAGGAGTTACGTTCTTTTTTGCAATTAGAGGGCTACCCTATTAGCAATACGGTTGCCATGATGACAGCAGTTAATGCATGTTTTGCAATTATTCGTGAATTTACATATGAAGGTATTCATCTTGTCGTGATGATTACAGCGGGATTAGGAAATGCAGTCGATATTACACGTGCATTCCATCGTCAAGAGCAGTATCACGCAGGAACTATTAATACATGGGTACTGATCAATGGAAAACTATCGGATGAGGCATTATTTCAAGCGATGATTTCAACAACAGAGGCAAAAGTGAAGGCACTTATAGATGAAAATATAGTAGACCCTACAACTGGTACACAAGCAACTGGCACATCGACGGATAGTTTACTCATTGCATCAACAGAAGAGGGCGATTTCCATCAATACGCAGGTCCTATAACAATGTTAGGGAAAATAATTGGCCATGGTGTTTATGAAACGATGCGAGAGGCCATTCAAAAATATCAACAAGATAAGGAGGCGAATCCTCAATGATTTTATTAATGATTGCCTGTATTATTGGCTTACTATTTGATCTAGTTGTCGGGGACCCTCCTAAAATGCCACATCCTGTACGCTGGATTGGTAAACTAATTCAAGCACAAACCACGTTATGGAACAGGGGTAAAATGCGCAAAGTGCGTGGCATGGTTATGGCGCTTGCTGTTGTTGGTACGACGATGTTTGTAGTAACGATTATTTTAATAGTCAGTTATCAAGTAAGCATCGTGTTTGGTATTCTAGTAGAAGGAATACTAATAGGTATTGGATTGGCTCAACGCAGCTTAAAGGAAGCAGCTTTAGCTGTTTATGATCCTCTCGTAAAAGGGGATTTTGCAGAAGCGCGTGTAAAGTTATCGTGGATTGTCGGACGAGATACCGAACGACTTGATGAGGATGAAATTGTTCGTGGCGTTGTTGAAACGGTGTCTGAAAATACAAGTGATGGTGTAACTGCACCACTTTTTTATGCGTTTTTATTTGGTGCCATTGGCTTATGGGGTTATAAGGCAGTCAATACGTTGGACTCGATGATTGGCTATAAAAATGAAAAATATAAAGACTTTGGAATGTTCGCAGCGAAGCTTGATGATGTCCTGAATTTTATTCCAAGTCGTTTAACGGGATTATTAATGGTACTTGGAACAAAAAATGAAACTTCTGTAACGCTTGGCAAACGTTTAAAACGTTGGGCACAGGATGCGAAAAAACATCCAAGTCCAAACAGTGGTTATTTGGAAGCAGCAACAGCCGTTCAGCTAGGTGTTCAACTAGGTGGGAAAAATACATATCAAGGAGTTGCTTCATACAGGGCGACTATGGGTGAAAAGTACGTACCGTTAACGAAGGAGCATATTGCAACTTCTATTATTCATATGCGTGTAGCTACAGTGCTCTTTACGCTCGTTATGTTAGCAATGGAGGTGTTCATTTTTGCAATTACCTAATCATGGAGCAAATCCGCAAAATGTCTATCATCAGCTTGGGCTAACGATGCCTACAGAGGTTTATGATTATAGTGAAAATGTAAATGCTGCAGGGCCTCCTGCATTTGTTGAGGCACGTTGGCGAACTTTTTATCCATTAATTCAGCGTTATCCAGATCCAGATGGAGAGCCCTTTTTAACAAAGGTGGCACAATTCCATCACATTGAAAAAGATTTTATCGTCTTAGGAAATGGGGCGTCCGAATTATTTAGCGTTTTAGCAAGACGTTATGCCAACAAACGTGTGATAGTTGTGCATCCAACATTTTCTGAATACGAACGAACATTAAAGGCAGCGGGAGCAGACGTTGTGTCGGTTGTAGTCGATGATTTTATTCACTATACATTACCGATGGAGCTTCTTTATCAAGAAATGGTTATTGCAGATGCATTATATATTTGTACGCCTAATAATCCAACAGGTGTATTACCGAAGAAAGAGGACCTGCTGCGCTTAATAGCATATGGAGCGGAAGTAGATTGTGAGCTCGTTTTTGATGAGGCATTTATCGACTGGGTCAATGAAGCCTATTCGTTAATTGGCTTTGTTGCTAATAATGGACATGTAATTGTCGTTCGGTCGATGACGAAAATGTATGCGATTCCTGGATTAAGACTAGGTTATTTAATAGCGAGCAAGACCATTGTTTGTGAGTTAAAAGCCATGCTGTCTCACTGGAATCTCAATGCATTTGCACTCGTTATTGGTGCAGGTTGTCTGGACGAGCATGAATACTGTCAGCAAGCCATTAGCTATGCAACGAAACAAAGGGAAAGGTTACAGCAGTTTTTAATAGAAAATGGGTGTTTGGTAACGAATAGTGTTACGAATTATGTTTGCTTTTCATTGCCCGAAAGTATGCAAGCTGATACATTTTTCAGCTATTGTTTAGCTGAAGGGGTAGTCCTGCGACATACAAAAAATTTTAAGGGCTTAAACGGGGAATGGTTCCGAATTGGAATAAAGGATGTAACAGCGATGACCTATTTACAAAACTGTTTACAAGCGTGGTTTAAAGCAAATAAGGGGTGAGAAAAGTGACGACTTTTTATATAGTTCGACATGGGGAAACAGTATGGAATAAGGAGCAACGATTACAAGGGTGGTTAGATTCACCTTTGTCAGAAATGGGCATTTTACATGCCCAAAAACTTGCAGAACATTTAATCGATATTCCGTTTACAGTTGCTTATAGTAGCACTAGTGAACGTGCAAGAGAAACAGCTCGCTATTTAACAGCTGGTCGAGAACTTGCAATGCACTATGAGGACGATTTACGTGAAATTTTTTTAGGGAATTGGCAAGGGAAAACTGTTGAGGACATTATGGCAACAAATCGATTTGACTACGAGCTGTATACAAATTATCCAGCACAATTCGTCGCAACGCATACGGAAAGCTTTGGTGCAGTGACAGAACGCGCCATGTATACGTTAAAAAATATTGCAAAAATTTATCCACATGAACATATTTTAATTGTGTCCCATGCAGTTACAATTAAATGCATTATTAATGCAATATTAGGGCGTGGTATTGATCAGCTATGGTCAGCACCATACATCGAAGGAACTAGCGTAACAATCATAGATCGATTAGAAGAAAGTTGGCATATCGAGGAAATAGGCAGTACACAACATTTACAATAGAGAGGTGAGAACAGTGCCGCTAATTTTTATTTCAGGTGGTGTCCGCAGTGGCAAGTCTCACTTTGCCGAGAAAGCAGCTGTTTTGCACTATCAACATAATAACTCAATCCATAAACGACTTATTTATATAGCTTCAGGTGTGGCAATGGACGTTGAAATGGAAAAACGCATAGCTCGACACCAGTCTGATCGGCTAAAACAAGCGATTGCATGGCATACGATTGAAGCACCTTATCAAATACAGAATGTTTTCGATAACTTAGTTGAGGGCGATGTCGTACTATGGGACTGTGTAACGACTTGGCTGACAAATGCCTTTTATGAGGGGTTTGATCGAGGCACGCCTTGTGTGGAGAAGCCTGGTTGTTTAGAGGAAAAGCTGAGGAATATGAAAAGTTCAGTGCAAACGTTACTTGACAAAAAGGTGACGCTTTTTGTCGTTTCTAATGAGCTTTTTGATGAACCGCCATATGAAAACGAAGAGGTCGAATTGTACAGGCAAATGCTCGGTACATTACATCAATGGTTCGTTTCTGTCGCGTACGAGGCATATGAGATTAATTATGGTATCGTTAAGAAATGGAAATAAGTGAGCAATGAATTAGATGTGTAGCAACTAACTTAGTGTTGTGTGCAAGAAAATTGAAGATAACTTACAAGAAAGAAGGCAAGGCAATGAAAACTATTTGGCATAGCATATTGCTCGCATTTCAATTTTTTACGGTTTTGCCTGTACATAAAGAGATTCCTCTATCTAAAAAAACAATTACGGGGATGTTCGCCTTTTTACCGTGGATTGGTGCACTTATGGGTGCTGTCGTTGCAGCGATAATCTTTAGTTTATCAGAATGGACATCGAGCAGTGAACTTTTATTAACATTTATGATTGTTGGGCTGTTCGCGTTTTTTACAGGCGGCTTGCATTTAGATGGCTTTATCGATATGGGAGATGCTTATTTTTCGTATCGAGATCGCGAGAAGCGTCTTGAAATTTTAGATGATCCTCGTGTTGGAGCATTCGGTGTTTTGTCTGTCTTATTTTTAGTACTAGGGAAATTTGTTGTGCTTCATGAACTTTTTGTACAGAACAAACTAGCCTTGTGGATGCTTGTTTTTATTCCTTTATTGACACGGGTAGGGATGAGCTTTTATTTTCTATCTTTACAATGCTCGAAGGAAAAAGGACTTGCCTATTTTTTTAAAACACAACTAAACCATCGTGTTTTAGCTTGTTTTATGATAATGACACTATTACTTGCTAGTTGTGGCGTATTTTATGTAATAGGCTTTTCAAGCTTGCCATTCGTGCTTATTACAGTACTTGTCGCTGCCTTTTTATTATTTCGTCAGTTTACAGTACGCAATTTCGGTGGGGTATCAGGAGATTTACTGGGAGCATCCATTGAAGGAATGGAGGTAGTATTATGGGTGACATTGTTACTGTTCGCTTAATGAGACATGCGCCAACTAAAGAAAATCTAGAGAAGCGATATATTGGCTGGACAGATTCCCCATTAGCAAATGCTACGACGCTTCCTATACTCAATGATGGTGTAAAAAAGGTATATGGCAGTGACTTACGTCGGTGTCAAGAAACGGCATCTTGTTATTTTCCAAACGCTCGCTATATTGCAGATGCGAGATTTCGGGAGTCTAATTTCGGTGATTTTGAATGTAAAACATATGATGAATTAAAGTCGGACATACGTTACTGTACATGGCTAGATAACCCGACTGTTATATCACCACCAAACGGAGAACCGTTTGATTTATTTTGTAATCGGGTGATTGCGGGGTTTTTGGCATTACCAAAAGATAATGACGATTATTATCTCGTCGTGCACGGTGGAGTTGTACGAGCGTTACTTGTAGCATTTGCACCACAACAAAAGCCTTTCTGGTCATATCAAGTACCACATGATCGAATGTATACATTAACGTTTGCTAGAGCGGCTTGGAAGGAGGGCGCGAGATGCGTATCTTTATCGGAGGAGCCTATAATGGAAAAACCGCCTATGTAACACAGTTGCTTAAGGAGCAAAAAATAGCAGTGATAGATGGTTTTATACCAGAGGTTGCACCTACTTGTGATGCACTGATTATTAAAAATCTTGAACAATGGCTCATTAAGCAAAATCTTGAGGAGGATGAGGTGATTGTCGAAAATATTTTGGCAAACCTTAAAACTCTTGAAGAAAGCTGTCCTTTGTATATTATTGTTACCGATATGGGGCGTGGCGTTGTGCCAATGGAAAAACAGGTACGACTATTGCGAGACACTTGTGGTCGTTTGTATCAGGCGTTATTTGCAGAAGCAAGTCAAGTTGACCGTATTTGGTATGGCATTGCAGAACGTATAAAATAATTAAAAGATTAAATACAATTCCCGAGAGGGGCATTCACTATTTTTAGAAAAGAGGAAATGGAATGGATCGACAAAAATTAATGATTATAACACTCACAGCGATGGTAGCGGCGATTTGTGCTGTTGGTGCAGTCATTAAAATCCCATCAATCGTATCATCGGCTGCATTAGACTCAGCGCCAGCATTTTTGAGTGTAGTGTTTTTGTCACCTGCTCTAGCAGGGACAGCGGGGTTCATCGGACATATTATTACAGCGATGACTTCTGGGTTTCCATATGGACCTTTGCATATTATTATTGCCGCTGAAATGTTTCTTGTCGTTTGGATATTTGGTGTTATGCACAAACGAGGCATGCATTTTTGGAAATGGCCAGTAGCACTTTTTCTAAATGGTGTCATTGCGCCAATTCCTTTTTATTTCATTATTAGCCCAGCATTTTTCTGGGGTTCGTTAGCTAGTATTTTCATGGCAACAGTCATTAATCTTGTTATTGTCGCTGTTGTCATGCCTATTCTCTCGAAAGTGTTTGTCCGTAAGGAGGGGCGAGTGAATTGAGAAATGCAGTAAAAGTAGGGGAACTTATTGCTACAACGGACAATGCAGCAGCAATTGGTGAAAAATCACAAGATATCGTCTTTGCATCTGACAAGTTAACAGCTTATTTAACAGCGCGTGTTACATTTTTAGAGCAGCTTGCAGCAGGAGCGATACCTATGCATATAATTCTTGCTAACTTTTCGGGCGATGCATCATGGACACGCTATGTCGCGGGAATTGAACAAGTTTTTGAAGAAGTAGGGCTACTTTGTCCTCCGATAGCTGGTAGTTCAGAATCGAACATGCCAACATTGCAATCGGGATTATCGATCACAATGCTAGGTCAGGTACATCAAAAAATACCTGTTCAATGTGAAAAACTGATGTGGTACACGTATGGACTACCACTTGTCGGCAAAGAAGTGCTTGAACAACCTGAAGATGTTGCACAGCTCCAGCCAATATTTCGTGCATGGCGGGAAGAAATTGTACAGCAAGTTTGGCCAGTAGGCTCGCAAGGACTACAAGCAGAATTTTCACGACTTTTCGGTTATTCCGAAGTAAAAACTTCGTTGGATATTGAGAAATCAGCTGGACCTTGTGCTGTAATATTATTAGGCATACATCCAGAAAAAGAGCATTTGGCACAAACATTGTTTACTCGAAATTTTGAAAAGTGCCAGTCACTAAAACGATTCTGAAAATTCGTAAATTGTAAAGCCGCAACCCGCAGAAGAAGCGAGGGTTGCGGCATAGTTTTATGCGTACAGTAAATAGTCACGCTACAAGAAGCCAATTTGAGTTACTATGATACAAGAAATTTTTTAAGTTCTACGCATATAAGCACGGACCGTAATTGGTGCGAAAATTGCTACAATAACTGCAGCTCCGATAAGAGACGCACTTAAATCCCAACCGACAGTGCCACCATTAGTTAGTTCTCTGACAGCAGTGACTAGATGAGAAATAGGATTGATCTTCACAAACCATTGCAAGAAGTTTGGTAATGTTTCAGCTGGTACAAAAGCGTTGGACAAAAACGTCAGCGGAAACAATACGAGCATTGAAATTCCCTGTACACTTGAAGCAGTTCGTGCAATGACACCAAAGAAGGCAAAAATCCAACTCATAGCCCAAGCACAAACGATGACAAGAAGACCTGCTAGCACAACAAAACCTAAACCACCTTCTGGGTGATATCCCATGATATAACCCATCGAAAACGTTAAGACAGTTGCAATTGTATATCGAATCGTATCAGCTAGTAACGCACCAGCCAATGGGGCAATACGTGCAATCGGTAAAGATTTAAACCTGTCAAAAACCCCTTTATCCATATCTTCACGTAATTGAACACCAGTAACGATTGAGGTCGTAATAACTGTTTGCACTAAAATGCCAGGAATAATAACTGGTAAATAACTTTGAACGTCACCAGAGATGGCACCACCAAAAATATACGTAAACATTAAAGTGAAAATAATCGGCTGTAATGTTACATCAAATAATTGTTCAGGTGTGCGTCTAATTTTCAAAATGCCGCGATAAGCCATTGTTAATGAATTATTTAGTGATTGACGTAAGCTCGTTCTGTTGGGCAGCTGGCGTACGCCATGTTGTTTTATCATTGAATTTTTCATCGTTTTGCACCACCTACCTCATTAGCCTCTGAAAAAGTATTGTCCTGTACACCATGACCAGTAATCGTTAGAAATACCTCATCTAATGTTGGCTTTTGCACACTCATCTCGTCTAATAAGATTCCTTTTTGTCTGAGGGCAATAAGTAAATCTGTAACGAGGTCCGCGTTCGTCATTGGGGCGGTTATCTTTCCTATACTAGAAGTCATCGTTGAAGGAACTTTAAGTACATGTTCAATTATTTGACGAGCATCACTAATATCGTTTGGATTTTGAATGCTTAAATGCAGTGTTGAAGTACCGACTGATGCTTTTAGTTCATCGACTGTTCCTTCAGCAACTACTCGACCATGATCAATAACAGCTATTCTGTCTGCCAATTCATCGGCTTCTTGAAGGTACTGGGTTGTTAAAAGTACGGTTGAGCCCATATCTACCAATCGACGAATAGTATCCCACATTTGATTACGTGTTCGTGGATCTAATCCCGTTGTCGGTTCATCTAAGAAAATTAATGGAGGCTGAGCGATGAGACTTGCTGCTAAATCTAATCTTCGTCGCATACCTCCAGAGAAATTTTTCAATGGACGTTTTGCAGCATCTGTTAAACCAAATTCTTCTAACAGTTCAGCAGCTTTCCTCCGTGCATCAGCACGCCCTAGTCCGAGTAGTCGAGAGAAAATAATTAAATTTTCTGTAGCACTAAGCGACTCATCTACTGAAGCATATTGACCTGTCACCCCGATCAATTGACGAACAATATGTGGTTCCTTCACCACATCATAGCCGAAGATGCGTGTTGTACCAGCATCCGCGCGTAAAAGGGTTGCCAGCATTCTAATTGTTGTTGTTTTGCCTGCGCCATTTGGACCAAGCACACCGTATATACTGCCAGCACGGACGTTTAAATCTACACTGTCAACAGCCCGATGATCGCCAAAATTTTTAACTAAACCTTTTGCTTCGATGGCCCATTCTGGGTTGCGCAATATTCCTGCTCTGTTGTTCATTTCTTCCAAAATTATTCCTCCTTCATAAAGTCACAGTAAGTTTTGCATAGTAATGAACTTTCATAGAAATGCCCTTCTTTTTTCTTCAAAAAATTATTCATAAACGGATAATACACTAAGTTTATGAACTGAATATTAACTGAAAAAGGATATTGAAGATGATTATTTTTTGTCATTTTGTTGATTCAGGAAACGATGTAAAAAAGGGGGTAACGTTTATTAAGCAGAGGTATATATTACGTGACTCGAAAAATTATGTGCCAATTGGGAATGATTTTCAGTTATAATGAATAGCGAATGTGATTTCCAAGGAACGGAGACGAAAGAATGCAGGCAGTTAGACAGTTAGGGCGCTTTTTAGGGCCTTATAAATTTTTTACGCTTATTGCACCCCTTTTAATGGTGCTTGAGGTAACGATGGATTTAATCCAGCCAACTATTATGCAACATATGATTGATACAGGGATTGCCAATAATGACAATCCATATGTATTTAAAATGTTTATTTTCATGCTTATAAGTGCTGTACTTGGATTAGTAGGGGGGCTGGGGTGCTCTATTTATAGCTCAAAGGCAGCCATTCATTTTGCCTCTGATATACGTCAGTCTTTATATGAGAAAATGATGACCTATTCGGCAAAAGAACGGGATGCGTTTACTACTGGCAAGCTGATTACAATTTTAACAAGTGATGTGGAAAGTATTCAGCGTGCGTTTATGATGACGCTTCGTATTTTTGTACGTGGACCATTGTTATTTATTGGTGCGGTTGTCATCGTGTTTGTAACGGCACGCGAGTTATTTTCAATATTGCTTGTAATTGTACCAATCTTAATTATCGCAATGTATTTTTTCACTAAGTATTCTGGAGTTTTATATCGTAAAGTACAGGAGGCAATTGACGGGGTTAATACGAAGCTGCAGGAGAATTTAGCAGGAATTCGTGTTGTAAAGGCTTTTCGTCGTGAAAAACATCAAGTAGAGCAATTCGGAGATCTAAATGATGCACTTACAAAACGTTTTATTACGGCTGAACAAATTGTAGGTGTGCTCGTACCGTTTACAATGTTTGTAGTGAACCTCGGAATTGTTGCAGCACTTTGGCTTGGTGCTATTAAAGTTGAAGCAGGCACATTGCAAGTTGGTGTAATTCTCGCTTTTATTAACTATTTAACAATTATTTTAAATGGGCTAATGTCTTCCAGTATGGTGTTAATGCAAATTGCTCGTGCACTTCCATCTGGCGAGCGTATTGTTGATGTTCTGAACAAGGAAGTAGCAGTGCAAGAAGCAGCACAGCCAATTACTTCGTCTATTCAAGGAACAATCGAATTTCAAAATGTAAGCTATCGTTATTATGAAACGTCAGAAGATGTATTAAAAAATATAACGTTTTCGGTGAAGGCAGGGCAAACCGTTGGACTCATTGGTAAAACGGGTAGTGGTAAATCGACCCTTGTAAAGCTATTACCACGTCTATTTGATCCGACTAGTGGTAGCATTCTGCTTGATGGTAAACCGCTAAATCAATATGCATTGACCACATTACGTGAACATATTGGTTTTACCTCTCAAAAAGCGCTACTCTTTTCTGGCTCAATTGAAAAAAATATTCGTCTCGGTAAGGAAGCAGCGACACAAGAACAATTAAATCAGGCTCTCGAAGGGGCATGTGCATCTGAATTTGTTGAGAAGCTTGAACGAGGGCTAGCGCATGAACTATCACAGAGCGCAACGAATTTATCTGGCGGCCAGAAGCAACGGTTAGCCCTTACACGCGCATTTGTAAGACAGCCAACTATATTAGTTTTGGACGATACCACATCTGCTCTTGATAGCGCTTCTGAAAAGCATGTGCAGCAGGCGATAAGCGAACATTTTCAAGAAACGACAACATTTATCGTCGCGTCGAAAATTACTTCCATCCAACAGGCAGATCTTATTTTAGTGTTAGAGGATGGCGAAATTGTTGGTCAAGGTACGCATCAACAATTATTACAAAGTAACCAACCATACCAAGCAATCTACGCTTCACAGCAAAAGGCTGGTGAACAACAATGAGTCAAAATCAACCAAAGCAAATGAATTTTGGACGTGGGCCACGTATGGGTGGACCTGCTGAAAAGGCCAAAAACCAAAAAACAACAATTTTACGTGTATGGCAATATATCAGACAACAAAAAGTAGGGCTGTTCTTTTCGATATTTTTTGTTATCGCCTCTACATTTTTAAGTTTGGCAGGACCTTATTTGATCGGACATATTGTTGATGATTATATTATGAAAAAGCAAGTTGCAGGTACGATACGACTCGGTATTGTGCTAGCTTGTATTTTTACAGTAGCATCAATTTTCACTTGGCTACAAACTTATGTCATGATTCAAGTGGCAATGAAGACAATTCGTACATTACGGCTGGACCTATTTAAAAAACTGCAAACATTAACACTGAAATTTTTCGATCAACGTGCACTTGGTGATTTAATGAGTCGTGTAACGAATGATATTGATAATTTAAATACAGCATTGGCACAAAGTGTGACTCAAATCGTGTCGTCCATTTTAACAGTAATCGGTGTTAGTATTGCGATGTTCTCACTTAGCTGGCAATTAGCCATTGTGACACTAATCATTATTCCTTTAATTGTTTTCACTACAAAGCAAATTGTTAAACGTAGTAGTAAAAACTATGCAGCGCGTCAACGTGATTTAGGCAAACTGAATGGAACAATTGAGGAAATGATTACGGGAGCGGAGGTACTTACACTTTTCGGTAAAGAGCAACAAACGATTGAATCGTTCCGTAAACAAAATAACAACCTACGCGACTCAGCACAACGCGCAGAAATTACATCAGGCTTATTAGGTCCAATCAATAACTTTATGAATAATTTAGGGCTAGCTGTTGTAATCGGTACTGGTGCATTTTTAGCGGTCAAAGGGGTAGTGACTGTCGGGATAATCGCGGCATTTGTCACATACACTCGTCAATTTTTCCGTCCATTGAATCAGCTGTCGAATTTATTGAATACGTTCCAATCAGCGATTGCAGGGGCAGAACGAGTATTTGAAATTTTAGACGAACCATC
Organism: Lysinibacillus sp. JNUCC-52; assembly: GCF_015999545.1. Lineage (NCBI taxonomy): Bacteria > Bacillati > Bacillota > Bacilli > Caryophanales > Bacillaceae > Lysinibacillus > Lysinibacillus sp. JNUCC-52. The sequence continues at coordinate 81,919 of NZ_CP065546.1, forward strand.
GGAAGTCGCGGATAAAAAGCATGCAATTGATAGTCGACGCTTGAAAGGGGAGGTTGCATTTCAGCATGTTTCCTTTAGCTATTTGCCAAATCAACCTATTCTAAAAAATATTAATTTCCATGCTAAGGCAGGGGACACCATTGCACTTGTTGGTCCGACTGGCTCAGGGAAAACAACGATAATTAACCTACTAACTCGTTTTTATGATGTGGATGCTGGTGAAATTCTTATTGATGGTCATAATATTGAGGACTACAAGATGGCAACGATTCGAGAGCGCGTTGGGGTCGTGTTACAAGATACTTATTTATTCACTGGTACGATTCGTGAAAATATTCGCTTTGGCAAGCTAGATGCTTCGGATGCAGAGGTGGAGGAAGCGGCAAAAATTGCGAATGCGCATAATTTTATAAAGTATCTCCCAGCGCGATATGATACAGCTGTACAGGCAGGCGGTGCTAATTTAAGTCAAGGGCAACGACAGCTTATAGCCATTGCACGCGCCATTTTAGAAAATGCTGATATTTTAATATTGGATGAAGCGACATCTAGCGTAGATACGCAAACAGAGGTCGATATTCAAAAAGGGTTACAGCATTTAATGCGTGGTCGCACTAGCTTTGTCATTGCACACCGTCTGAAAACTATTGAAAACGCCGATCAAATTTTAGTTATTCAACAAGGTGAAATTGTTGAACAAGGTAACCATCGGCAACTTATGCAAAAACAAGGGATATACAGAAACCTTCAGCAAAAGTTACTTTTAGAAAAAGATGAGCTAAATTTATAAGTCAATAAAAGTTTCATGAAAAAATATTTATTTTTTCATGAAACTTTTTTATCATTCGGTTGTCTAACTACAAATCGGTTCTTACTCTATATTTAGAAAAAATATAAATATTTTCCTTAAATAAAATTTATTTTATAATGTGTATCATGAATGTGCATGTTACGAGGTTTGCACAAATCACAAGCTTTATGGATTGGGGGCGAGCAAAGTGATGAAAACTCAGAAGGATGCTTGCTTAACAAAAGCGATGACGCAGTATGGCGATTATTTAGTACGTGTGTGCTATACATATGTACAAAACTGGGCAGTAGCCGAAGATTTAGTGCAGGATACATTCGTAAAATATTATGAAAAAATGGACCAATTTCGTGAAGAAGCATCTGTAAAAACATATTTGTATCGTATTGCTATTAACCATTGCCATAATTATTTATCTAGTTGGCGTTATAAACAAATACAAGTTATAGAGTATTGGAATAATTTAATGGGCAATGAAGTAAATCCAGTTGCTCAACTACTTACAAATGAGTCTGATACTATGTTAGTTGCAGCTATTGAGAAACTACCTACAAAATACAAGGATGTCCTATTACTATTTCACTTTGCGGAATTATCGTTAAATGAAGTAGCTGAAACATTAAAGATGAAAGAAAATACAGTCAAAACGAGACTCAGAAGGGCACGTCAATTAATTGGCATGACATTGCAGGAGGAGGGATTTGAATATGGATCAGATTCGTAACGCCATTAATACTGTCTATAAAGAAGGATCATTTTCAATAGACAATCAAGCAAAAACCTTTCATAAAATCCATCAACAAAGAAAACGTTCCCTCATGCCTGTTTTATTAACAATCTGCTTAACTGTAATTCTTTTTATAGGACTAGATTTACTTTTATTTAAAATAGATCATTTATCACCCGATGCGCCAGCAATAACAGGCTCAGCAAATTATCCCGAAAAATCGGGTAAGGAAAAAGACTATACAATCCTACAGCAACCTTTAATGATAGGTGGGCTAGTAGCAATTGTCATTTGCTGTTGCTTTGTCCTCTATGCGTTACGTAAAAAGTGGCTATGGTGGGTGTTGCTTAGTACGATTATTGTACTAGCAATTGTCGGCAATATGACTGAACGCATTGGCTATCGCTATTATGTAGCAAATGAAGCCGATATCGTGAGTACATTACAATCAGGGGTATGGTCAATAGGAAATACAGAGGATTTGCGTCTTTTTGATACGATGACTATCAAACAATATCGTATGAGTTATTTTTCGACGCCTAACATGCAAGGTATTTCTTTTTTCAAGAATGATGGGAAAGGCTATAAATTAGATTACGGTTTTTTAAGCTCTGAAGGTACGATGCGAGTGATAGCAATACTTGATATTCAATATTTAGTGATTCCCCTTGTTGACGAAAATGACATTGAGAAATTAATCGTAAGCATGAATACCGAACAGATTGAAGTGCTTGTGAATGCAAATCGTGCACAGCTAGCTACGGTACCTTACCGCTCGAATGTCGATTTATCAGACATCACAATACGAGCTGTTCACGAAGATGGTATTATGGACAATTTATATGAACCATCAGACATAATTTTTTTGCCAGACAATGAATAGCAAATTTAATGAACCCTTCATCTAGAACTGTTTTTAAGAGAAAAGATGAAGGGTTCAAATTTTGCCTAGGGCAAGCATATAGAATGAAAACCACTACGTCTCAAGTCTTAGTCGAAGTTAAAGCTAAGGGTCGTTTTCATTTTTCTTATATCAGATAAAATGGATTTAATGGAAGAATATAATGTAGGAGGAAATAACAGTGAAAAAATTGATAGGCTTTGCTTTAATATTTAGTGCTTCGTTGCTCATATTAACAGGTTGTTTTTCTTTTATTCCAGAGAAAGTAAAAGAACAGGAAAATACATTGTCAGTTAAAAAGGATAATGCAGAAAAATTAGAAGTAGAAATAAATCTAGGTGTCGGCGAATTGACGGTTGCAAAAGGTGCAAAGGAATGGATGGAAGGAAATGCTCAATATAACATAAAGAAACTAGCACCAAAAGTCCACTACAAACAACGCGGGAAAACTGGTGATTTAGTCATCGAACATAAAGGATCTACTAAAATTGGACTTGGCAATATTAAAAACTTTTGGGATATCGAACTGAATGAAGATATACCAATGGATCTTTCTGTAGAGACAGGAGCATCAAAAGCAAAGTTAGATTTACGTGGGCTAAAGCTTGAAAACTTAGATATTGAAACAGGTGTAGGCGACTTATACGTTGATTTAGGTGGCGATTGGAATAAAAGCTTCGAAACGAATATTGAAACAGGTGTTGGTCAAACTACAGTTATTTTACCTTCTACAGTCGGCGTAAAAATAACAACTGATAAAGGAATTGGCTCAATTAATTTGGAGGGCTTTATTGCTAAAGGTAAAGGAATTTTTGTCAATGAAGCATATGAAAAAGCAGATGTTATATTAGAGATAAACGCTGAAATGGGCGTGGGTGATATTACATTTAAGCTGGATAAATAGATACTAGCGCTATTCCTTGATAAATAAGTGTCAAATACATCAGGTAAATTGTATTTGATGCTTATTTTGTGTTAGCTTAATAGAAGCAACGGACATTGAAGGAGCGAATATTTTGAGAACTTTTACATATAAGCAACCCGCAGCGATTGAATCGACAAACGTAGTTCAAATAGTGGATGAGGAAGGGCAAGTCTCTTCAAATGTTCAGCGGATATACTCTAACGGATTGAAAAAGGTATTTGACCGTATGATGGATTATCGGTATTTTGTACAATTTGATGTAAGGGCACAAGATGGGCAACGTCTTTTTACATGTAAAAAAATATCACGTCGGGGCCGTGTGCATTTTAAAGGGAAAGACATTTTAACAGGTAAAGATTATATGATTGCCTATGATGGCTGGCAAATCATGATTCCAGATTTAATCATAACAGATGGTCACCTTAAAATAATGCTGAATAAGGAAATGGAAGACTGGTCAGTGTTTACATTGGATGAACAGCCAATTGCACGCTGGCAAGCAATTTTTCATGAAACCCATTTTGATATTACACTCCAAATTGAAGATACTAGCCCGATTCAGCATGAAGCCTTTTTTATTGCAATAGGACAGGCTGTGTTGTTTGTTGGTGCATAATATGAGTAGTGCATCACATAAATAATTGTTTTAGAATTGTTTTAGTGCCTGACACTCCCTGTGAACAGCTTTCATCTTGAAAGCTGTTTTTTTTATTGAATCGCGGGGTTAATCATAGGAAATTCACTGTTATAATGTTAAATATAGTATAAAATGTATTCGCTAACTTCAAATTGTAATGTTACACGATAAGGACTTATAAAGATGTAAAAGACTTAAATTTTAAGTCATTACTTGAGGGGAGAATGGAATGAAAAAAAAACCGATATACGTTGAGGTTGATATGCAAGCATCAATTGAAGATGCTTGGAAATATACCCAAAATCCGAAGCTTCATGAAAAGTGGGATTTGCGCTTTACTAAAATTACATATGAAGATAAAAAGCATCCAAATGAGCCTCAACGTTTTACCTACGAAACGAAAGTAATGCCTGGTGTAAAAGTGAATGGTTGGGGGGAAAGCAAAGGGGAGCATATAAAAAAAGATGGTTCGAAAATTTCCTCTTTGCATTTTGGGACGCCACAGAAAATATCGCCAATCGCAGAGGGAAAAGGATACTGGAAGTACATCCCTAAAGATCATGGATTAACATTTTTAACGCAATATGATTATGAAGTGCGTTTTGGCAAACTTGGTAAACTCTTTGATTTTGCATTTCGTCCGATAATGGGCTGGGCAACAGCACTTAGCTTTGATGTATTGAAAAGATGGCTTGAGCAAGGAGAAAATCCAAGTACCCAGTACCGACGTTTCTTTTTAACAATGTTTATAAGTATATTTTTTTGCTTTATATGGCTGTACCATGGTCTTGTGCCAAAAGTAATGGTTCAGCATCCTGATGAAGTGATGATGGTAAAGGAATCACTTACTTTTCTGAATGGTGCCAATCTAAATCTACCGTTTCTAGTTTTTTGCATTGGTATTATAGAAATGATTTTTGCACTCTGCTGGTTATTACCAAGGGGAAAACGGCTACTCTTTCTAATACAAATTATTTTGTTTCCATTATTAACATTATGCGTGTTAGGGGTAAATATAAATATAGCGATGGCGCCATTTAATCCAGTGACCTTTAATGGTGCATTATGGGTATTATCCATTGTCGGGTATATACTTAGTAAAGATTTACCTAGTGCAAAAACTTGTAAACGAAAGCGAGGGGAAGAGGGATGACCATTTATCAAACATTATTAGGTGAAGATTATAAAAGACTTCATCCGAAACTCCAACAGCGCTATGCATTGCCATTAAATCAAACTTTTTCTGCAAAAGGTGTTATGCATAGTATCCAATCAGGAGCGAAATGGATACGTCCTTTTTATATCGTTGCAGCTAAGTTTAAGTTTTTATTTCCCGAATCAGGAAAGGATGTTCCGTTTACAATAAGCAATATTTGTCGCCAATTACCTAATGGAGAACTAGAAGTGAAATGGGAACGAACTTTTTTTATGAGTAAAAAGACAAGGCATTTTGATGCAAGGATGACAGTAGATCCAGTCAAAAAGGTTGTTAAGGATTATTTGGGTTCACCAGCTCTTTTCTATTCGGACTTATTGTTTTCTGTAACACGTGAGGGGAAATTAGTAATACGGTCTGGTGCACAACGTTTTGTTATGTCTAAGCTAGAATGTAAAATTCCTAAAATGTTAGAAGGACATGTGAATGTCGAGGAAGGCTATGATGACAGCAAAAATGTTTTTACCATTCATGTAAATATTCATAATCCACTTTTAGGGAGGTTAATGATGTATGCTGGCGAATTTACGCAAAAATCTCTTTAGTCCAGTGTTATTCCTTGGATGGATACTCTTTATTATTTGCTATCTATTTAGTAAGCAACCGAATTATTTAATTTTACTTACATTTGCTCAACTTGTATTAGTGCCTGCAATGGTAAAAATCGTCGTATCTTTCAATAAAAAGGGTCATGTAATTATGAGTGTGATGATGATTGCTGTAACACTGTTGCATTGGTTAGCTGATAGTGAGCTGGCAATTTACTTAGCAATTGTATACGTTCTTTATACAGCGTTTATTGCATTACAAGGGGTGACACGATTTTTACACAGGGGTTTTGTGAATATCGCTGAGATTGCTATTGATATTGGACTCATATATATATTGATTGGAGGACTGTGGTTCTTTGCTTACATTGCGGAAATCGATACAGGATTTTCTCCGTTAATTACGTGGTTAACCGCTATTCATTTTCACTATTCTGCATGTTTATTAGCTATTTCCATTGGCTTGTTTGGAAGGATACATAAAAGTAAAGGATACAATATCGTTGTTTTAATTTTACTGACAGGCCCACTGCTCGTAGCACTTGGAATAGCATTTTCAACAATTATTGAAATTGTGTCCGTTATGCTCTACATAGTTGCAATCTATTGGTTGTTTAAGCTTACGTTAAAGATAAGTTTACCAAAAAGACAGTGTATTTTGTTGCAGGTATCTTACGGTGCATTATGTTTTACAATAGTATGGTCTTTACTTTACGCATTCGGTAATTTCTCTGGCATTATCATTGTCAGTATACCAGGTATGCTAACATTTCATGGCTTAGTAAATTGCTTCCTGTTTGGGTTGATAGGTGTAATAGCATGGGGCTTGGAAGTTCCGATTTCTACACATCAATCATATACTTTTCCAGTAAGTCGTATACGTGGAAAATTACATACAACAGGAGATGCACATGCTGGTTTAGTCGATGCGCTTCAAGATTTTGTCGATACGAGTCATCTTCCTACAGTCATTCCTCATTTTTATGAACACACCAACTGTTATCAATTAATTGCTTCCGTACAATGGCGAGCATGGTTTAAACCACTAGCGTTTATTTATCAAGGTATTAGTCGTTGGATGCAGCAGCTTAATTTACCTTTAACAAGCAAGCAAGTGGAGATGAATGGCGTCATTGTCAAAGTAGATGAACGACAGGATGGTCGACAAGCGCCACGAGCATGGATTCGTACGATCGATGAGCAAACAACATTTGTGGCCATCTATTCACAACATACGACAGCTCAAACAACTTTTATGAATATTGCTTTACCACTCCCTTTTTCAACAATGATAGGTATTTTATATGTTTATGAAAAAGACGGGGACTTACATATAACGAGTTCCAATGGAGGGGATGCAGGCATTTATTTAGCAATGAAACACTATGTATTTAGACTTCCTTTAAATGAGCATTTTACTATTACTGCTAAAAATGAGACAACATTATCGGCTGTGCATACGATGCGCATTTTTGGACTGCCCTTTTTGCGTATAGATTATCAGATCGAACGAAAATAAGGCAAACGATGTCTGCATGTACAAGCAAAATCTCCTGTTTCGTGTTAAAAACGAAATGGGAGATTTTGTTTTTAAGCATTACTAATATAAAAAAACGGGTGAAAAGTCTTAGTAATAACCGAGATTTATAATCCAATTGGGAAAATAATTTGTAAAAAGGATGCTTAAAAACACAAAGAAACTACTAATTTATTCAATTATATTTAAGAAAAATTCTAAAATCATCCTAAAGCAAATAAAAAATGATAGATTACTAATATTGTGCAATACAGTTAAATTTTTTTGATTGTAAACAAAGATTGTTTTTATTAGGTCTAAAAAGGTTTAGTAGTATATTTCATTAGCAAAGTGAAGGGGATAAAAAAATGACTATATCAAATAAGGGGATAATGAAGAATGCACTTTAAATCCATCGGCAAAAGAATTGTTTTTGCATTTAGTATTGTAGTAGCTGTAATTGTTTTCTATATTAGTTTTAATTTTTATGAAATCTCGCAAAGTAATAAGGCAACTGAACAAATTGTAGATGAGGAATTACAATTATTAATAACTGATTATGAGTTAGCATCAACAATTGGTTTACGGATTGCAGCAGCACGTGGATATGTGTTATCTGGTAATGAAAAATATATAAATATTTATAATGAAAACGTAGAAAGAGCCCTAGAAAATGAACAAAAACGTTTATCTATTTCGGAATCATCGGAATTTACCAAATATGCAGAAATGGCAAAAGAATGGAGTAGCTATGTCCAAAAAGAAGTATTTGATGTATATGACAAAGGAAATGTGGAATTAGCTGTACATAATTTAGCGGCAATGGATACAAAAGCTACAGAAATTCGTGAAGGTTACGAAGGTTTAGCAGAACAACGAAAACAATCCATTAATGCGGTAGGGGATTCCCTGCTTACGTCAGGTGAGCGTAAGCAAACAGCAAGTATTATCGTTGGAATACTTATAGTCGTCATTGCAATTATTACAGCGCTAATTAGTGCGCGTCTTATTTCGAAGCCGATTATTTTAATTACTAAACGCATGCAACGCATTACAGAGGGTGTTTTAAGTGAGCCTGCATTAATTGTAAAAACAAAGGATGAAATAGGGCAATTAACTGAAGCGACAAACACTATGTCTCAAATTTTAAATGATTTGTTAAAGCATATTCAATCTGTTTCAAATGAAGTGGCTACACACAGTGAGGAATTAATGCAATCAGCTACAGAGGTAAAAGAAGGTACAGAGCAAATCGTTGATACGGTTGGAGAAATAGCGAGTGGAACAGAAGTGCAAGCGAGTAATGCTTCTGATGTTGCGACAAGCATGACTGACTTTTCAACTAAAGTAACGGACGTCAACCAAAGTAGTAAGGATGTCTATCAGTTCTCTGAATCTGTAATGAAGTTAACCGAAGAAGGTAAAGAGCTTATGGAAGCTTCTACACAGCAGATGATGACCATTGACTTTATTGTGAAGGATTCGGTTGAAAAGGTTGACGAGCTCAATAAACAAACACAGGAAATCTCTAAAATTATTGCGGTCATTCATGAAATTGCAGCCCAAACAAATTTATTAGCGCTAAACGCAGCAATCGAAGCGGCACGTGCTGGCGAGCATGGTAAGGGCTTTGCCGTTGTAGCAGATGAAGTCCGAAAACTAGCTGAACAAGTATCCGCATCAATTAATGAAATCACGACTATTATTAAAATAATTCAAGATGATTCCATGACTGTCACTACATCTTTAGAAAAAGGCTATGGAGAGGTTGCAAAAGGAACAACTCAAATCGTTTCCACTAATGAGACATTTAGTGACATTGCCAATGCTGTTTATTCCATGTCATCTAGCATTGTCCAAATGTCTACTAAGTTAGAGGAAGTTGTTCAAAGTACGATGGATATTAATAAATCAGTTGATGAAATTGCTGCTGTTTCAGAGCAATCAGCAGCGGGTATTCAAGAAACCTCTGCAACGATTGAACAAGCTGCAAGCTCTATGGATGAAATTAAAAATAGTTCAAGTAATTTAGCGGAAATGGCAGAAAATTTAAATGACCTAGTTGGTAAATTTAAATTATAAAAATGATTAAACCAATCGGATTTCATACTTTCATCACAATTAAGAGAAATACTTTGGTAATGGAAGGTGGAGTAAAATTGACACAACTTTGACTGTTGTACATACGATGCGTATTTTGGGACTATCATTTTTTACGGATAAATTATCAAATCGTACGAAAGCAAATCGGACACGTGTAGGAGATGCCAACACTTATCTTTTTAACTGAAAAAGGGGATAGTTCTATTGCCCATTTAGAAGCTAGAAAGAAAATGTAACAGCCTTTTCATAAATAAATATAAAATTATCAAATTTCAAACTTTCATCACAAATAGTATTTATACTAGGAATTAGGAGGTGGAAGATTTGAAAAAAATTATACTCATGATATTGATGATTGGAATGTTCATCATTCCGTCAGCAGCTTATGCACATCCAATGGATAAAAGTATGCTTTATTCAGATGTTTCTGCTACTACGCCTAATTTACAGGAAATAATGGTTCTTCATAGTATTGGACTGCTAGGATATAATGGCATAGATATGACGTTGAACCCATCAGAAAATTTATCACGCAAAGATTTTACAGCTTGGCTAGGAGGCTATTTGGGCCTAAATGGTTCTACTTTAGATGAACTAGCTCTAGCCGCGAAAAATGAAAACTATATCTCTACTTTAGAAGGAGATATAACGTATAAAGAAATAAATTCTGCATTATTGCAACAGAAGTTGGAATTGGAAAAGCCAGATGCAACGCTCACAAAGGATGACTATATTTCTTTTATAACTAAAAATTTGGATTTAGATATAAAAGGAAGTTCTATACTTCAAATGGGCGGTTTCTCTTATGGTCCAATGGGGATAATTGAAGACGTAGTAACAGGTGATGAATTAGGCATTATTATTGAAGGAAAAACATATAGGTTATCTGGTCATGTTCGTATATTTGCTGATTCAACTGACCCAAACAGCTGGATTGGGCAAAACTTAGAAAAGTCTATTTTAACCATGCATGATGATCACGGTCATGATCATGGACAAGGGACAAGCGATGATCATGGACATGAAGAACAGCTGTCTGATTCATCAACACTACAATATATTCAAATAGGTTCAACTACTCAGCAAGTTACGGAAGAAACCCAGCAACAAGAAACGAAGAAATCTTCTAATGAAAACGAAACAGCTGATACAACTTCAACAAGTTCAAGCACGTTATGGATTGTTACACTTATTGCACTTGTGGCAGTTATTATAGCAATTTTCTTGATGAAACGTAAAAAAAATAAGTATGACTTAAACCAGTAATTGGCGATTTAATCGCTAAATTGCTGGTTTTTATTTGGCTTGATCGAACGAAATCAATTTGAATTACTATTACCTTATCAATACCGAAACAGTCACTTACAATGTTATAACCCATTGAATTGTAATTAATTTGTACAAAATAGTATTATACCTATCGGATTTCATACTTTCAACACAATTAGGCGATATACTATTGTAATGGAAGGTGGAGTAAAAATTGAGAAAATACATATTATTACTATTAATGAGTGCACTACTTATGGCGCCAGCAGTAGCCTCTGCGCATACGACAGATAAAAGTATGCTTTATACAGATGTCCCTGCAACTTCAGAAAACATACAACAAATTATGATCCTTCAAAGCTTAGGGCTTATTGGATATAATGGTGTCGATATGGCATTGAACCCATCAGAGAACTTATCCCGTAAAGATTTTGCCGCTTGGATAGGAGCATTTTTCGGTCTGGAAGGTTCAACAGTGGAAGAGCTTGCCCAAGCAGCAAAAAATGAAGAATATGTCTCTTCATTAGAGGGAGACATTACGTATAAAGAAATTAATACAGCATTACTGCATAATAAATATGAATTTGAAAAACCAGATGCAACGTTGACAAAAGAAGAGTATATTACCTTTTTATCTGAAAACCTAGATATGGATATGGGTGGACATACTTTACTTCAAATGGGTGGTTTTTCTTATGGACCAACAGGAACAATTGAAGATGTTGTAACAGGAGATAACATGGGCGTTATCGTTGAAGGCAAAACGTATATGCTATCAGGGCATCCTCGTATTTTTGCTGATTCAACTGACCCTGAAAGCTGGATTGGTCAAAACTTAGAAAAATCTATTTTGACGACGAGCGGTGGTCACCATCATGGACATGAACAACAGACATCAGATGCACCAACAATACAATACATTCAAATCGCTTCGACTACACAACAAACAACGGAAGATACAACAAACAAGTATGAAGGAACGTCAACACTCCGAGAAGATCAGCAAAAGAATGAAGGAAGCGATAAAACTTCAACTAGCTCAAGTATGATATGGATTATTGCAGTCATTGCACTAGTCGCAGTGATGATAGCAATATTCTTCATGAAACGAAAAAAATAATGTAGCAAAAAACCAGTAATAAGCGAATGTATCGCTTTATTGCTGGTTTTATTTTTTATTTTTACTATTGTTACATAAAAATATCAGTTGATACCATTGCCATTTCTTTTGATTTGAAGCCAACATCATATATATTGTAAATTATTTGTACAAAATTGAATAACAGGTAGTTCAATGGGTATATAAATAGGATGTAGAGGGATTGAAACAAAAAGATCGGAGGCATGTGGATGGCAACACTTGTTGTAAAAAGGAGTATAATGCATCGTTATCAAAGTATTAACCAGGCGCTGCAGGATGCTGAAGTAGGAGACTTTATAGAAATAAGGGATGGCGTTTACGAAGAAAGTATAGAGATATCAAAAAGGTTAACGATTTACGGTAAAGGTGATGTCACAATTAAAGGTAGTGTATTTGTTCGCTATCAAACACATGTAGAAATGCGTAATCTCCGTTTTAGTCAAGGTCAGGGAATATATATTAAAGGTGATTTACAGCTTGAAAACTGTGTAATTGAGCAACAAAGGGTGAGTACGCAAGTTACAGTTAGCTTTGGAAGTTTGTTGATGAAAAATGTCGATATAATAGCAAGTCCATCTAATCAATTTGGACTTAGAATTGATAATGGATCTAGCGTGATGCTTTCGGAGTCTTCGATACAACAACATACAAAGGCTCAAATTATTATACAAAATAGTGAAATAGCAATGTCAAAATGTTTGTTGTTAGAGGGTGCGATGAATGGAATTTTTGCCATTAGAAATGTAAAAATGACGATAGAAGATTGTGAAATCCATGGGCACAAAAAAACACAAATTGTTGGAGCTTCGAGTACAATCAATATGCTAAATACAGTAATTCACGAAGGAAAGGATTTAGGTATTCAAGTAATTAGTGGTTCCGACTTAACAATGGATCATTGTGAGATTAAACATCATATAGGAACAAATGTGGTAGTTCATGAAAGCAAAATGGTTGCGACAGATAGTATCATTGCATACGGACAAAGTAACGGATTATATATAGGGGAAAAATCAAAGGTAATTATCTATGATTGCCAGATTTATAAACATGTAAAGCCACAATTGTTTATTGAAAATAGTAAAGCTGAGGTTCGGAAATGTCATGTGAAAAAGGGAAGTACAACAGGAGTTACTATTTTCAATGAATCCGATGTAATAATGACTGAATGTGATATCCAACACCATACACAATTCCATGTTATTGTAGACGCAAGTGGGCTTGTAGTCGATCAGTGTAAAATACATGTTGGGCAGACGGGCGGAATTTATGGCAACGACCATGCGAAGATTACCTTAAAAAATTCACGTATACAGGAATTTGAAAGCCATCATATTTATATAAATAATGCACGTCTTTTTGCGAATAATTGTACTTTTAAACATATTGTAGGGAACGGTATTACGTGTATTGATGCAATTGTGGAAGTAGTGGATAGTAAGTTTTTACAATGTCAGCAAAGTCCTTATTCGATTTTTTGGTCTGATAAGTCAATGGGACGTATCCAAAATTGTGCAATCGATGAAACAGATAGAACTTTTTTAGCGATGACCAATCAATCACTTCTGGAAATCGTCAACATGAGTTTAGCGCATATGAAAACAGTAGCTATTGTACAAGAACAAAGTCAGCTCTATATACGTGGGCAATATAAAGATAGGCAATGCCAAAGAGATAGCTCCTCAAGAATCAGCCGTCCAACCACACAGCCTGTAACATCAGAAAAAATACAGCAATCTGTTGACAGCTTAAGTACATGTAATAGTAGCAATGGAAAAAAATGAAAAAGGGTAGCATAAGTAGTTTCAAAAAAATTTTGAAATTACTTTTTTGTATGTCAATAAACGTATATTTAGCCCTAACACCCTTCATTTTTAATAAGCAAAATTGCTACAAGAATGTAAAGCAGAGAATACATTAAATATTTGGGCAGTACGAGTGAAAATACTTGAACATTACTTTTTTTTGATGCAAAATATTGACAAAGATTACTGGATTTCGACAATTAAAGTATTCTTTTTTACAAGTATATTGTCATTCTTAATTATTGCCTAAGATAGTATTATTTTAGAAAACCTTGTTAATTTATTGGAATTATGGAATAAAATATTTGTAATATTATATACAATATAATAATAAGTGTTGCTAAAGAAGAATATATTATTAGAAAATTTAGTTTTTAGATTGATTATTTCGTATGTTATATCCTATAATTAGTAAAAATGGTTCATTAATAATAATGCTTGTCTTGAGTACTAGAACTTGGATAATGTTTTTGGAATAGTGAATTATTTTTGAAATATGAAATGGGGTGATTAAAGATGTTTGGGCTTTCGAAAGAAGAAATTATGTTGATGCTGAAGAAGGTTGAACTAGCAGATAACCAAAAAAGTGCAATAGCTGATATTTTTCATCAAAATAATCTGCGAATTGAACAACAGTTAGCATTTATTATCCATCTAGTAATAGATGAGCGCGAACGAAATACTTCAAACAATACATATTTAAATTAATTTAGAGTGTTTTTGTCGAAGGCATGCAAAATATGTCCAGACAAAACAATAAAAATTTGTCCATATAAAGTGAACTCATATATATATTTATCGAAAAAATCACAGTGAAATGTAACTGTGATTTTTTTATGTATCAAAATGGAAATTATTGAAACTTTTAGGTTTTGTAAACGTAAAAATTATATAGGAAACTTACAGGGAATGGACACGAAAAAATACGAAAAGCATTGCTGCTGAAAATGTAAAGCGATTATCTAGTAGAACAATCGAATATCAGTTTCAAAGCATTAAATTCAACCATAGCCCAAACGTAAGTAGACATCGGAAAAAAATTATCGTGGTATAGGAGGTTAATTATATTGACAATTTTACAAAGGCTTATTGAACAGGCAAAGCACCCAAATGGGTTAATAGGGTCAATAATGCTACGTATTATGAATGTTGCTCACCGTGGAATGACTTCTTGGTTAATCGAAAGTGGTGCAATCAAGAATGGAGATATTGTTTTAGATATAGGATGCGGGGGTGGAAAAACAATTCAAGCATTATCTAGAATTAATCACCATGGAAAAATCTATGGAATTGATTTTTCCGAACAAGCGATACGAAATGCAACGAAAGTAAATAAGAAAGATGTCGCTAGTGGCAAAGTAATTGTAAAACAGGCAAGTGTTTCTAATATTCCTTACCCAGATGCTTATTTTGATAAAATAATAGCATGCCAAACACATTATTTTTGGCAAGACTTTGCGAAGGATGTTAAAGAAGTATTTAGGGTTTTAAAAAAAAATGGTCAGTTTATTATCATTTCAGAACTTTATAAAATCAATTATCATAGAGAGGACTATAAGACCAATAAAGAAATAAGACAGCTATTTGACCACGTAGGTTTTCAATTTGTGAATATACAAGAACATAAGAGAAATGGCTGGCTTTATATAATGGGCACGAAATAGTCCGATAAAAAATACAATGGAGGTTGAATGATGAAAAGATGTGAATGGGTGAAGTTGGACGAGCCGTTATACGTAGATTATCATGACAAGGAATGGGGTGTGCCAGTTTATGACGATCAACATTTATTTGAGATGCTATGTTTAGAAGGAGCACAGGCTGGACTTAGCTGGTGGACCATTTTACAAAAAAGAGAGGGCTACCGTGAAGCTTTTGATAAGTTTGATGCTTCCAAAATCGTCACGTATTCAGAAGATAAGTTAGCTGAACTAAAAGAGGATCAGCGGATAGTGCGCAATAAACTTAAAATAGCTAGTGTCGTAACGAATGCGCAAGCTTTTTTAAAAATACAACAACAACATAAATCATTTTCTGATTACATATGGTCCTTTGTAGATCATCAGCCTATTGTCAACAATTGGGCAACAATCGCCGAAGTACCTGTGACAACAGAGTTAAGTGAACAGATGAGCAAACAGTTAAAAAAAGATGGATTTAAATTTGTCGGAAGTACGATATGTTATTCATTTATGCAAGCGGTAGGTATGGTGAATGATCACATTGTAGATTGCAGTTGTCGACAAGTTTAGAAGCAGAGCTTTTTATTGTAGTAAATAGTAAGACGAGATGTATCGTTTATAAGAAAGCGCCTTCAATTAACAACTCTAAAGTTGAATTTGAGCAATTGAAAAGTGGCATAAATAAAGACGTATCGCATGATTGCTTTAAAATTTAACGAAATTCAGCTAGACAATTGGTATGTTTTCGTATATAATGAAATTAATAAAAAGATTTCTTGATTTAAAATATTGAATTCACCTATTACAAAAAGTAATCGTGTTTTTCGGTACTTTTTATAATAGGTGAATTTTTTTTAAAAAGAAATTGTTTATTAATTTATTTTTTTTGGAGGTTTCGTATATGAAACAAGGTACAGTTAAATGGTTTAACGCAGAAAAAGGTTTTGGATTCATCGAAGTTGAAGGTGAAGCAGACGTATTCGCTCACTTCTCAGCGATTCAAGGCGAAGGTTTCAAATCACTTGACGAAGGTCAAAAAGTTGAATTTGAAGTGGAAGACGGTAACCGCGGACCACAAGCTAAAAACATCGTTAAACTTTAATTAATAAATGCATTTGCAAAAGAGGCATCCATCTGGATAGCCTCTTTTTTTGTTGCAGAAATATCACTATCTGTTTGTCATGGGTAATTTTCACTTTTCATGCCATGTTAAAAGCATTAGCCTGTAAATAATGAAGACGCCAATATAAGCGCCTGCCATTATAAATAATGGATTTAAAAATACGGCATGGATCGTGGTCATAAAAACTGCATTATCCACAATAATTTGATAGATGGAGGTGGATGCAATACTCCCGAAAAAAATCATAGCCAAAACTGCTAATGTGTTAAACAAAGAACGTACGATTTTGCTTTTCAATTGAAGTAATACCATCACAAAAGGAACAAATACGCTTGTAACTACTAATAAAATTTTCAATCCATCACTTCCTTTCCTTAATTATGACCACAGTCTTTTAGACATAAACATTCGCTTTATTAGACATTCTTTTTAATGAATAACAGCATTTTAGGAAAAAGAAGTGTTAAATAATTGATAATCGGGTAATAAAGATTACGAGAGAGCGTATATAAGGTATCACCAGTTAAGTAATTTAGAAATTTATATGCTGATATAGGATGGTCGTGCCTTACTAAACATATAATGATTTATGAACCAACTTAAAAACAACTGTTATCGCCATAAAATGTGGAGAAAGGGGGAAATGAAAATAAAAGTTAGTCGTGTTTTACACACCAGAAGCCCGAAAAGGAAGGTGTATAACATGGAGAATAAATCGGTTGTAAAAAATGGAATAGGATTTGGTTCTGTTCTAGCCATAACAATATCGTGGAGTGTCAATCATTCAATAATTTGGGCAATTATCCACGGTTGTTTTAGTTGGCTATATGTAATTTATTATGCTTTAACAAGATAAGGTGTTTCTAAACATAAATCCAGACTATGCATATTATTACTAATCATATAATTTGCCGTTTTGGCATACATAACTAAGTGTTGCTTTGAATCAAGTAAAAATTCAAGCATCAGTATTAGAAATAGAAAAAAGGATGATACTATTCGTTTACGTAACAAGATAATGATTAAATGGTTTATTTTAGAAAGGTTGATTGGATGACACATCAAGTTACTGCTACGAGCAATATTAATTTTTGTGCAACGGGTGTTGAGGAAGTATTGCAAAATGTAGCTTATATTTTATCTACATTTGTTATGTCTTACCCAGAAAAAAGGGTAAGAGATAAGAAAAAGGAGCATGAAGTACCTTTTCAGTTTGCAAAGAGACGGAATACCGAACGTATTATTGATAGTATTCAACGTTTTGAACCGCGCGCAGTTGTAATAGATGTGGACTATTTAGGAGATGCATTTATCGGAAAGCTAGAACCAATTGTAAAAGTAATAGTTAATGGCTAACGGAGCTTTACTACAGAAGTAAGATAAAATAGTCAGATATCATATAGAAAGCATCTGCTTGACAATGACGGAATAAAATAATGACTGGAAAACGCAGCAGACTTTGTCTGAGCAGCACGGTAATATTTATTCTGGATTGCAAGCAGATGCTATTAAAGTTTAGTTGACCTCTAGTTTATAATTACACAGTAGCAATGCGTCTAATTGCGTCAATTTTTTCACAATCGATAATAATTGGTTCAGATGCTGCTGCCTGTTCTACAAAATATGCACAGCAATTTCGATTATCTAGTTTTAAAAATACAACGCCACGGAAGCTACCTCCACCAGATAAGTAAACATCAACTGTAGTTCCTAGCTCAAACCGTTTTAATAGATGACATATACAGCCTTTACATTGATGATCATGTTTGCATTCATCTTTCTCTTCTTTCCAGCAATGTTTTTCTTTTTTACATTCATCTCTGTCTTCTTTCCAACAAGATTTCTCTTCTTTGCAATCACAATGATGCTCTTTATGTTTCCATTCATTATATTTATGACAGCATGGTTTTTCTTTATGTCCTTGGTCATGTTTATCACAGCAACATTTCTTTTCAGATTTGCTATAATCCCAATTCATATGTTTGTAATATCTATTATCTTGCATTATTATTATCTCCCTTTTGTTAGTATTTTGTGTAATGCCAGCGCCAGCCTTACATTTATATACTATGAATTGAAAAATGATTGACTTGGTAAAATGTCCAACAAATAGATTTAAAATAAAATATAGCTTCAAAAATTAAATTGGTATGTATACCTAAAAGAAACAGATGGTATAAAAAATATAAGGTCAAATAACATAATTTAGTAGGTAATAGCTTCGGACCATTCACACAAATTCGAACGCAACATGAAGTTATATCACTGTAATGAACTACATATATCTAATCCAATCGCTATTACTTAATAATAAAATTACTTCTATAAGAAGGATTTCTTTAAGGTTTGGTCATTTATTCATAAAGGAGAGCTAGAGAGGGTGCAGTTAAGACTAAAAAGAGGCTTTTTTTATATCATGATTATGTTGATTATCTTTTTAGCAATTTATTTAAAAAATCAAATCCCCTCAACTGTACAAATTACTCAAAATAATTTTTCGCAAACAAACGCTGAGGACATAGCACAGAAATTACAGAGTACACAATTAACAAAAAAAATTATTTTGGCGTTACGTGCTGAAGGTTATCAACCAGATAGTACAGTTGAATATTTAATAGATTCCTCTGACAATCAGATTATTACAATCCATCTACATGATTTAGAGAAATTAGATAATAGAACGGAGAGCAAAATTCAAAAAATAGTAACTAATATTGCCCAAAAAAATAGCTTTGATTTATTTATTGTGGATGTGCAACTGACCAATAATGATTGAATTGGATGTAAATGTCCTTGGCAATCAATGAAAATAGATAGTAATAACTATCTTAAATTGAATAATATTGTAAAATTATTATAGTTTATACCTCCTTTTATTGGTATATTTAGTATGTTAAAAGAATTTTTGGGAGGACTTAGTAATGAAGAAGTTTGTATTAATGGCTGTACTTTCTCTACTAGCAATTATGGCAGCAGCATGTGGAAATGAAGTGAGTAAAGGTGGAAACACCTCATTACCATCGAGCGAAGCAAAGAAGGAAGAAACATCACCTGAAAAAGAAACCGAAATCAAAGACGAAGCAGAACAAGAAACAGCTGCTTCAATAGTAACGGTGAATTACGCTAGAAATTATTTAGAAGATATTCCTAGTATTACGGAAGATCAATTAACATTGGATAAGCAATCATATAATTTCATTTCATCAAATCCAGATTTGTTCCCAGCATTATCAAAAGAGGCAATTCAAAAGACGAAAAAGCTTGCGGATGATAAAATCACATCTAAGCATTTAAATAAAAATGTAAAGCCATATTTAGAGCAAATGGTAAACTTTGCTGGCGATATTATTCAGATTCAAGAGGAAACATTAGATGATGGGACACCAGTGTCGGTGATTTTAATTGAGGATATGGATTTTAACGCTATATTTGCCATCGGTTATCATTCTACAGAATTCCTTGAGGGAGATTTTGTTGAAGTATGGGGTCTACCGTTAGGTCCTTATAATTATGAAAATGTTGATGGTGGTACTACGTTAGCGCAAGTTATTGCCACATCCTTTATCGAATAGTAAACAAGGGCACACTCTTTGAGGTGTGCCTATTGTTATGCAAAAGTAAATGAATAGAACCTATGATATAATCGCTAGGAAAGAGGTGATTATACTGAATATATTAGTTTTAGGCGCTACTGGCCGTGTAGGTAGTCATGTCGTTTCATTGGCATTAAAAGATGGTCATCAAGTCATAGCGTTAGTACGTACGCTAAGTAAATTAAACATAACCGATGAAAACTTTGAAAACTTACTTGTTAAGCAAGGGAATGTCTTAAATCGTGAGGATATTGCGTCTGCTATGGCTAAAGCAGATATTGTCATTAGTACTTTAAATACTGATGGTGCATCAACTCTTACAGATAGTTTTCCTTTAATCTTACAAGAGATGAAAAAAAGAAAAATAAACCGAATTATTACAGTAGGAACGGCAGGAATATTACAAAGTCGTCTAACACCTAATTTGCTAAGATATCAATCCAGTGAATCGAAAAGAAAGACAACAAGAGCTGCCAAAGAACATCATAATGTTTTGAAAATATTAGAACAATCGGATATGGAATGGACGATTGTTTGTCCTACATATTTACCCGATGGACATTATACTGGTCAATATCGCGTAGAACGAGATTTTCTACCCGATGGTGGAACTGAAATATCAGTAGCAGATACTGCCGAATTTACTTATCAACAAATTCAAAGTACAAAATATGTAAAATCTCGAGTGGGCATTGCTTACTAAAAGAGATAAATATTTTTATTGTCGTATTTGCCTAAAATTAAACACACTAGTTTTAACGATATTTGTTAAAGCTAGTGTGTTTTTTGATAACTAATGATGATTAATGTTAAAAAAGTGAAAAAAGCTACTTCAATAAAAAGTAGCCCAAAACAGGAAAGTTTTTTGTGAAAGCTGAGTTTTTAAAAGTAAGTATATTATTGACAATGTGTATACAAATGTATACAATCAATTTATATTAAAATGTATACATTTGTATACAAAAGGAGGATGTAAAATGAGAAGAGAAGAATTTAAAGAATATAAAAGAGAAGGACACCATCGTGGCGAGCGTTATAGAGGAAAGGATAGTTCATCGCATCATCGAGGACCGAAGACATTTCGTCGAGGTAGAGCTATAGCCTTTTTAGAGACACTGAATATAAAGCGTGCAACGATTAAACAACAACTAGAACAGCCTGAGTATCATTCAATTCAACCAATATTAATTGGAGAATTAAAAGCAATGGATACGGTCATTAATGAATTCATTCAATTATTTGAAATTCAAGAAAATGAAACAATGGAAATGGTAAGTGAAGAGGAAAATACGAGTACAAATAATAAAGAATCTATGCTGCAAGAGGAGGCAGGTGAAGATAGTAATGCAACAAATTAATCACTATATCGATACAACTTTTTATCATCAAGATCCATTATTGGAGGATGTGATGGCATCTATAGAAGAAAATGGCATGCCTTCAATCTCTGTTTCACCCTCCTCGGGTAAATTTCTAACAATGCTTGTCTCGATCTCTGGTGCCAAAAAAATATTAGAAATAGGTGCTCTTGGAGGATATAGCGGAATCTGTCTAGCTAGAGGATTTGGGAGTACAGGGAATTTAATTTCCCTTGAATTAGAGGAAACATATGCAAGGCTTGCTGCAAGTAACTTATCGAAAGCGGGATTTAGTCAGCAAGTATCATATATGACGGGACCAGCTTTACAAAGTCTTGCAACTTTAGCAGAACAAAAAAAACGATTTGATTTTTTCTTTATTGATGCTGATAAAGATAATTATGAAAATTACTTAAACTATTGTATTTCACTTGCTGAAGAAGGTGCCTTAATCGTTACTGATAATGTCCTTGCTGGTGGCAGTGTAGCAGATCAGAATGCAAAAAGTAAACGTTATACAGATATTATGAAGAAATTTAATGCAACAGTGGCTAATCACCCACAATTAGATTCTATTCTTATCCCAATTGGTGATGGCATCACAATTTCAAAAGTGAAATAAATGAAAGCCTCGAGAGTTTGCTCTCGAGGTCTTTTACATTTATTAAATAAAAGTAAACAAAAAAAGGCTGTAGCAATAAAAGCTACAGCTTAAAAGATGTTTAGGGAGATTTATGGCTTTAAATTTATTATGGCAAAGATGTAGTATTTTTATACTTCTGATGATAGTTATTATTTTAATTTAAAAAGCATTTTTTAAAGAAATCAACAAATAATAAAGTACTAAATATTTTTCTCTGGGAAGTGAAGATTTTTGAAGAAGTTTCTGCTGGTAATCGTGCCTATTTGTATCTTGGCTGTATCTGTCTTTTTCGTGAGCGAAAGTTTCTCTGCCGATAAAGGGAGGAAATATTACGAAGAAGCAGGTCAAATATTGTGGGAAATTAAAACAAATGAAAAAATAATAGCGTTGACCTTTGATGATGGTCCTCATAAAAAGTACACATCAGAGATATTGGATGTATTAGCTAAATACAAAGCGAAATCAACATTTTTTGTCGTTGGGGAAAATGCAGAAAAAAACTCGGAAGTTGTGCAACGAATGTATGAAGAAGGACATGAATTAGCCATTCACACATATACACACCCATTACGAACGACAGTCCCAAATTTACTGAAGGAAATTAAACAAACACACGATACGATTTACGGTATTACTGGGTATACACCGACTTTATTCCGACCAGTAGAAGGACAATATACAGATGGAATGATTGAAGCTGTTGCAAAAGAGGGATATAAAGTAGTGATGTGGTCTTGGCATCAAGATACGATGGATTGGAAAAGCCCTGGCGTCAACAAAATTGTTCACACTGTATTAAAAGGAGCTAAAGAAGGAAATATCGTACTTTTTCATGATGGCGGAGGAAATCGAGCACAAACCGTTAAAGCTTTAGAAAAAATACTACCTGAACTTGAGAAGCAAGGATACAAATTTGTAACAGTTTCAGAACTACTTGACGTACAAAAGGCAAATAAAAAATTAGATGAAAATAAATAATGATTTTAGTTTAGAAATGGTCATAACTAAAAATGATTACCTCGATTAGATGCGCAAAAGAAGTGAGCACTTTTCGAGGTTTTTCTGTTCAAGTATGTTGGTTTTATATTATAGTAATTAATGGAATAATTAAAAATTTTAAAATATAGAGACGAGGGAAATGAATGAAGCAAGCTTTATTAGTGATTGATGCCCAACAAGAATTAATGGATGGTAATAATGAAGAACAAGAAGTATTTCAGAAAGATAGATTAATTGAAAATATTAATTACGTAATTCAACAAGCAATAACAGAGAATGCATTAATTGTTTTTGTTCGAGATAAAGATGTTGCTAACGGACAAGGGCAAGGTTTCCAAGTTCATAATAAAATCAATATCCCAACAGATAACTCAATATTTATTGATAAACTGGCGACAAATGCTTTTTATCAAACAGACTTGCTGCAATATTTTAAAGAACAGAACGTGCACCATATAGTCATAATGGGCTGTAAAACAGAACATTGTATCGATACTGCAGTGAGATCAGCAACAGTGCAATCGTTCGATGTTACACTAATTGCAGACGGACATTCAACAACAGATTCAAAGGCACTTTCTGCTGAACAAATTATTGCCCATCACAATGCAACACTACACGGTCATTATAATGTTGATAATTTTGCTGTTGTCAGAAACGCTCAAGATTGTGTATTTGAGCCTACTCACAATCAATATCGAACAGAAATGTAGGTATTCGAAAATCTAAAAAAAGAAGAGCACAATTACGTGCTCTTCCATTACTAACGACGATGTTCTACAAGGTCTATTGCTCCTAACACAATATGAGCTAAACCAAATCCAAAAACTGTGTTTGCAATCATTTTGTTAGAACCACTTTTTTGCTTAAGTGCATAGCCAGCGGCCGTAACTGCAGAACCTAAAATAGTTGGGATTAAACCTTCTCGAATGTTATTCATCAACAATCCCTCCATCGTAGTTAATTGGCGTAATGACACCATTATTACTATTTACGAATATGCACGATGCTATACTTGTCTAATGTTGATATGTAATATCTCGTCTTTAGACAGACATTATAAAAAGGGTCACTTGGGGGAAGTGACCCTTGGATTTAATAGGAGTTTAAAAATGGCAACACACATTCATTTCTTTGAATGTTAGTAATTAATAAAAGCAGTACCGACAATAATTAAAAGAATAAAGAGTACAACAATTAACGCGAATGCTGAGCCGTTGTTACCGCCGCCGTAGTAATTGTCACCGGAGTTACAACCACCGCCATAGTTACAGCCACCACCGTAACCACCGCCATAGCTATATCCACCATAAAAACTATTGTTCCAATTACCTACATTTCCGTAGTATCCCATGAAACATTCCTCCTTCCTTCAATTTATAATATGTTCATTGTAGAATTGCGGAGGGGTATTTATCCCAGTTTGGTTTTTGAAATGTTTTAGTTATAAAAAAAATTATAATTTGGATTCTTATAATACGTAGAAAACAGTAATGCCATCTAAAAAAAGCTGTAGCGCACAAAGACGCTACAGCTCAATATTGGTTACCTTTTTGGTTTGTCAGTACAGTTATTATAACATACTTTTTTTATTAAGGCATAGGATAGCTATTGATTTTGGGTAATTGTAGCACTGTCCGAGTCATTGCGATTCGTTTTTATTTAAATTTCTTTGCAGCTAATTGGAATGACAACGTTATCATGTAAGACAACAATATAATTGCTAAGCCAATTCCAAACGCATGATATGGCTCATATCTTGGAACCCTTGTTTTTCGTATAATGCAATCGCCCCTATATTTCCCGACAAGACATTCAACTCCACGTAATCTAATTGACGATTTTTTGCCCATTTTTTTGCCTCAGAAAGCAAAGCTGAACCGATACCCTGCTTTTGATAGTGACTTCACACAATAATATCGACAATAAAAGCGTATTGATGTTCAACGATACATGGATAGGAAGGAGACGTAGTTTCATGTATTAGCAAAAAGCCTACTGTTTCGTTATCGATGGCTGCTACTACAATATATGAGTCTTTATGATTTATCGTATTCCGAATAAATGTCACATCTTGTTTTGCAGGTTTTATATACTATGGTTGTAAGGTGGACATTTCTATAAATAGCTCTTAATATAAGCATTCAATGTCAGGAATTTCATTGACTGTAGCCTTTTTTTTATACTAACTTTTTATAATATTGTTTTATATATTGTATTTTTACGTTAGGGTAAAAGTTTTAAATATAAAGAAAGAAAATAAATAGCTGGAGACTAGAAGCGAAAGAGATAAATCTAGTGATTGTATATAAGAAAGATTACTAATAATAAAATATTTTTTATGTTTATTGTTTCTGTATTATTGTTAACGTTCATCGAATACGCAATTGAATATGTTAGAAATGAAGGCTGTTATAGCGAAATCAAACGATGTAAGTATGGTTTGTGCCTTCAGCTATCACCTGTGTGGGTTTATAAGAAGAGGAAGTAGGTGATATTCTGGAAACAAATACGCTTTGGTCATCATTGGTAGGTGGTATGACTGCATTAATTGCATATCTAATTGGCGGTGTAGATGAATTGGTAACATCTTTAACAATCTTAATGGCTATCGATTTGATATTAGGAGTAATGGTAGGTTGGATAATAAAAGATATCGATTCCCGTAAAACGTTTAAAGGGCTCTTGAAAAAAACAGCCATGATTTTAATGGTTATCGCAGCTGTACAATTGGACAATGCTACAGAAAGCGGAGATTTCATGCGAAATGCTATGATTCTGTTTTTAATAGGAATGGAAGGAATTAGCATAATCGAAAACTTAGGGAAGTTAGGTATTCGTGTTCCAAATTTTTTAGCTAATGCTTTTGCACAGTTAAAAAAGGATAACGATGATAAAAAGGATGATAAAAAGTAACTGTAAGGTAACGTTGCGACTCTACAATAATTTTAATCAAAAAATTATCCCACACAGGAAATGGCAATACACTTAATCAAACAAGACCAGAGCAAAAACAAATAGTCTCCACTTCTTGTCTATAGAATAGTAACATTAACAAGAGCTAAGGCATCAATGAGTAGTGATTGGCAGGAATAAATATTGAAAAATTCATGATGGACAAGTAAATAACAAGCTAAATGGGCTTATTATTCAACAATATAGGGACTGCTAATCCCATTGAAAAAATAAAAAAAGAGTCACATCTAACTAGGTGTGACTTTTTATTATGCATTTAATGATTATGGGGGAAGAAATGTTGAATATGTAGAAAATGCAAAACTCCTTGATGCAGGCCTAATTATGGAAATCAACAACCGAACTCTAGTTTATAAGGAAGAGGTGTTATAAATGCAATTGACCGACGGATCTTGGATTTTTGAAACAGAAGAAATAGATATAGCTGCAATGAGTTTAGAACGAACGGATTATGAAAAAGAAATGCTAAACGCATTTGCTCGTTATGCATATTTACGGTATAAGCAAATAAGAGATTATGTGAATCCACGAAAATGTAAATATATGTTGATTGATAAAGTGAGAGAACAATTAAAGTCACCTGCTAAATTACGAAGAGTTTGCAGTTTAGTAAATATGACAGAAGAGGAAGTACAATACATTGTTACATTTGTGAAAAAGCATTTGAAATATGTAAAGTAAATAAATTTAAGCCCTTAATAAAAGCAAAAGTGTTTAACATTCATGCATAAAAAATACCAATGCCCAAAATAAGATTTAGTCTAACATCTGAGTACAAGCGCTCTTACGATAATCCCAAAAATATATTTATTCAATAAACTTTCTTCCTAACCAATGTGCTATTAAAACAATAGGGAAAAATAAAAGTCCAAATGGTAAACAAATTATTATCATTTTCCATGTAACGATTTCCGCCATAAATAACGATCTATATAAAAGAATGCTGTAGGGGATGATAATAATTAACGATGTAACAGTTCCAGGGGTAAGAGAGCGAAATAAAATCGTCTGCCCAATGTGCGTAAATGCATGGATAAAAAATACGGAAGTAATAATGATGAAAAAATAAAGATTTGTTGCTATGCCATTATAGAAATATATATTAGCGGATATTGTAGCGGCACTTATAAGTAAAAAAATAAGGAGAACGGCCACTGCAAATTGAGCTGTAGTCATTGAAAATTGCTTCACTATTCGATTGGCTATTTTTGTTGGCAATCGTTTATATAGGTTGGTTTGATTGTTATGCAGCCATTTTTCAACCATAATAATCTCTTCAAAACCGTGGATAATAAACATAATAGGGAACAACCATATTAATGTTTGTATAGTTAGCAAAAAATCCATAGTGCAACGCCACTTTCTATTAGTAAATTAAATAGGGTCACTGGACCAGAGTGACCCTAACCAACAAATCAGGAGGTGCAAAGCTAAATTCGCTTTACACTACTATTACTATGATGAAATAGTTATGATAGCTAGCTATTAGCCTGTAAACTAGAAAAAATAAAAGTTATTTACTTAAAAATAACCCCTTAGTATCTACTTTATAAATTTATGCATTTACGTAAGACTTATTATACCAACTAAGAGGTTATTGTTTAATATTTTTTGTTTAAAAGGGAGATCATATAATGATAGAAATCCAATTTACTTGTATTTATAATAACCTTCAATAATTCCCGATTGTTGCTCCTCTAAACTATCTAGTGTTTATGGCACCTAAATAAAAATGCGTATTTAATAGGATAATAGTATAGTGAAGCATTCATATAATAAGCCAATGCTCATGTGATATTGTCGAACTTATTAATCAAATTTACCATTTATGATTGTCAGAAAATATCAATATAGCATATAATGAAAAAAAATATAAAATAAGAGGTGAACTTATGGGGAAACCAGTAGATTACAATCTATTTCCGGCCTATCAAAACACACTTGATGACAGACTGAATGAGCGAAAAGAAGAATATATAGAAGAATTAGAAAAAGCAAAAATCGGTGGATACCTTCTAGACTTTGAAAAAATAACTGAAGAAATACCGCAATAAATAGAATGCATCTCACTTTAAAGTGAGATGCTTTTTTTATTAAACTAACGTGGGAGAGCGCTGCTTTGTGAGTGGTATTCGTTTCTGCCCTACAAAAAAGTAATGTAAATATGCAGGAATTGTTATAGAATGGTAAAAATACTCTTTTCGAAAGTAGCGTGTAAAAATGTTTCCTATATTAAAGACCAATCGTTTAGTACTAAGAGAATTAACAGAAAAAGATGCGCAAGCAATATTAGATTGCTTTTCAAACCCAGATGTTTTACGCCATTATGGACAACAGCCATTAACGAGCTTAGAACAAGTAAAACAGATCATCCAAAATTTCTCTAATAATTTTGAGAGCAAACGTGGCATTAAATGGGGTATTGAAATGCAAGGGCAAGAAGGAATAATCGGTACTATTGGTTTTCAAGAGTGGTCCACTGAGCATAAAAAAGCTGACATTAGCTACGCGTTATTTCCCGAAAGTTGGGGGAAGGGCTTCGCAAAGGAAGCTGTAGAAAAAGTGATTTCCTATGGTTTCCAAGAGATGGATTTAGTGCGTATTGGGGCCATTGTGTTTACTGAAAATAATGCATCCAACAAGCTATTAGAAAAATTAGGGTTTGAAAAAGAAGGGGTTTTAAGAAACTTTATGCATCAAAATGATATGCCATATGATACGAATATTTACTCTTTAATTAAGTAAATACTATTATAAAACTCAATGTAACGACCAGCGAAGTGAATATAGCGAGCTGGTCTTTTGTTATTTTTTTAAAAGCACAATCTAAAATCTGAAAATTTAGTTAACTGCATTGATTTTTTTGTTTTGATAGTATATAATGATCGCAAAAAAAATTAAACAAGGAGGCGTAGTTTATGTGTAAGAAAAAGGTAAAAAATTTGTCCGCAGGGTTTGCTCTGGTCAGTGCCTTAACGTTTTCAGCAGTAGTTC
This sequence comes from Lysinibacillus sp. JNUCC-52, assembly GCF_015999545.1. Classification (NCBI taxonomy): domain Bacteria; kingdom Bacillati; phylum Bacillota; class Bacilli; order Caryophanales; family Bacillaceae; genus Lysinibacillus; species Lysinibacillus sp. JNUCC-52. Next base: position 110,883 of record NZ_CP065546.1, read on the forward strand.
CTGTTTCCGCTGCTACATTAGAAGCTACGTATAGCGGAAACTTTGTAACAGCTTGGGAACGGTATGCTACAGGATCGGATGGGTTATCTACCATCACGTATGGTTATAATACACGGTTTATTAATGAAGATTATGTTTGGGCAAACCATGCGTCGAATGAGCATTATGCGTCTTTATTTAATGGTGAATGGCATACAGGTTCAAGTCAACCTGCTTCAAGACTATCAAAAGTAGAAGTACGTCATAGAGATAGTGGTACTTATATATATCGTTGTAATTGGTAATCTAGTAAGACTACTAAAGCGAGTTAACACTAGGTTAACTCGCTTTTGCTATCTAAAAGTATTCTAATCCTTAACAAGGTGATTGCGGTGAAAAAAGCAAAGTATATTCTTAGTTTACTACTTTTTAGTATAGGGTTCACTTTTATCGGAGAGACATACGTATGGCATTTAGTTAGCTTTGAAACGAAATATGATTACGTTACGATGTATAAAAATGGAGTAATGTCTATCCATATTCCTCAAGAAGAGATGTTAAAGGATATTACAACAGCAGCTAAAGAAGAAAATTTAGAGGTTTTTGTGGTGGATAGAAAAATTTCCACTATTTATTCTGAAAATATAAATATATATGCGACAGAAGGAACCGCAAATTATTTAAAGGAAAGTTCATCAGTACAGCCTGGTCATTATCAAAGCATCTTTTTAGGGGATATCCAATTTGAGGTTTTACCAATCACCACTATTCCAGATGTTAATAAGTTTGAAAAATATTATGTGATTGGGAATAAAGAAAACCAGATTCGTTTTAAGCAAAAACTGATTGATAAGTATGCAGGAAAGTTTCCACAGGAGGGATATAGTGCCTTTAATAGTGCCTTCAATATTAGCGTTACTTGGGTTATTATATTAGGTCTTTTACTTTTAATCACTTTCTACGAAGTGGCTCAAATGAGGAAAGAAGTAGCGTTAAGAGTTATTTCTGGAGAAAGATTGCAACATATTATTTTTCGAAATGTTATCGCAGATATACTGTTTTTTCTTTGCACGTATTTAGTGCTAATCCTATTATTTATACAGTTTACTAATGCAAACTTTCATATTAGGATTTCCCTTTTAATGTTTGCAATTTTTGTTGTAGGAAATGCATGTATCTTTTTCACACTTTTTTTAAGTGATTATAAAAAAGATATGAAATCCAAAGATAGTGTCAAAAAAGTTTTGCAGTTAAGTTATGTATACAAAATTATTACTATTTGTATAACGGTGATACTGGCTGCGGGATGTCTAACGGCAATTGATGAAGGGCTAACATTTTATAAACAAAAACCTTTTTTTGAAAATGCTAAAGATTATTCTTATGTAAATATAAATGTTGAAGACGGTGAAGTGACACAACAATTAAGATTTGATTTTTATAAAGAGAATCTTGCAATGAATAACACCTTTTCTTTAGTAGATTTACAAACTAAAGAGCTAGGTTCTCCATTTGTTTTTGCTGATAGTGGTGCCCTTGAGTATTTACATGATAAAATAAGCGAATTTAATACTGCTTCGCTCGAACAAAAAGTGTATTTTTTAGTTCCAGAAAAATATAATTCTAAAAGTGTTCAAACGGAAATGATAAAAATATGGGAAACGTACTATCCACACCCTTATGAATTTAATATTATTGCCTATAAAAAACAACTAGATATTATAGCAATAGATAAAGGTTTTAATATTAGTAGTAAGATAGTGAAGAATCCAATCATTCTATTCAACAATATGGATACAAATGCGCTTAACCCTTACTGGAATGTTTTTATATTTGGAACATCCATGTATAAAATTCAAGACCAGGAGTGGGAACAATTTATTGAAAACAACCATTTAAGTCTTTCTAAGGCAAATAATTTCAAGACAAATGTTTATGAGCATTATCTTCATCAATGGAATATTTATAAAAAAGGGATAGTTATAGCTTGCGTTTTACTCATTGTTTTATTAATTTTAGAAGCCATCATTATTAAAACCATTTTAAACTACGAATATAGTATCAACGCAGTTGAAATTGCATTGAAAAAAATAATGGGTTATGGCTTATTTGAAAGATATAAAAAATTATTTTTAACAACCATTATTTTTGGCGGTATTGCAGGAAAGGCTGCTTTTATAATAGGGCATTTCCTTGATTGGAGTTCGGGACTATACTTAATCACTGGTGGATTTTCAGTTGTGATATTAGAACTTTGCTTTGTTTTCTATTACATAAGAATAACAGAAAATAGAAGCATACAATCAATTCTTAAAGGTGGATCCGTTAAATGATCGAAATCAAGCACTTAAGTAAATCTTTTGGAAATCGAGAATTATTTAAAGATTTTAGTTTAACTATTCAAGATGGAGAGTTTATTGTATTTTCAGGGCCAAGTGGATGTGGTAAAACAACACTTTTAAATATGATTGGTGCGATTGAACAAATAGATAGTGGCACAATTTTAGTAGACAGTATGGATATTAGTCAGAAAAAAAAACAGTTGAATTATTTTGGGAATAAGGTAGGATTTCTTTTTCAAAACTTTGCATTAATAGAAGATAAAACCGTAAGTTATAATTTGAAAATGATTAAACAAAAAAATCGTTCAAGTATTAGTCTTGAAGAAGCGTTAAACTCTGTAGGGTTATTAAATAAACTAAATGATAAGATTTATACGCTATCTGGTGGCGAGCAGCAAAGAATTGCACTAGCACGGTTAATGATAAAAAAATGCGATATTATTTTGGCAGATGAACCGACAGGCTCATTAGATAAAGCGAATGCAGACGTAGTAATGAGTATATTAAAAAATATGCATGCATTGGGAAAGACGATTATTTTAGTTACACACGATGAAGACATTAAAAAAAGAGGAGAGCGGATTGTTGAAATATGAGAAAAAAGAAAAAAATGATCATCATTTTAGCAACTATTTTTTCTATGTTTATTGTCTACAATCTATTTTGGTATGCCTGGATGAATGTTAAGTATTCTAACTATACGGGAGAATTAAATGAATTTATACCAAATCGTAGTTATGTATTATCGCAAAATGCTTATCTTTATAATGTGAAATTTCCAGATTATTTATCGTTAGTCGGCAATTTAGCTGTTTCTACTGAAGATAATAAATATGCATTAATTATTTGGCCATCATTTATAGGAGACAATAAATATGGTGTTCAAATTACAGATGAAAATAAGCAAACGTACTCTATTATAATTAATAGAGATTTAAGCGTTGTTGATGAGGCTCATAAAAATCTAATTGAACAAAATAAAGAACAAATAGAAACCTTGTTTATAAAGGCGAAAGACATGTGGGGAGAAATATAATTTATGCAAGTTAGCGGATGGCTCTGTACTAGCAGAACCATATTACGTTAGCTCCCATACACGAAGTGACTTCCTAAAGGAGAAAACTCGCATTCATGTTTTCAAGCTGCGAGTTTTTTCTATTTGCTATTTTTGAGCATACTTCGCAAGGGAAAAAATATATATCATTTCTTAAACCCATTTTAAAAAGATAAAGGGGAATCACTATGCAAATAGAAAAGCTCAAAATGATAATAAATGGTGACCTATCTTCATTTATAGTTTATTTGGAAAAATTAATTCAAACTAATAGATTTGATGATGGGGAAGTGTTGGGAATTGCAGTACAAGCTTTAAAGGATGGACCTGAGAGCTTATCAAATAGGCAATGGATTTTATTACTAGAGAATGTTATTTTAAGAGATAAATACATTGATAAATGTGAGCGATGTGCGGAAGATATGCCATGGTTAAATATGTATAATGCGATTTTTATTTATCAAGATTTTCTCTGTGATAATTGTCGTTACATGGTAAATAAAATAAATGTCTAGTATAAGGACTTTACTAGCTTGGAGTCAATGAATAATCCAAGTAGCAATTAAACTAGAAAAAAGAGCACAATATGTGTTCCAATCAATACTACTTGGATAAATCAGATGAAAGCTATTTTTTATACTACTTTTATACCTAACAATGAAGCAAACCCAACTGCTTGTTGTGAGGATACTTCACACCCTTTCAAACTTTCCAATGAAACATTCAACCTTTCAAAACTACATGTACTAATATCAATACCTTTTAAAGATGTTTGAGAAAAATCAACATCGTTAAGGTCACATTGATTAAATACGACCTTATTAAATTTGGATTCAAAATAATTGGCTCCTTGTAGTGTGGAATGATTAAACATGACCTGTTTTAAACGAGTGTCTGTAAAGTCACATAAATTTGCAATACAGTCTTCAAATGATACATTTCCTAAGTTAGCTTCCGCTAAATTCAAACCTAATAATTTACAGTTTTTGAATTTGACTCTGTGAATTAGTCCTTCACTAAAGCTGGCATTCGATAAATCGCAATTTTCAAAAATTACATCGGTTAAATCAATTTTTGTAAAAGTTACATCTATAAATCTTACATTTTTAAAGAGTACTTTTGAGAGGACTAGCCTTTCAATGCACTCATTATTAATAACAGTGTTAGAGATTACACAATCTGATAAAAACGGATCTTCTTCATAAAAAATATCTTGAAAATTTGCATTTTCTAAAGATAAAGGTAATTTAGGTGATTCGATTTTAAATACTTTTGCCACGAGGAGCACACCTTTCAAATGGAAGTCTTCATAAGAATAATAAAAAATACATTAATATATAAGACTTTATTTTTTAGTAATAGTGTGGACAAGAAAAAATTTCATACTGGATTATTCCACGAATTACAAATAGGGGGGCTTTCAATTGGCTATTACGCTCGGAAAATATAAATTATAAATGGTAAGGAGGGATAAATCGGGAAATTAATTGGTACTACGAAAGATGACGTATGATTCCTAGGTAGTATTCGACTGTTCGATGTAATACTGATTTTTAAAAAATAATACGAAAATTTATGTTACGATAATGGGAAGAACGTATGTTAAATTTAGGGAAAAGGATGATGAATATGCATTCCAATTTTAATTTTACTAGTTTACCGATATTTACAACCGAACGTTTTATCTTACGTAAAGCACAAGAAAATGATTGTCATGATCTTTTTGATTTGTATTCAAATGAGCAAGTGACGAGATATACGCCTTTAACCCCATTTACATCTATTGATGATGCGATGGATGAGTTGAATTGGTATGACACGATTTCCAAAGAACAGACTGGTTTTAGATGGGTAATTGAAGAAGCGGAGTCTAAAAAAGTAATAGGTACTTGTGGATTTTTGAATTATGAAAAAGAACATAATCGTATTGAGATTGGCTATGATTTAAATCAAAGCTATTGGGGGAAGGGTGTTATGAAAGAAGCGATTAGTTGTATTATTCCATTTGCATTTTTGACGATGAAAATTAACAAAATAGAAGCAAAAGTGGAACCAGAAAATCTATCATCCATTAGATTGTTAGAAAAATTAAACTTTTATAAAGAAGGTGTATTAAGACAACATGAAGTTGAGAAGGGGAAATATATTGATTTAGCTATTTTCTCCATTTTAAAAAGTGAATATCAGTGATGTTTTGTTTAAAAAGTATCTCTATTCCATAATTGTGTATTTTCCGTTGGGGTCTTAATATTTTTTATTTTTAGAAATTTCCAAAAAAAAGTGAAACTTCCATAGTTTCCTTCCGTATAAAATGGAAAATACTATTTTTTATGGGAGGTAAATATGGTTAAGTTTAGAGGCTACTTTCTTATATTAGTGTTCTTACTAACAGCCTGTACGCAGGATACAGTTATTCCTAAAGAACAAGAAAAAAGTAATGAAAATATTGTGACTACACCTGATGGTAAAATAACGTTTGATGTTATTAATAACATTAAAATTCCCCAAGAAAAAGTAGAAACAATTAAAGAAGAGATACTTGCTGCATATGAAGTAATAAAAAGTTCAATCCAAACTACATATGTTCCATCGGAAAGAATTCAGATATTTCTCAATGAAGGAAGTCAAATGTCATGGGGCTTTGCAAAGGAAATCCAGCTATATGACATTAAGGATGATCGATATCCACTTGTCCATGAAATGACACATTCTTTACTCGGTTATGGAAATAATTTTGATACAAGCAGTGGTTATTTTACGCAAGAAGGTTTTGCTTCTTATATGGAACAAAAATACGGAAATGATAAAATTAATTCTCATCGGTTAATGAAGTATTTTATGGATTCAAATAAATTAATTCCTATTATCAAGTTAATGGATATGAATTATGCTTCATCTTATTTTCGCCCAAATCTTACAAATCCAATTGAGGAGAGTATCCTAATGGCTCTAAGCTATAATCAATCCAATTCTTTTGTAACATATTTAATTGATACTTATGGAATAGAGAAATTTGAACAGATTTACAACGAAAAGGAGTTGGATAAAAAGATAGAACAGGTTTACGGTAAAAATATTGATGAGTTAGAAAAAGAGTGGATAGCTATTATTAATAGCCAAACTGATCTAACAACAAATGAGAAATTAGTCAATGATCTCTATAATATTGTCTCAGTTATAGATAAAATAGATCCAAAATATTTTACAAAGGAATAATTTTTTAGAATCATTTATGGCGCTAAGGAAAGCTAATTGATGCAATACTTTATAAATAATAATAATTTTTCTTTTGCCTGCTTTAATTAGTTTTCTGATCCCCACCTTAAACTAAAAATCAAAGAGCATTTATTTCCATTTTATACTTTAAAGCTAATTGCATTTTACGTTCCAATATTATATTCTAACATAATACATAAATTTGGAAATGAGATGATTGACGTGAATAGTTTAGAAAGAGCCAATAAAAGAAAAACAAGAGCTATGCAAATTTTGGATGAATTACAATTAATTCAAAAATGGAGTACTGTAGGGGACTGTTATTTAGTAGGAGCAACAGCTTATAATTTAATAGTGTCACCTGATATTGATATGGAGACATTTAGTGAAGAGCTAAATCCAGACAAAATTATGAAAGAATTAGCGTCACTAATTAACAATAAAAACGTATTGGAACTTAAATTTAAAAATTATATGGACTCAGACTTTCAAGGCTTTTACTTTAAAATCATATATCTAGATAATCAGGAAGAGTGGAATATCGATATGTGGCTTTTTTCAAATGAACGTCAAGGCGCTCTCTCAAAAGATTTAGTACCTTTAATGAAAAAAGCATTATCTGATACTACTAGACAAGCTATTCTTGAAATTAAGGAAGCATTATTACAAGAGAATTTAATTTATTCATCAGTATATATTTATCAAGCTGTATTAGATTATGGAGTGAGCAATGTCACTGATTTTTTAGCTTGGACGAAAAATCATAATACGAATGGGCTTATTCCATGGAAGCCTCAATAAGGATGGATGGTGTACTTAATGATAGGTACACCAAATTCACTTTCTTAGCGACTTTTAATGGACATAGATAGCGATTTTACATTGTTTTTTGTACATAGCTTTCTTATTTTTTGAAAGGCACCCTCGAAATGAATTTAAAAATTCGTTTTCAAGATCCGTTATTTATTCAATGGGGTTACTTGCTATAATTCATTTATTATTTTTAATGTAGATTTAAGTCAATAAGATGTGGCTTTTTTATCTGGTCGTATATCTCCAAATTATGTATATTTATGTAAAGGAGGTATTGCAAATGAAGAAAATATTAATTGTACCATTTTTATTATTGCTAAGTATTCTTATAGCAGCATGTAGTCAAGATAAGGAAAAAGAGAGTGGTGTTGAAAAAGAAGTTGCTGCTGAAAACTCTACTGAAAGTACATCTGATGGAGAGCCACTAAAAGTTGATAAAGGGGTATTAAACGTTGAAGTAACGATACCAGGTACTTTTTTTGAGGGGCAAGATATTGATAAGGTTATAGCTGAAGCGAAAAATGATGGCATTAAAGAAGTTATAAAAAATGAAGATGGTTCTATCACTTATAAAATGTCTAAAGCAGAGCACAAAAAAATGATGAAGGAATTAGAAGAGGGGATAATTAAATCAGTAGAAGAAATTAAAACGAGTGAAGATTTTTCCTCTATTAAAGATGTAAGTTATAATAAAACATTTTCAGAATTTACATTGTCAGTCGACAAAGAAGAATTTGAAAACAGCCTAGATAAAATTGCTTCTTTTGGACTCGCAATTACAGGTATGTATTATCAGTTATTTAATGGTGTAGATCCAGAAAAGTATAAGGTGACAGTCATCTTTAAAAATGAATCGAATGGTGAAGTGATTAATACCATTGTTTATCCAGATGATTTAAATGAGAAAAAGTAAAACAATAATCCACAAATAAATTACAAATAAAAACAAATAAAAACCAGAATAATTCTACGTTTGAAGAATTATTCTGGTTTATTTTGTTAAATTTAATGCGTTAACAAACATTGATTAGAAGAAATGTTTAGTTTGAATTACAAATAGTACCTGTTTTTATTCCTGTAGGGCCATTAAATCCTGGTATTGTATCAATTACAGTATTTGTTGCTATATCTATCACGGACACAGTATTGTCAGCCTGATTAGTCACATAAGCAAATTTTCCATCTGGTAAGATTGTAACTTGGTCGGGAGATGATCCTACAGGGATTGTTGCAATTACTAAATTTGTAGCGGTACTAATAACGGATACAGTATTACTACCTTTATTGACAATGTAAATAAAGGTGCCATCAGGTGTGATTGCTGTTCCAACAGGACCTGTTCCAACAAAGATTGTATCGACTACAGTATTGGTCGCTGCATTAATTACAGAAACAGTGTTGCTGTTTTCATTTGTAACATAAGCAAATTGGCCATTAGGTGTGAAAACAATTGATCTAGGGCGAATTCCAACAGGGATTGTAGCAACTACAGTATTGGTCGCTGTATTGATAACAGAAACTGCATTTGAATTTTCATCAGCCACGTAAGCAAATGCGCCATTTGGGGTAAAAGCTATACCTTGAGGTTGAAGCCCTACTGGAATCGTCGCTGTTACAGTATTCGTTGCTGTGTTAATGACAGATACAGTATTATCACCGTGATTTGATACATAAGCAAGTGTGCCGTTCGGTGAAATTGCTACGCCAAGTGGATTAACTCCAACAGGTATAGTTGCAACTACCGTATTTGTTGCTGTATTAAAAACTGTTACATTATTGGAAAAGAGTGCAGGTACATATCCAAATTCACCATTTGGTGTAATTGCGACTTCAAGAGGAGCAGTACCTACTGGAATGGAAGCGACGATCGTATTAGTAGCTGTATCAATTACGGATACGCTGTTATCGGGAGTTTCCAATTGTCCAGCGTCTGTAACATATACGAGATAGTTACAGCTTGGTTGCACAGGTAAATATGGTGGTTTGCACTTACAATTACAACAAAATCCGCAGCAATGACAATGACAATTAGGATTTGATATAAATTTGAACTTGAACATTTTTAAATTGTTTGGGTCTTTATCCATACTGAACCTCCTTTCAAACGTATATTGATAGAATATGTAAACTAAACTAAATTCCTTGTATGTTGTCCTAAACTATTATAAATAAGTTGCAAGTGCTATAGGCTTCTACAATTGGTTGAAGTAATCAAGAGTGGTACTTAAAAGATAAATTCAAAGAGGACTTTCATTAGAAAGGGAGGTAATTTTATAGGAAAGTGTTGTAGTAAAACATTATAGGAAAAATTAATACTTGTTAAATTTAAGCTCCATTAAATAATATTTCGTTATTAATTTTTTTCCCCTTTTTAAATCCACATTTTTCGTATCATCTAATGGCTCTTTCATTCGAGATTTTTATGAGTAATTAATTCAAACCATGATAAACAATTCAATATTGCTACGAAAATATTAATCTAACAATAAACTTGTCACGAAATAAATTAGGGAATATTAGGTAAAATGTAGGTTGAATTTTCTGAGAATAATAGTCAGAATTAAATTTAATAGATAGTTTGATATCACTGGAACGTATTAATTATATAAAAAGCATAATTCAAACATAAAAGAGTATTGAGGGGGATGAAGATGGGAAATGTGAACATTTTTGAATTTATTGGTGTTTCGACGGATCCTATTTATGAGGTGCTGAATCAGCTTAGTACTAATGAAGAAATCTTTATCGATAAATATATTATTCGGAGAACGGCTAAATTTTATGAGATTGAGAATAGAGATCTGCATGAATGCTTTAGAGAAAAAGAAGGTTGCTATCAATTTTTAAGCAAATTGCTAATAAAAAAATAAACTAATTTGCCATTCAAACATCAGGACAAATTGAAATGGCACGATAATGAAGGCTAAATTGGATTGTCAATCTTAATTCATTTAAATCACCTAGGTATATTGTCTATTTTACTTATTCTAATAAGAATACATTAAAAATGAGGCAGGAGGTGATTTTTTGTCGTTTAGTGATAACAAAGATAGAATAATAAACGATAGCAATAATGAATGCTTCAAATATGGTACAAATAATGTTAATCAATTTAGATATAAATGTAATGAAAATGGGTGCTATAGTTACCCTTATAATGCTCAATATTCTTCTATATTTACTGGTCCCACTGGTCCGACCGGCCCACAAGGAATACAAGGTGTTACAGGAGCTACAGGTCCTCAGGGAGGCGTAACAGGGGCCACAGGGCCACAGGGAATCCAAGGAGTAACAGGGGCCACAGGTGTGCAAGGAATTCAAGGAGAAACTGGGGCAACGGGTATCCAAGGAATCCAGGGAGTAACGGGAGCAACAGGAGTCCAAGGAATCCAGGGAGTAACTGGAGCAACAGGACCTCAAGGAATTCAAGGAGTAACGGGAGCCACAGGTGTTCAAGGAATCCAAGGAGAAACTGGAACCACAGGAGCCCAAGGAATTCAAGGAGTAACGGGCGCAACAGGTGTGCAAGGAATTCAAGGAGTAACGGGCGCAACAGGAGCCCAAGGAATCCAAGGAGTAACGGGAACCACAGGTGTGCAAGGAATCCAGGGAGTAACGGGAGCCACAGGAGCCCAAGGAATCCAAGGAGTAACAGGGGCCACAGGTGTGCAAGGAATCCAAGGAGTAACAGGGGCCACAGGTGTGCAAGGAATCCAAGGAGTAACAGGGGCCACAGGTGTGCAAGGAATCCAAGGAGTAACAGGGGCCACAGGTGTGCAAGGAATCCAAGGAGTAACAGGGGCCACAGGTGTGCAAGGAATCCAAGGAGTAACAGGGGCCACAGGTGTGCAAGGAATCCAAGGAGTAACAGGGGCCACAGGTGTGCAAGGAATTCAAGGAGAAACTGGGGCAACGGGTATCCAAGGAATCCAGGGAGTAACGGGAGCAACAGGAGTCCAAGGAATCCAGGGAGTAACTGGAGCAACAGGACCTCAAGGAATTCAAGGAGTAACGGGAGCCACAGGTGTTCAAGGAATCCAAGGAGAAACTGGAACCACAGGAGCCCAAGGAATTCAAGGAGTAACGGGCGCAACAGGTGTGCAAGGAATTCAAGGAGTAACGGGCGCAACAGGAGCCCAAGGAATCCAAGGAGTAACGGGAGCCACAGGAGCCCAAGGAATCCAAGGAGTAACAGGGGCCACAGGTGTGCAAGGAATCCAAGGAGTAACAGGGGCCACAGGTGTGCAAGGAATTCAAGGAGAAACTGGTGCAACAGGTGTGCAAGGAATTCAAGGAGAAACTGGTGCAACAGGACCTCAAGGAATCCAAGGAGAAACTGGTGCAACAGGTGTGCAAGGAATCCAGGGAGAAACGGGAGCCCAAGGAATCCAAGGAGTAACGGGTGCCACAGGTGTGCAAGGAATTCAGGGAGAAACTGGTGCAACAGGACCTCAAGGAATCCAAGGAGTAACTGGTGCAACAGGTGTGCAAGGAATTCAAGGAGTAACAGGAGCCACAGGTGTGCAAGGAATTCAAGGTGTAACAGGGGCAACAGGTGTGCAAGGAATCCAAGGAGTAACTGGTGCAACAGGAGCCCAAGGAATTCAAGGAGTAACAGGGGCAACGGGTACCCAAGGAATTCAAGGAGTAACTGGTGCAACAGGAGCCCAAGGAATTCAAGGAGTAACTGGTGCAACAGGTGTGCAAGGAATTCAAGGAGTAACGGGAGCCACAGGTGTGCAAGGAATCCAGGGAGTAACTGGTGCAACAGGTGTGCAAGGAATTCAGGGAGTAACTGGTGCAACAGGAGCCCAAGGAATTCAAGGAGTAACGGGAGCCACAGGTGTGCAAGGAATCCAAGGAATAACTGGTGCAACAGGAGCCAGTGGACCAAGGTTGATGGAAGTCTTTTTCTCTACTGATCAGTCAGTTGGTAATAATGACTTTCTTGGAACAGGTACTTCATCAGCATCATTTATTAGGAGTTCAATTGTCATTCCGCTAAATGCAACAATTACAAGCATTACTCTAAATATAAGAGATCACACTTTAAGCGCTGGACAAACAGCTTCAGTTCAAGTATTTACAAGTACAAACTGTGGATTTACTGCACCAGTAGCTACAGGAGTTAGAGCTACAGTTACAGGGCCAAGTTCTTCTACAACACCGAATTGTTGTGCAACACAGTCTGCAAATTTAGCTATAAGTGGATGTACACTTTTATCAGTACAAGTAACTACCACGGGTGGTGCTTTCTCGAATGGTGTTTCCGTAACTATCTTATTGTCTATTTAAGAAATTAATTATTTTTGACTAAAAAATTAATTGATTTTTTATAAGATTATTAATAATGTAATAAAATTCTAATTATCTAAATAATAAAAGGCTCTGGAATTTTTACACTATGTAAAACTATCCGAGCCTATTTTTAATTGAGAAAGGTAAAAGTATCATATATAAGCTTTAACCGTTCCAAATAAATAAACAAATTTCTTTGGGTATACTGTTTTACTAAAAAAACCAAATATTGTATGATTTTATTAATAAATTGATTCAGATAGTTAGGGGGATTAATATTGGATATCGAATTTATTAACAGCAAGATTTCAGAACACTTATTAAGTGGTACACTTGAAGTAAGTTTGTTTCTAATTGAAAAGATTAAAACACATGAACATTTAGATTATTTTTCATTTAAGCCATCTTTAAGTCGGTCTTTGCAAATCGATATTGTAAATATTATTCATCCAACTATTCATAAATTAGTGGGTAAAGAGCAAGTTGAGTTTAATGAAAATGGTCGATCAAATGGAGTTGTTGAATACTGTATGTCATCCTATATAGGGGTTACATATGATAATTTATTCGAAAGCTTACAAGAACCTGGAGAAACGTTGAGTGAAGATACGCAAAAAGATTTATACTGTATTAAAATTGAAATAGAATCGGGGAAATTCGCTTATTTTTTAAATCGTATACCTCAACTAAAGAAGTTTACTAAAGGACTTTGGGGAACAATAGCAGATGCTACTTTTAGAAAAGTATCAGACTCATTTATAGGAATTGAACCAGGGTTTGATTTACTTATTTTTGAAGACGAAGTACTTGTAATTAATAATGTCGCTATGCAAAGAATTTTTGATTTGAAAACAAAGTATGTTCAGAATACGAATTCTGTATTAACGGTCTTTGAAGAAACAAATAAGTTGGAAGGGTTTGAACAGTTTAAAAATGATAGTATTGAGGATGGAAATATTGTAAAGAGGGTTTCAAGATTAATGACAAGGCCTGAGAGAATGACTAGGTTTGTTGACAATTTTGATAAAGTAGAAGAAATTATTATGGAGTTTGATTTAAATATTGAGTTAAATGAAGAAAAAACGAAAATAAAATATACGGATAAAAAACAATTAAATGATATAGTCAAATTACTAAACGATGCTTATTATAAAACGGTATTAACAGGTGAAAGAGGAAGAGATGACTTAAGGTAATTTATAAAGAAAGGGTGGAAGAAAGTTGACAAATCTTTTTAAATTATTTTTATTCATATCGTCCTACTCGCCATTATATTTAATTGTAGCAATATCCCTATACCCCTATGAAAAATTTAACATACATTCAATTTTTGAAGATAAAGTAACCGTTACAGTGTATATAATTTTAATCGTATTATTTATTGTTTCATTTTTACCTATTTGGTATATAAATAAATGTGAATTAAATAGCACAATCGATAGTGAACGTGTAACACGAAAAAATGAAGAAATATTAAGTTATTTAGTAACGTATATTGTGCCTTTATTGGCAATCGATATAAATGAAAAAAGTACATTGGTTACAAATGGAATATTGTTTCTTTTGATTGGGTATTTATATATTAAGTCGAATTTAATACATGTTAATATAACGTTTTTAATTTTTGGATGGAATACTTATGAGGATGAGCTTGGACGAATTATAATTTCGAAGGAAAGTCCAGACTATTTTAATAGAATGAAAATTGGTGGAAATAATATACGCGTTAGAAAAATGGCTAATAATATTTATTTGCATCGAGCCTAATACAAGTGAAAAGTTTATAAAAAATAAAACGCCTTTTAGACATCTGGCTATAACATCGAGCAGCCTGATGTCCTTGCAAAAGGCGTTTTTTTATAGATTGAAGTCAAATTGTTTTGAGAATAGATGGGGCAATCAAAATAAAATGGTTTGAATTATCTGGTCATTTACAAATGCCTTTAAGAGAAATAATTCATTTTCATTTGGCTCTATTTTATTTTCAACCTTAAAGCATTCGATAGCTTTTTCAAATAAGGTGGATTTTACAGCAAGATTTGCTTTTGTTAACTCATTCCAATATATATTCATTTCATTAGCATCACAGATTGATTCATAACCGAGTAGGAACATTTCAGCATCATAGTGAATGTCATTAATCATAGGCAATAGCAGTGATTGTTTGAAATGGTACAGTGAATCACATATAGACTGAAGAGGAAGCAAGCTTAAATTTACTACATAATATTGATATTTAAGTTGAAAGTATAGATATTTAAAAAAAGGAAAGTGTATTACTGGAGGTGATTATTATGACGAAGAATAAACAAAACAAAAAGGCTGTAGAACGAGAAGAATTTGGAAATGATTTAAGCCCTGATGATTTAGATGTACGTGAAGATAATGATCTTACAAAAGAACAAGTTAAAAATGCGAATGAAAAGAATGAACAACAAGCAGAAAAACAGTAAATATAAAATGAACAAAACTCCAGATCACACTGGAGTTTTGTGCTGTTAATGGCTTCTTAACGGCGCAACTAAATTTTTTCACTTTTCTCATCAATTTTAATGCATCTAATTAGACGCTGTCATATCATAATTCTTTGCAAGACTTTATCAGTTCATTAACCGCTAGTGCTCAAAGTTAATTAGTGAATTTAGATAACTTCTCAAATTGTTCTGGCGTAATATTTTTTACTTTATACGATATAACTGCTTTATTTGAAATCACTTTATATATAGTTGAAGCTTCACTAGAAGGTATTCGAAAAGTAATGTTAATTAGTTTGTAAGGTGGATTGTGTGCACCTTCAAAAGTAATAACCCTTAAAGAAACATCATAAAAGTCATTCTGTCTATTTCTTTCAATTTTTTCGATTCTTCCAGAGGTAAATAACTGATTATCTCCGTAAGAAGACATTGTTTCAAGAATGGATTGACCTAATTCACGTAAAAATGCTAATTCAATTACACTTGGTGGTTGATCTTGTGGGAAATATTCTGTATCGGATTGAGCAAAAGCATAACTAATGACGAAGCAAGACATTAATAGTAATGAGATGATTATTTTTTTTCTCATAATACAAATTCCTTTCAGCTTTTGCTCTTGTTATTTGTAGATTCAAGAAAATTTATGTACTAGAATTAATAGTATATGAGGTAAACAATAAATTGAGCTTGCTTAAGTTGAGCATGGCATCCCATTATATATAAAATATTGATTTAAATGATGAGGAAGCCGTTTTGTTGCTTCTTTTAATCTTATTTTTTGATATAATTACCATTAAATACAATAACAGTAGGGGGAATAATCTTAAACAAAAAAGAATGCCTATATCATGTTACAGATATAGGCGAAGATTAAAATTAATCCATTTTTAACAATGAATACATATTAATATTTATGAAACGCTCATTAGGTTCTTCGTATTGTCGATGTTGACCTTCGAACATGAAATTAAGTTTTTGTAACACTTTAATAGAATTTACATTTGCAGGCTCCACTTTTGCTTCAATTTTATTTAATTGTAAAGTGTTGAAAGCGTAATCTAGGAGTGCCATTATAGCCTCTGGAGCGAACCCCATGCCCCAATAGGCTTTTGCCAGATCATAACCAATTTCTGCCTTGCCATTTTCAAAGTCTATAAAATTGAATCCACATGTTCCAATTATTTCGTTAGATTTTCTTTCAATCATGCTAAAGCGAATTGCCTCATTTGCCTGGGCCAATTCTTCAAGTAGTTCAATCATTTCTTTTGCTTGCGCTTCATGTGTAAAGCTAGAAATGTTCATATATTTTGTTACATCAGGATCAGACCAAATTTTAAACAAGCTATGTGAGTCTGAAATGTCCATTCTTCTTAAATGAAGTCTTTGAGTATTTAGTTCTTTTATCAACACGTATACCTCCAATATTTTTAATCAATGAGATAAAAAATATTGCCATCTGCGCATAGTTCAGTCCCTTCAAAGTTGTATAGTTTAAAGATACCAAGCGTGACAAAATAAAGGAATAATAAATTGATTAACAACTTGAAGAAATAAAGCCGAGAAAAACAAAAAATTATGTTAAATCATTTTCATGAGGCTACAACTTGAAGAAAACTTTTTCAATAATCATTCTTTTACTAATAGTTCTATCTGTACATCATTTTAAAGATACAATAATTGAATCAGTTGATGATTCTCCCCAAAAAGTAGAGCGATTTTTTAAAAAAGAAGAAATTTATGAAACAGCACATGAAAAATATGGGGTTTATAGCATGGGGGTAGATCAAAAAGATAAATTATTACTTGTAAGTCTGAATGTATCCAATTATGTATACAAGGAAGATGTAGAAAAATATTTTGAATAACAACTATTTATCCATGGTTTAAAAGAATATAGTATTGAAGTATATTTTTACGAAAATGGAAATAGATAACGAGGTGATCTAATGAAATCATTATTAGCAAAAATTAAGGACAGCTTTATAAATACTACACCAAAAGTTTCTAACAAAATATGCTATTTTTGTAAGCGTGAAGCAGCCGATTTACGAAATTATAAAAATGAGAGAAGCCAAAAAATCAAAGTGTGCTTTTTATGTGTTGAATATGCAGAGAGAAGAGCTTATCGTAAATAAAACATATTTTATCTTCTTTTCGGTGACCTTACATAGCTAGGTGATGCAATTATTCAATAGAATGCATGCATTTGAAAGCTTTGAATTATCCATAAGATTAACTAGAGCTATAACATTCACTAAAGTGATTATAAAACGAGGGGGATACGTATGATTAAATATCCATTTTTAGAAGATGGGGCAACAATTGGTGTTACAGCACCGTCATCGGGAATACCAAGTGAACTGCATGACTTATTAAAAAGTGCTTGCACTCGGTTGGAAAAGGAAGGATATAAAGTTTTTTGTGGAGAAACAGCTTGGACTCAAGATAAAGCAAAGTCTGCTTCAGCTAAAAAGCGTGCTGAAGAGTTTAATTACATGATGACTAATGATGAAATCCAAATTATTATTCCACCATGGGGTGGTGAATTACTTATTGAAACACTTGAATTTATAAACTTTGAAACTATCCCGACTAAATGGGTATTAGGCTATTCAGATATTAGTCTTTTATTATTAGCTATAACGTTAAAAACAGGTATAGCTACGGCTCATGGAACGAATTTAATAGATTTAAGAGGAGAATATGTTGATGTCACGACAGCGATGTGGCAGTCGGTTTTATCATTAAAAAAAGGTGAATCAATCCTCCAACATTCTTCAGATCAATATCAAAAAGAGTGGGATTTTGACAAACCTAGTCCATATGTTTTTCATTTTACAGAAAAAACATACTGGAAAACTACGCAAGAGAAGGGTGCTAAAATACAGGGGCGTTTACTTGGAGGATGTATTGATACGATAAGGCATCTAATTGGAACAGAATTTGGTAATATCCACACCTTTAATAAGACGTTTATTAAAGGTGAATCTATAATTTGGTTTTTTGAGAACTGTGATTTATCTACTACCGATTTACGTAGGACACTTGTTCAAATGAGATTAGCTGGATGGTTTACAAATTGTTCAGGCATTATGTTCGGTAGAAATAATGCTGAAATCTCTGTTGAAAATTATACCGTCGAGGATGTCTATAGGGAGCTTTCGAAGGAACTTGAAATGCCGATTATATACGACATTGATTGTGGTCACTTACCGCCCCAAATTACACTAATAAACGGAGCATTTGCAGAAGTGCAAACGAATAATGGTAAAGGGACTATTTTACAACACTTTATTTAATCATGTGCTTATAAGGAGCCACTTGGAAAGAAACTATTTAAGGGTCACCCTGGGATAGTGGCGACCCTAAGAAACAAATCAGGAGGAAGTTAAACTATTTAGCTTAACACTATTATTTATATGCAGCATACCATTAGATTTTATAGTTAATTGCCTTTGAAAAATAAAAAAGTATAAAGAGGCTCTTAAATTTAGAGAAACTATTCTCGTAGGTATGATCTAAAAAAATCTTAGCACTGCAATATGTATGGAATAATGCAACATAAATTTTTATGTAAAAGACTTATAGTAGCGTTTATAAGGACTAGTGGGGATATGAGGTATTATTGAGTTGTGGTCGCGGAAACTACTTATAGTGACCTGTACGCCAATAGGTAATGTCCATTGGGGTGCAGGTCTAGTTAATAAGTATGTTTATGTGAAATAAATAACTTTTAATATTTTAATGGTGATTCACCTTCTGTAATTCCCACTCACTACGTAAAATGCCCATTTTAATTGCATCATAGTATTTTCCATCAACTATTCGTGCATCTCTTATTTTTGCCTCTAATTGCATCCCCAATTTTTCAGCTACTCGCATCATTCTTTCATTGCCAGACCAAGTAGACATACCTAGGCGATGAAGAGTAGTTTTTTCAAAAAGATAATCGATCCATAAGCTATAAGCCTCTGAACCGTAACCACCATTCCAGTATTCCGAATTATATGTAACAATCCCTGTTTCAAGCCAATTTGTATTTTTGTCAATCCAATAAGCACCAACTACTCCAATAAATTGGTCATTTACTGCCATGACTAATGTACTTGGAACACCTTCAAACAATTGTTCATCATTGGCCCATTCCTTTAAAAACTCATTTTTGGTCATTTGTTTTTCTGGAATATAAGGTCCATTCCATTTTTTAGCGGACTGTCCTTTATCTACATATTTCCAATAATAAATTGCTTCTAAATCCTCCATTGTAGCTGTTCGTAAAATAACTCTTCTACCTTTTTTATGAATCATTATCATTCTCCTTTTGTTACCTAAAAAATAACTAATTTTATAATATCATACACAGTTTTGTAAGTTAATAAAATAACATTGGTTATATGTAAATGTTGACTAATATTATATACTTGTCTGAATTTAGAGGAGTTCTGCTCTTCTTGTCGAATTAGTACATAAATGGAGGGATACTATTGTTAACCAAAATTAGAAAAGTTAAGTTTGAAAAAGAAAGAAAAAATCCTATTTATAATGTTGTTATGGAATGTCCAGATGGGAAGGAACTTTTTGTTAAGTTTGATTATACTTACGCTACAAAAAACTTTTGGCCATTAGAAGTAAATTATAATAAGAAAAATTACGGTGCTAAACTAGCATGGTATACAAGAGAAGTGGAAAATATGACGGTTGAATTATTCCTAGAAACCATTGCAAGCAAGATAAACAAAAAATATAACTTTGTGCTACAGCATTTGTAATTTGAAAAATTTCTTTTAGGTCCTTCACAGCTCGTTGTAAGGGCTTTTTTGTATAAAATGAACAAACCTGTTATGTAGAAGTACTTGTTACTGTGTGGGGACTCTTTCAGGACTTTTCAGGCATATAATAAGCAAAATTTAAGAGAAAAAGTTTGAAAAAAACATTCCATTTTTATAGTTTTCTTTTTATTATTAAAGTTGGAGGGGATATTAGATGTATAGTAATACAGCGAATATGTTTAAACAAACTACTAATCTTATAAATGCTTTGAATAAATTAAAGCAAAACTTATCTTTTGTAAAATCAAATGTAAATAACGATAAAACGCTGGCCATCTATTTTTTAAGTAATGCGTATAGTGACTTTAATTTATTTAAAACAATCTACTTATCTGTAACACCTGGTGATCATAAAATTGAGGCATTTTTAAAAGAGTTTGAAAAATTTTTTGTAGATGTAAACAAGTATTTAGTATTTATTACTGAAGATAGCATAGAAGATACACTTCATAAAGAAGTGGTCCTTTCAATAAATGAAGTAGAAAGATATTTGTTAAATCAGTTAGATATGTATAGATAAAAATTGGGGGACATTCCTTAGAGGAGTGTCTTTTTCTTTTTTCTACTACAACACGCTTTAAGTGATGAGATGGAATGTCAATCTACATCTTTCATAGCATGCAAGTATTTTCGGATAATCGAGGAGATGGTGGGCTGTGAAATCAATATTAGATAATGGGTTTACACATTAAAAAGAGCTGCCTTAGAAAGACAGCTAGTTAACATTATTTGACAGCTTTTAAAAAAGCTTTCCCTTTGCTGTATACAAAACGTTCCCACCTAGCTAATAACCCGTCTCCATTTACGCCATTTTCTAATTCTAAAGCGTGTTTCTTATGGAAATCTTTGATTAGCATATTATGTTCTTTTTGCCATTGATGTAAAGGATTATGTTTCATTCTTTCCCTCCTTTTAGTTTGTTAATTATATGGTTAGAAAGGGTCAATTGAAAGCAATATATCTACTTACTTTAAAAATAAATCTGGTAGTTACAAGTGAAGCATATTTAATAACTTGATTAGTATCATTAAAAAAGAAACATTAAGTTTGTTTCTTCTTAGACAACATGACAACACTCGATAAAATTGTGATAAAACCGCCAATCAAGAAAATATAAGCTACTAATATGGACATTTCTTCTAAGTTGTTTGTAAAGATTCTATAGGCTCCTAAAGTAAATAATGCTAAACTACTTACTAAACTAAGAATCGTTCTATTCTTATTAGTCAATACAACGCACCTCCAAATAATGGGATTGATAATAAGCGATAATAACACTTTAGCTAATTAGAAAATCTCATACAATAGGTTTTCTTTCTAACAAATCCAAGTTCCATTATTAACATAATGCCAAATGGAGGTAAAAAAGGAAAATACCCCGTAGAAAGCGAAATTGATGTACTTACCGAATTTAGTCCACTCAAGCACTTTAATATGTAATTTATGTAAATAATAACATAATAAAAACTTCAAAAACATCTAAAAAATTTTTTATGGTGATACTTTTTTTATTTGTTATGGTTAGTATATTATAGATTTACTATTTATCGCTTTGACAATACTGGAAATTGTATACATTACGTTGAAAAAACAACTGAGGAGGAATGAAAGTTGAAAATCAGAAGGATAGATCATGTGGCTATTGTCGTAAACGATCTTTCTGCCGCTAAAGTGTTTTTCCACGATTTTGGACTTGAAGTAAAAGGGGAATGGGAAGCGGAAGGAGATTTGATGGGATATGCAGTTGGACTTAAAGACGCTAAAGTTGGGTGTGTAGGATTGGGAACTCCAGACGGTCCAACATGGATAGAACTCATCAAATTTTATTCACCATTAGATGAAAAAGATCTTCATCAAACTTTTGCAAATACACTCGGTATCCGACACCTTGCATTTACAGTTGAAAATATGGAAGCTATTGTTGCCAAACTAAAAGGGAAAGGTACGGAAATTTTTAGTGAAATACAGCAATATGAAGATCGCTATAAATTATGCTACGTTCGAGGTCCAGAGGGAATTATTTTAGAGTTGGCTGAGGAAATCCTATAAGTAATGAATGGAAAACTCGAAAATAACATCGCTGCCAACGTTGTAATGGCATAGGTACTGCACTCTTAAAAAGAGCTAAAGGGTGGGCTTTAGAAAAGGAAATGAAAGGTTTTATGCTTGAAACACAAGATGTTAATTTGCTTGCTTGTCATTTTTATTCTAAAAATGGATTCACCATAGGTTCAGTCGACAATATGCTTTATGCAAACTCAAAATATGCGAATGAAAAGGCTGTGTTTTGGTATTTAAAGTTTTAAGCCTTACTTACAACGCCATGAATAGCTGTTTTATGGCTGACATCACTTTATGAATATTGAAAATTTTAAAGGCATGCCAGTAAAGCATGTCCTTTTTTCGCTTTTATAATTTCTTTACTGTACAGGCTGATTATAAAATTCTATATTGTGGCGCTGACTAGTAAAGAAGCTTCGTCATAATATAGTGGTTAGTGCTAGCCTGACAGGTAGTAATAGATGGACGTATTACTGTTATTTTTATTGTATTGCAATATTTTTCGATAGATAGTGGCATGATATGATTTAGAGGTTAACAAATGTGTAAGGAGGAAAATGATTGGACACTTTATTAACGGAAATTCGAGAAGGAATGGACTATCTTAATTTGCAGGGCAAGCATATTAATAAAATTAAAATGAACGCTGATATTTTTGATAATATGACTAAACTTACCAATATCGAACATGCGAATAATGCCGCTACTTTATTTGGAATTACAATTGAGTCAGATGAAAATATTGAAAAATATGCATTTATTTTAGAAGACGTCAATTAATGAGTAGTGGCTTATTTAAAAAAGTCTGGAACAGCCCTTACATTTGCAGAACGACCAGTTGGATGCTTGGATGAAAGAAAGTGTAACAAGCTAAATAAATATGTACAAAAATTTAATTATAGTGACAATAACCTATGACTAAAGTTATAGTTTTTTTGGGGAAATAAGAAAAATTATTACTGACGGATCGCCGTATGTGATGAAAGTCGCCTGTACGGTGAAGGCTCGTTATAAAACCTAAATATAGAGGTATAAGACGAGAATAGCTTGTTAGAAGCACCAATTTTAATACCTGATACTACAAATAACTACTTGGACAATATACTCGAAATTAGCTTCTCTTCTAATACTTCTTGGGAATCTAAAATAAATTCCATTTTAATCAGTACAGACGGTGGAGTTACATTTAATCCTCTAAATTTTGACTTATCATGGGTGAGTCCAGGAAAGGTCACACTTCCTAAAGGATTGCCTTCAGGCTCGTTAATTTTCAAGTTTCAAGCTATTGGTTATAAAGATGCAGTTGTAAATCAAAATGTACTTGAACCATTAGCGGAAGTAAGAATAAAAACAAAAGACACAAATATTGTACAACTGGACAACACAATTGGATTTATAACAGTTAAATCGACAGCAACAGTAGGTGAAATTAAAGCAGCAATTGAATCCTACAATGGTTCAGCTCAAAGCTATGTATTTAGAAAAAATATCGGTGATGATAATTTCGACTATACAGAATCAGATACGATTTCAAATATCTATGTATCATGGCTGGATATTACGTCTGAAGATGGGTCGACAAAAGGGCAATATATAATAAATTTTATTGAATAAAAAATGAGAACGTCCATTATGGCGTTCTTTTCTTTTTGTTCAACTACATATTGAGTTAGTAAAGACTGAAATCCTCATTTCATAGAGGAATCATGGCAATGAGGCTAGGCTAAAGACAATGAGATAGAGTTTTATCAAAAAGCAGAAGGGAATGAGCTTAATGCACCCCCATTCAGTTAAAAAGGATGGCATTAGCATTTAGTAAAAGTTGGCTAGTAGGAGGGAATGGTGCTCATATTAAAGCCTATGGATATGATGACAGCATTTAAGCTAACAGGTCATCGATTTTTTGCTTTTAGGATTCACTTCATTAACAAAGTAAATCCTTTATTTTTACAGAAAATGCGAAGATCTAGCTTTTTACTCCAATACATCTATTTTGACGCACTACGTGCAGAAAATGATTTAGTTTTTAACTTATAAAAAACCTGTCGTCAATTTAACCGTGGGGATGGTATAATTTTACGTATATTTAATTTGGAAGGAAGTGAATTCATGAGTGATTTAGAACAAATTAAACTCGTGAAGCCACCATTTCCCAAGCTACGATGTTTTTCTTTCAAACCTATAATTATTTAGGAGAGGATTATTTTGAGGAAAAACATCGGAAACAAAACACCTAGCTTATTATTATTAATTGTATTAGTAGGTTTTCCACAAATTAGTGAAACTATTTTTAGCCCATCATTACCTTCTATCGCAGAAGCATTGAACACTTCTATGAGTGAAGCACAGCTTACTATGAGCGTATACTTTATCGCTTTTGCCTTCGGAGTATTTTTCTTTGGACGACTTTCTGATAAAATCGGACGTCGTAAGGCAATGCTTTATGGGTTATTTTTATATTTTGTTGGTAATGTACTTTGTTTAGTAGCAAATGAAATGGCAGTTTTATTAGTCGCACGCTTTATTCAAGCGTTTGGTGCAAGTGTTGGCTCTGTCGTGACACAAACGATTTTACGGGAAAGCTTTACTGGTGTTGTGCGTCATAAATTGTTTGCTCAAATTTCAGCAGCCCTTGCATTTACACCTGCACTTGGTCCCTTAATCGGAGGTTTTACTGATTATTATTTTGGCTTTAAAGCTGTATTTTTAGTGTTAGTCGCTATGAGCATTATTGTATTTTGCTATGCGTCTTTACGCTTACCAGAAACAGCGCTTGCAACATATGAGATGAAGCCAATATTACCAATAGTAAAACGCATGCTTACAAATCCGCGTCTATGGCGTTACGGCGTATTAATTGGCGGTATTAATGGTGTTTTATTTAGCTACTATACCGAAGCACCTTTTATTTTTACGCAATACTTTACACTAACAAGTGCGGTCTATGGTTATTTAGGCATTATCGTTGCACTCGCTTCTATTGCAGGGGCGATGCTATCTAAACGACTCGTTAGTCACACAAAACCTGAGAAAATTATCGTCCGTGGTTTAGTTATAATGTTCATCGGTACATTATGCGCTACAGCAGTCCATTTTTTACCTACTGTATTACAGATGCCCACGATGATTATGAGTGTGTTCATTATTCTATTTGGTACAGGTACCGCTTTACCAAACTGTTTAAGCTTAGCGCTCATCGATTTTCAAGACGTTATCGGTACTGCTAGTGCATTATTTAGCTTAGGCTATTATTTACTCGTCAGCGCGACAATCTTTGGCATGAGCCTTTTCCATAATGGAACAGTCCTTGCAATGCCTTTATATTTTTTAGCGTTAGGAATTGTAATGCTTTTAATAAGCTTACCGTTACTTCATAAACAAGTTTCGTAAATTTCATAAAAGTATCCTCTTTTGAGGATGCTTTTTCTTTTGCATGAGTATGGAAAAGAATTATATCCGATCATAGAGGCTTTATAAGTGCTGAAAGGTTGAGCATACAAAAGTATCGGATATTATGGTGAGTACCATCGTTATTGAAAGAAAGTGGCAGTAACTAAAACAAAAGAACACCAGTACAAAACACTGGTATTCATTTTATGTTGTAAGTAGTAGGTAACAAATTATTATTTAAGTTAATTATTAGAAGAAGTGACTGTACGTTTTGTAACAATTTTGCTAAATAAGGACGCTAAAACTTGTTGAAACAGCATTCCGAATACAACGGGCATTGCTACTTTACTTGGGAAATATGTTGTTGCAACAATGACACCAATTGCAATATTTCTCATTCCGCCTGTAAATACTAAGGTCGTCATTTGTGGATAGTCTTTAATAATATATCGACCAATTATTAAAGCAAAAACATAGCCCGAGACAGCAATTACCAAGACTAAAAGTAAAACTGAAATTAGATGTAAGTTGAAATTTGTTAAATATGGAGAAATGGCGCTACTATTAATCATTATCACTGCAAATAAAGACAGTGTTGAAAAAGGAGCAAGTTTTTTCCCAAATTTCTTTGGTATTTCTCCTTTGGAAAGTTCGTTCACTAATATACCTAGAATAGTGGGCAACACAATCATCAAAATTAAATTAAGTATAAGGGAAGTAACATCTAATTGAATTTTTTCACCTGAAACTATATAGAGCATGAACGGCATGATAAACGGAGAAAGTAGGGTATCAATTAAAATAATAGATAAGCCTAACGGCAAGTTTCCCTTACAGATATTTATCCAAATAACACTTGTTACGCCTGTAGGGACTGCAACCGATAATACAAAGCCGACAGTTAATAAATGATCATCGAAAATGATTGTCGATAAAAAATAAGCCCATAAAGGCATCAATAAGTGAAGAAAGATAATGGAGAATAAGATGAGAGCTGGATGTTTTGTGAAAATTTTTACATCTTTAAATTTCATGTTTAAACTTCCAACGAATGTCATAAAAGCAAATAGCCAAGATACGAGGAATAATAGACTGTGACCAACGCTTTCTAATAAAACACCTACAACTAAACTTAATGGTGTTAAAATAGCAATGTATTTTTGGAGAAATCCATTTAGTTTCTCTAACATAAATAAGACCTTCTTTTTGAAATATTATTTAAATAACTTTAACATATGTTTTTAGTAAAAAGTAAAATAATTAAAACGCTACAAATTGATTTTATCTTTTCTAAATTAATGAAAATTACTATAATGTACTTTCAAGCTAAAATGGCTTGGTGAAATATAAAGTCAACCATCGTGTGCAACGAGATTTGGAGAAAACAAGTTAACATAAGTTTTGATTAAGATATTTTTGTGCAATACTTTAATATATGTTAAAATAAACCATATCAATATGTTAAAAGACACAGAAATCATTTAAGAGGAGGGTGAGTGTATGAGTGCAAAGAAGAAAAATGGAAAATTACAAATATTAGCGATAATTTTAATAATATTACTATTTGTTGTGGCATTTGTTTCTTTTTTCTTAGGTCATTTCATGGTAGGTTCAGTTTTATTTGTGATCTTCATCGTTATTTTGAATGCTATTAGTAGTTGGACGAGAGTCAAAAATACAGAGTACATTCATTTTAAAAATCATAAAAACAATGAGAAGTGGTGATTTCCCCCACATTAGCATATTGGCCATTCACTTGAGTGGCTTTTTATATTTGTTTTTCTCTTCTTATAGGAAATTTAATGGAGAAGGGTAGAAAGCAAAAGGTATTATTCCTCTTGCTTCGTTTCTAAAAATAAAGAG
This sequence comes from Lysinibacillus sp. JNUCC-52, assembly GCF_015999545.1. Taxonomy (NCBI): domain Bacteria; kingdom Bacillati; phylum Bacillota; class Bacilli; order Caryophanales; family Bacillaceae; genus Lysinibacillus; species Lysinibacillus sp. JNUCC-52. Next base: position 138,202 of record NZ_CP065546.1, read on the forward strand.
AAACTAAATGCAATTAACATTACTATTGAAAAAACAATTGAAGGAGTGGATTTATATATTAATGAAGCAGTCAATAATACTAGAGCAAAAATGATGGTGACTATGCGCAATAGCATATCTGTTTTTTTACTGGGGTTAAAAAAATCTTGAAGTATTCCTAGTAATGCTATTAACCCTGCAAATAGAAGATACAAAGAAAGAAGTAATGGTTCTAAATAGTCTGGACTGAAACTAATTAATCTTACAGTAAAAATGATTAAAAATATGTATTTAAGATATTTATATATGCCTGACAAAATATCACCTCTTTTAAATGATAGTACATCAAAATAATATAAGTACAGAGGGGTATAGAAGTAAATTTGCCAAATCATTAATTAGTAGTTTTATTATATTAAAATTAGGAGCACCTACATGATAACAAACATGGCGCCAAAACTTAAGTAAAATCTGTCTCTGAACAAATGGAGATGGCATGCACTGGACTTCCTACATGGGGTGCTATTTGAGGAACATCTTATGTCGCCAAATGAAAAGCGACAAATAAAAAAAGTCCTATGTTTGTACAAAATCCATACAAACATAGAAACTCACTTTTTTTTTATAGTTATAGTAAGTGATTTAGCGAATTTTAGCTTAAATCACAGCATGTTAATTGCGAAAGTAGAGACTTTTCAATTCTTCCTCACGCGTTGTGATGAAGTAAAACTAGGATTTTACCATCTTCAGCGTCATTCGAATAGCGTTCCGCTTCATCATCTGGGACTCCAATTTCCATAAGTGCATGCTTTAAGCCACCAGCTCCAGAGTTTGCCCCTACGACTGCTCCTCCAATTGTTGTAATGATAGGGCCTGCAGCCAATACAGCACCAAATCCTGGAATTAATATACTGGACAATCCTACTATCACGCCTGCTATGCCAATGGCAGCTCCAGTCGCAGCTCCAGCAATGGCCCCATCCATAGTGGAGGGTTTAACTTCCTGTGTGTTTACTGATAGTTCTTTTGCTTTTTTAGCAATAACTGAAATTTCCTCAGTTGTATAGCCGCTCTCTTTTAAATCTTTAACTACTTCAGCTGCTTTTTGTTCATTATCGAATACGCCAATAACTTGATTCTTCATTTCAAATTACCTCCTGTTTGTTTCTTCAACTATGTATTCTTTACCCGTGTTTTTGTATTTCTAGACACAATTCACTTTTAGATTGTTGATGAGACGTTTTTATAAGAGTGATTGTATTTTAAATTCTTGTAATCAAAAATCATTTGGTATATAATTTAGTTAACTTAACTAAATTAGGGGGATTGAAATTGGAAAGAGAGATTATTACAGATGAAGCTAAGAAAAAAAAACCATTTCTATTTAAACTTGGAATAGGGCTTCTAATCCTTTATCCTATCTTATGGGGAGCGGCTGCAATCGTACCATTTACGCCATTTCCGACTCATATAAAGGCAACTTTTATAACATTATTTATAGTTTTGGGAGAAATACTATGTTTGTTAGGTATTGCGCTTGTTGGGAAAGAAGTGGTGACTAAATATAAAAGTAAGTTAAATCCTAAAAATTGGAGAAGAAGAGGTGATCAACAAAATGATGAATAATGAAAACTTACCTGAGGAAATAAATAAAACTTTAGAAGAGCTTTGGCTGTTACTTGAAACAAAAGAACGAGCCTATACAAATTTCCAATTAAATAATCAACAATATTCGTTATTAACATTAATTATTCGCCATCCTTTATCCACTCCTACAGAGTTAGCAGAAAAAATGAATATTACCAAAAGCGCTATTAGCCAACAGTTAGTAAAACTTGAAGCGGAAGGTTATATTTATAGAAAGCAACACGTAGATGATAAGCGTGCATTTTCTGTTGAATTAGCCGAAAAAGGACTGCTTTATAAAAAAGAAATGGATAGATTTATGCAGCAGGTTTCCGAAAAATATTATGCGATTTTATCACCCCAAGAGTTAACAAGCTTTTTATCCGCACTTCAAAAACTAACTAAAGTAATAGAAGGGTTATAGCGCTGAATTTAGTTTCTTATATTGTTTATGAGCATTCAAAAAACTATTCTACCATTTTAAATCTGGATATATTTCAGAGATCTTCATACCTTCTATTGTTCCATTTTCAAGGAGTTCTTCATATCCATTAAATTCTTGAGAAAATTGATCTTTAACTATTGTTAAATAGGATTTCCCACGACTATGACTTATCCAAAGTTCTTCACCTTTATAATAAAAATTTAGTTCATCATTCATCTCGAGATGGCTTTTGAACTCTAAATATTCTTTTTCTGTCATATAATATCCTCCTTTATACAGGGCCTCTTTTGCTTAACTAATATAAGAGACAAATGTATGGAACATATTACTTTTTGTATTGTATAATCAAAATACAATATTTAAAAGGTGATGGTTATTTTGCTAACGATATTACAAATTCTTTTTTCAATCATAGTAATATCACTCTCGACTTACTCAATTATCACGAGTGATTACCAGTTGAGTTTCCTAGTGATATTCTTCTTAGGATTATTGATATGTATTGTTGGAATAAAAGAATTTCAAAGAGAGAGAAAAGTTTCTGGTTGGTTCCATATAGGGGTATTTTTATTTTCAGTATATGTTTCAATTAAAATCTTTTTTTGATTCAGGATAAATGGCTTACCGTTTTTTATAAAACTCATACTTGAAGTAAGATAACCTACTCGTTATTTTATCACAATATACTAATAGAAGTAATGCAAGGCCTTAATCTAGTGCAGGGATGGGGGCTTTTCTTATGCTTTAGAAACTATATCAAACATCCAAAACACTTTGTGATAGGAAGGTTGAGTTTAGTGTTGTTTTGAGCGTGTGAATTATAGAAGAAGATTCCATTCTTTTGACTCATACATTAAGATTAAGTATGTAGAGATTGTAAAATCCTTGCTATCATATTTAACAACGGAGGACTAAAATGACACCAGAACAAATTGTTAAGAAATTTTTTGAAGAAGTACGTTCAGGGAAAAATCCTGATTATGCAACTGAATTAATGGCAGACAAAGTAATGGCACACCAAGTTATTTCTGAAGAAGAAATAACGGTTATAAGAACGCCGAAAGATTATTCAGATCATGTAAAAGAAATGGTAGATGCGTATGGCAATTTTTCGTTAGAAATCCAAGAATTTATGGTACAAGATAAAAAAGTATATGTACGATGGAAACAAGTTGGTACCCATGTTGGAGAGGTTGATGGATATCAGCCTACAAGTCTTCCAGTTATAGAAATAGCAAGCGCAGTTTATCGAATAGAAGATGAAAAAATAGCAGAATATTGGATACAAATCGATCGAGCTGGTATTGAAATACAACTAAATCGCAATAAAAGTAATTAACATCCTTCGGGGTGTTTTTATTTTGCTTTGAAACGGGAGTTTTGGGAAATCCATAACTGAATTGTTGGAAGTGGTGTTTATATAAATTTTATAAGGCAACAATCAAATTATTTTTGAAATGGGGGAAAATTAAGACTTTACAAAGAATTCTAACTCCTGTATATTTATTTTCTATTAACGACATATATCGACAATGTTGTTAAATGTTTAAATCTTTGAAAGGTGTGTTATTTAATGGAAAATGAACAGAGAGAAAAGAAGAGGAGTTGGCTCAAAGTACCTCATACATATACTATTATTTTTGCTATTATTTTTTTAGCAGGTATTTTAAGTTATATTATTCCAGCAGGTGAGTTTGATCGTGAAGAAGATGATGAAGGGCGTATGCTCGTTGTAGATGGAAGCTATCATCATATTGAGAGTGATCCAGTTTCATTTTTCGAAATGTTTACAGCGATTCCAATGGGGCTTGAAAAAGGAGCTCAAATTATATTTTACATTTTCTTAGTTAGTGGTGTATTTGGCATTATTCATAAAACAGGTGCGATTGAAGCTGGTGTCTATAAAGGAGTAAAAGCTTTAGAAGGCAGAGAAAAATTACTTATTCCTTTATCGATGATTTTATTCTCTGTTGGTGGTTTTACAATGGGGATGGCGGAAGAAACAATTATTTTCGTACCCATTGGTGTGGCCATTGCACGCGCGATGGGCTTTGATGCTGTAACAGGAACTGCCATGATCACACTTGGTGCTGCTAGTGGATTTTTCGGAGGCATGCTTAATCCCTTTACAGTAGGTGTTGCGCAATCATTAGCAGATGTACCATTATTCTCAGGGATCGGCTTCCGTGCAGTAGTCTATGTTTTTGTATTAGGCTTTGCTATTTTCTATGTATCTCGCTATGCTTTTAAGGTGAAAAAGAACCCGCAGGCAAGCGTTATTTATGATATTGAGCAAAAAGCTAAATCTAATGTATCAGTGATTGACATTCCTACATTAACTGGAAAGCATAAATTTGTATTTATTGTCATGGCTTGTGGAATTGGCTTTAATATTTATGGTGTCTTTAATTGGGGTTGGTTCTTAACACAGCTAACTGCATCCTTCTTAATAATGGGATTAGTTGCAGGATTAATAGGCGGTTTAAAACCTGCTTCTATATTTGATTCCTTTATTGAAGGAGCGAAAGCTGTAACATTTGGTGCTTTAATTGTAGGTTTTGCCCGTGCCATTACAGTTGTTTTAGAACAAGGGAAGATTATTGATACAATTGTGTATGCAGCATCTGAAACAATTGGACATTTACCACATGCTATTAGTGCAATCGGCATGTTAATTATCCAAGCACTTTTAAATTTATTTATTTCATCAGGCAGTGGACAGGCTGCAGCAACAATGCCGATTATGATTCCGATTACTGATTTATTAGGATTAGAACGACAAGTGGCTGTTTTAGCATTCCAATATGGGGATTCCCTCACAAACTCTATTATCCCAACTTCATCAGCATTAATGGCTTATTTAGCTGTTGCAGGTATCCCATATGAAAAGTGGATTAAATTTATTTGGAAGATGATACTTGGTTGGGTAGTCATTGCTTGTATCGCGTTAATTGCAGCGGTTGCCTTAGGTATCAGTTAAAACATAAAGTAATCAAGTTAGACATAATATAAGCAACTTCTAAGATCTGAGTCCGATATTGTATTGGGCTTAGGTTTTTTAATTTAGCTTGTATATGATGGTGATTATTAAAGGGAAGGCAACTATTTTCAGTATTTAACGGTATTTCTTCGGAAGCTGTTGACGCTAATGGAAGTTGGACACAACTAGGTTATGAGGAGTCTTTAATTGAGGGTAAAACTGTATATAAAATCGCGGTTGGAGGAAACTACTCCCATAGTGGTATTATTTCTTCACATATCATAGAGATGGAATTTCATTGTGATATATACGGAGGAATTAGTTAGAAACCCTAAGCTGCTACAATGGTAGACACATGAATTTGAGTCATACTAATATACAATTAATCCGTAAAAATATTATAAGTTCGATTGGAAAGGCACTCGTGAAAAATAGCGAGTGCCTTTACTTAACATTTTTTATAATTTTTTATTTCACTTTGCATTTGATGAAAATTGCTTTTAATTTCTTTCCTAAGGTAATTAATGACCATGTAATTATAAGAAGATACACTGTTAGAAGAATTCCAATAGTAAATATACATTTATCTTTAAACTTATCTCTTTTTTCGTCATTAATAACTCTTTGCAATCTTTTTTTATAACATAAAGCATTTTTTCCAAACTTGCCATACTTTCAAAATTAGTCAAATTAAAACAACAATGTAAACTTGGAGGTAGGTACGGTGCACGACATACATGGCCTGCCTAGTTACTTAGAAAGATTAGGTTCTTAATAAGTAACGTTAAAAATATAAAATTGGAGTGATTTGATTTGACAAAATTTACACCCTTGCAAGAAGCTCAAGCCTTTGCAGAAGCGTTTCTACTACCTATTGAGCAGTTATCTATAAAACATCCTTATAAGAAGGATAAAGGTCGATATCCTCGAGTCAGAAAATTTATCCAAAACTATTTATTAAATGGTTCAAGTGAAACATTCAATTCTTCTCCAATTCAACAAGGTGTTGGACAACTAATGATGTTCTGTGCTCAGTTCGCACAACAAAAGGCTCAAGCTGGAGAACATGATGCAGTTTACAAAGAAATTGTTAATACTGTTATTCCAAAACTTATCGATAAAGCGTTTAATTTTCCGACGAATCCAATTGATCAACTAGCAGGTTTAATTTATCTTGGGGCAGCAATGCTTAAGAAATTAGATGATTCTCAGAGCGATGTTTCATTTTCTAATGTAGATACATTGTTAGAGCAATACCGAGAGCATTTTGCTAATGAAGTATTAAGTTCCAGAGAATACAATATTTTAAAGTATTATCGTACTCCGTCAGCTTGGACATACGATGATTCAGAAAAATCATATCGTTTTGCTACTGGGCCATATGAGGGGCAAATCGGATATTGGATTACTACAGCGGATTTATCAACTGATCCTCAGAAAGATTACTTAAATAACCCAACTGTTCTTGATGATTCGGGAAAGGTTACGTTCGCAGGTATTCAACCAGGTACAAGCGGTAAAGATTATATTAATCATCATGCAAATTTTAAAACTAAAAACGAACGATTTATTCTTAATTCTTCACTAAATGCTGTTGCTTGTTGGATGGCAGCGCATGTATATGATGTAAAGGTTAATGAGACTGGCGCTTCATTAGATCCTGCACATAACCTGAAAAATGCAATCCGAGATGTTCTTAGTTATACTCAATGGGGTTCCAATACTTCAGTGGCTAATGCTTCTAAAGGTTGTTTCCAGCAAGAGCCCTATAACAATTCATTATCTGCAAAAAGAGTTCTTCCTGTTCACGGGTTTTCTGATGTCAACCTGACAAATAATATGCTACGTGCTCGGTTCGATTCTCCTGCATATAATGCTTTTGCAATAACATTCTTGCAAATTTATGCAAGTTTAATAGAAAACCCAACAGCCTCATCATGGCACAGTCTTATTCCGAATATAGAATCGGATTCTGGAGTTATGGTTACTCAGTTAATTAATACCTACAAGGAGATTTTTGATAACTATTCAACTATAAAAAATAACTTAGTTAGTAATTCGTTTAGCCAAGCGAAATATTGGGGAATGTACATTCCTGAAAATGCCATGTTAGGTTCATCAGAGTTGATTAAAAATCCGTGGCAAATGCCTAATAAAGGCGAGGGAATCAATCAAGCTATGGTTGGATTATTTAATGTTTATCCTGGAATTACAGGACAAGGAATAGCAAGTATGGAAAACAAAGTATCTATAGCGATTAAACATCAACTTGATGTTGGTCAAGCATTACACGGCCAAAGTAAGTTTCCATCGCACGGTCGTTCAGGCCTTTGGGATTTGGCTCGCTTAGATATATTAGCCGATACTACAAATACAAGTGGAACTGTTGATGTTGCTACAGACCTTACTACCACCGATAAAGAATCTCCGAACTGTGCTGGAGCTCGTCGAGCATTCTACGCTTTAGCTATGTCATTAGCAGTTGATGGTTCTAGTGGTTTTACATTAGATTAATAGGAACTTAGGCTCCTTCTTCCAAACTTCTACGACCTAAAGAGCGAGCTTTCGACAATTATCACAATAACTAAATAGACGAATGCAAACCCCTTGAGTGGATTCGAGGGGTTTTTATTTTGTTTTGAGAGTGGAATTTCTTATCACGGCTTTTATTTTTCGCTGCTATCTTATTATTACCTGTACAATTCTATAACAACAGCGAAAAAGACTCTGCTGCAATTTTACAACGAGAATGCTAAGGGCAATAGAGCTTGATTGACAGGTTAGTATAAAATATATTTAGGGAATATTTTACATATAATATATGCAAAATGTTAAAATAAAAGTGAATAGTTTGTCTAGGGGGAGAAAGCCTTGTTTTGGGTCGCTATCACCATCTATATTCTTTTAATAGTTAGTTCTATAATTCTCGAAAAGTTGTTGAAACGGTAATTTAAACTGGAAAAGGATTTTAAATTTAGTAAAAGGTTCACTAAAAATCAAAATTTAATAGAAATTATAATGTTGTTTATATTTGTTATTGGTTTTTCTATAACCTTTTTTCCTTTTTATTAATTAAACAGCATGGACATTTGTTGAAGATATCGAAATAATGCAGCAAATAGAAACTTCTTTAGTATTAAACATACGGGAGCGATTCTGTAATAAGTAGCAATGTTAGCTTTCATTTAAGGACCCTTTAATAAAAAAAGCTAGGAAAGTATCTTTATCTTTACAGGAAATAGTGTTATAAAACGCTGTATTCATTAGGAGGTGTTATTGTGATGGAAATATTCTGGATAAACGGACAATATCAAGAAGATGAACGGATTTTTGATTCCCAGTTTGAAGTTTATGAATGGACGGACTCATTATATCAAGATTTCTCAAATGGCTTTTTGAGAAAAGAAAATATCGGTTATGCTACTCCTGATGCAAAGGTAATCGATTGTTTAACGGAACTAATACCACAATGGGCGGGATACACAAATGTAAATGTTACATTGCATAAAGATATAATTGAAATAGACGGTAAAGATCTGTATAGAATATGGATTACTTATTGTAGATAAAATTATTCCACAATCGAGAGGGATTGTGAAATAACAATTATGAAAGATAACCAAACAATGCTTTGGAAGAGTTTGTGTTAGTCTACTGAACAAACTTAATAAAATAGGTAATTGACACAAAAATAAGGGAGAAAATATGAACACTATTATAAAACAATTAACTGAAATGAAAGATGAATTAAGACAGCCATTTCCTACTGAAGATATTAATAAAATAAGTGAAGATTTTCGAACAGAATTTTTGAATTTATCGAATGAGGAAGAGGTGGATTTCTATGAGGATTTTCGATTCTACTGTTCAAACATAGCGGGAACATTAAGTTATGTTTTAGAAGAAAAGATAAATCAAATTCCTGAAGGACAAATTGACATGCTATATAAGTCTTTTTTTGAATACTATAATCAATATGAATTTCTTGAAGACAAGATAGCAAACTATAATCATTTCTTTCAAGAATTTAAAATCAATGAGCAAGCAAGAAAATGGTTATTACAGCTGTTGTCAAATAACCATTATCCATTAAAACAACAGAGTCTTTACACTAAAATAAATCTGAATAATGAGAAATGAACTTTACAAGTATACAAAAAAATTTAATTCGATCGAGAAAATGGTAAGAAAGCTAGTAAATATTAGAAGTGGAGAAAGATTATCGAGCACTATGGTTTAAAGAGTTAGAAAAAACATATTGAATCAGATGAAGAAGTAGCCAATGGGCTACTTCTTTTTAATAACATTTGCTTAACAATCGGGTCAGAATGTGGAATAACAATCTTTTAAAATGTTACCTAACACCGCTTTTGCAAAAATAATATAGTTGTTTAGTTTGAATTCATTTAAAAAAATAGTTTTATTAAAAAAAGACACCGCAGTGTCTGATGTTTTTCAAATTAAGCATACCGATAAGTTGAAATTCAATTACTTATAATTATGCTTATCACGGGAGCGAGATATTTTATCGGCGAGTGTATACAAACCATGTAATACTTGCTGTTAATAATGCAGAGGAAATCAAAGCTGTAAAAACGCTATATGTTTGCCAAATAAGTATCGTTGACCAATCGAAAGCAAAGCACAGTATACCCAGGACGATCGTAGCAATCAGGAAAATAACTGTTACGATTGTTCTCCTTTTTGTCATTCGATGTCGCTCATTCGTTTTCCTTCTGCTGCGTAATCCTAATAGAAATAGCAAAACTGCCAATAGGGAAAGAATAATGGTGAAAGACGACAAAATAATATCCAACAGCTGTGTGCCGCTTATTTCATATGACTGAGTTAGATTGCCATCTAATATATCTTTAACTTTTAGTACCAGGTTTATATTGGTATTCGCACCGTTACTCAGCAAGCAAATGGCTGTGCGTTCATTTGGCAATATGACTACTTCGGTTCTGAAATTTGGATTGCCCCCAGTGTGTTCTATAATCGTTTGGTCGGCGTTAACCAACCAGCCTGCCGCATAATACATATCGTTGACAGACGAAACTGACATATCACCCTTATGTGATTTTTCGATAACCGTTTGCAATATTTCGGGTATGTTCTGCACGATACCAATTTGTATGCCCATCCAACGCGCCATATCTTTTGTATTAGAAATGATGTAGCCTGCAGGTTTATTCCCAGCATAATCTGGAGCTTTAAATGGGGTTGTCATAAAAAAGGAAGAACGGTAGCCTTGTGCCAACTGTCCAGTGGCTTGAGCATCTTCTTTATAAACATACGTCTGGTGAAGACCTAACGGCTGAAATACCTGTTCTTTCATAAAGTCTTCATAGCTTTGTCCCGACACCATCTCAATAACCAAACCCAATACGTCATAATTAACGGTTCCATAGTTATACTGTTCACCGGGAGGGAACTCCAATTCTGCATCAGCAAGCATTTCCACAGTCTTTTGCAACATATCTGGTGTATTACCTTGTGGAATATTTTGAGTATGTCTAATATTTGTTAGACCACTTGTATGATGAAGAAAGTTATTTAATGTAAGACTTTGCATATCAACAAGTCTCCCTTGATACTTTAACGTAAACCAAGGTAAATATTTTTGGACAGGGTCAGTCATTGAGAGCAACCCTTGCTCTTCCAACAGCATAATACCCAAACCAGTAAAAGCTTTACTGACTGAGGCTAACTCATAGAGTGTATTTTCACTTGCAGACAACCCCTTTTCACGGTCTGCATACCCTGAAGAAAAGTAGAGCACTTCATTATCAACAAGAATTGAGATTGACATTCCTGGAACACCTGATATATGACGGGCATCATCTAGCAACGCTTGTATTGCCGCAGATTTCGAATCTGACAAGGCATAACTTTGTGTTGAGAATCCTGAGAATAATATAAATATCATTAATATAAAAATAAAAATCTTTTTCATAAACCCTGCTTTTCTGTCGAACCAAAAACTTCATCAACCTCTTTTGAAAAAACTTGGAAAATATAGTTTTTCTCTTGTTCTTCCGAAGCAATGCCTGTCCCTAAACCTTCAGGTGTTTTCCCACCTTGAATAAACATTAAAATATTATGGTCATCGTCAACTGTTGAAAAATCACCTTTGTGCCAACGTTTTAATATATCTAGATATATTTCATAAGGTGCATATTTATCAGACATTTTATGACGTTCATATTTATCTTTGTTTTCTTCTACCATCTGTATTAAAGTGTCGATTCTTTCTGGTGTAATCATAATAGAACCTTCTTTCGATTCAGCGATAATCTTTTGGTGTGCCATCTCTTGAATCACTTCTTCTACTAGATTGCCAACAAAGGGTTCATCTCCACTTTTCCAATCATCAATTTTCTTGGAGAAAATAGGATTTTCCCACCCCATACCACTCACATCAACCGTCGATACAAATTTTTCTTTTTCCTCTTCTTTTGAATTGTTCTTTAATTCTTTAACATCATGTTCAGACTCTTCTTTCTCATAGATCTTTTCTGTGATTAAAAGAGTACCACCTATACTCAATAACGCAGTTAAAACAACAATACCTAAAACATATGTCCACTTCATTATTCCACCACCATAAATAACATTTTAAACCAAATTATCATATATAATCCTTTGTGTAAACAACGATTACATTTTCTCGCTCTCCTGACAATTCACTTAATAAATCATATTCCAATTCACACAATGTACTCTATTTATCTGCGTGATTTGATGAAATTGAATAATGTGCAATAAACAACATATGTAACAAAAAACATATTTTATTTTCATACGCGAAATAATGTGTGTTTTAACTTTTTAATAACTTTTTTTGTACTTCTGACGTAAACCCGTTGTATCTGAACAAGGGGCCTTTCATTCGTCCATTATTTCAACTAACGGATGCTTCGTTCAAGGAGGATTTAGCAATCAAGATAACTTTTTTTCATTGAAAGAAGTGTTGAAATACGCTCCTAAATCTACCTAGCTTCAAAAGGTTATAGAAGTGGATGAAACAATTAAAACGGAATTTGCAGAAAATATGAGGGAAGTTATCGAAGACACAGATTATGCAGTTTTTGAAGAATAACCGATGCAACACATGGAAGTGTCAATGAACAGTAAAACTTGTCATTTCTTGCGCTTACCCGGGAAATTATTATTTATTTCCTAACTGAAATATCACATTTCGAATAGCATTTTTGCAGGAACAAGCCTTGATCAGATGGTGTTACACATAAGCCTCTACAAAAAAATATCAGTACAAAGAAAACGAGATAGGGTTTTATCAGAACCTTGAAGCATTACGCGTGCTGAAAGGTTTGAGCACTCAGGACGAAGCTTTAGATTATGCTATTACAATGACTGAAAGAGCGAGGGCTTCATGAGACTGTGAAACGGTATGCAAATTGAAATTATTAGTGCGTGTAAGCCAGTGCTAAAAGTTAGAGAAAACGGCTTTAAGTTGTTTTATCAGCAGACTTGAAGCATTTGAGAGAAACTAGTATCGATTATTAAGTGGGTTTTGAATAGTTAATTAAACATGTGCTTTTCTTTTTGTGATAAGTGAAGCTGAGAGTAGCACAATCCCAAAGATCAAATACCACACCTTTCCTTCATAAGAAATCATAAGTATAAGCTCCAACAAATTTGAGGGACCTGAATTAGGACTATCGCTGAATGGATAAGCAAATAAAAAAGGGAAAAGGCCAAAGAATGTAGCAACTAATCCAGAAATCAGAAATAGCTTCGAAAGATTTTTCAAGAAAATTCCCCCAGTCTTTTTAATTTCATTTTAACATGAAATATCTGTGTAATGAGTAACTGGATTTACTGAGAACTTTGATGATGAAGCGAAAAAATGTGCAATAACAGGAGGTGATTGTTTGAAGCGAGTCTTAAATTATGTCGGTTCTAAATGGAATCTGGCTAGCTGGATTGTAATCCAAATGCCTGAGCATGAGGTGTATCTTGAGCCATTCTTCGGTAGTGGTGCTGTCTTATTCAATAAGCCACCTGCACGTATAGAAACAATAAATGATTTAGATGGCAATATCGTCAATCTATTCAAAGTCATACGCGACCAGCCTGAACAACTGGCTCAACAAATTCAACTTACGCCCTATTCAAGGCAAGAATACAACGAATCATTTGCTGCATTAAAGGGTGAATTAAATGCGTTAGAAAGAGCTAGGGTATTCTTAATCCGCTGTTGGATAAAAACAAGTGATCGTACAGGGTGGCGTCACAATGTAGATTCATCGACTTTCAGTGCATTGCCTGATTGGCGCAAGCTACCAGCTATCGTTTTAGAAGCAACGGAGCGATTACAAAATGTACAAATTGAAAATTTAGATTGAGCAACATTAATAGGCCGTTATAACAAAGAAGACTGTTTGATCTACAGTGATCCACCGTATTTATTAAGCACACGTACAAAAAGACATTATGCTTATGAAATGACGAATGAGAAATGAACAACACGAGGCATTGCTATTTGCCTTAAATAAGCATCGCGGATTTGCCATGATTAGTGGCTACAACAACGATATGTACAATGATTTTTTACGTGGTTGGACAAGGATTTCGAAGATTGCCACAACCGAAGCTGCAAAAGAAAAATGCGAAAGCTTGTGGCTCAATCCTCAAATAATTGAGCGTGGGTATATACAACAATCGCTTTTTGAAATGGTGTAGGAGGGGCGCAAATATGATGTGTGAAAAAGTTTGGTGGACTTGCGGACATTTTGCTTTTGGTGCTTTGTAACAGGTGAATACAGCATTACAGTTAAAGAGTTAAAGTAGATGACATACGCGATAAATGGTGTCCAGAAGGAACTCAAGGCATTGTAACAGATTATGGTTACGATGATGGAAAAAATGAAGAGTGGCTAAAAGATGATATGTCATGTCTAATCTTTAGTTAAAGCAGTATAAAAAGATTGTTTATTAGTGCTTCATTAAGTAAAAATAAATTGCTATTAAATAAATGACTATGTATATCACTGCCCAAATTTTATAAATAAACATTAAGCAACCTTTTTCACTTTTAAAGATAAGTAATACTAGAAGAGCTATAATAACTTGCAAGATAAATAAAGGGCTGTAGGTTAATTGAGCTATTAAACTAGTCAAAGGTTGTCCTGCTAAATCAGTCATATTGCCTCCAAATAAAGATAATGAAATCAATTAATTTTATCTTTATTCTAAATAAGAATCCATGGAAAGTGTTGGAGATAAAATGAGGCTCTGTTAGTTAAAAAGAAAAGAGTCTAATGAACAATATGAGGAAAATAAGAAGAAAGAGCGACTATAATATCGCCCTAAAAAATTCATAAAACCCCATATTCATAGGGATTGCCCATATCAAGAAACCAAGTAGGGCGATGGGGCCAATAAAGAAATTATAAATCTTTGTCGGCAAGATTTTTCCGAATAACGTTTTGTAGATTGCTACGCAAACTATCAGTAGTAATATCATTGGTGGTATAAAAAATAAAAGACTTCCACCAAGTGATATATCTGAAAATATGTCCATTGTATTACCTCGTTATGTATTTTGTGTAAATTTTACCATAAAAAAGCTGCAGCATCGTCACTCGCTACAGCTAAAAATTGGTTATTCCACTTGAGCCTTTTCAAAAGCATTATACCACAGCTTAAGGGGGCTAACCTGATGGGCAAACAAGAGCAAATGAAAGTAACGAAAGAGAATTTACTGCAGTGGATTAAGAATTATCATTGGATGGTTGCGACTATTGAAGAAGCACGAAAACCAGTAGCAAAGGTTGATAATAATAGTTACATTGGGGCTAAATATGGGAAAAGATTTAACGTTAGAAGATCATGTTTTGACGAACTTAGGCATAATTTTTACTTTAGTTAAAGAAGATAAACTAAGAAGAACTGCAATTCAAGAATCTTTTAGTGGTAAACCACAATTTAAAACAAAGCTAACAGAATATGAATTAATTAGAACAGGAAAATTAGAAACATTGATGTATGATATGGACTTCTCAAGAGAGGAAATTGTACGACTTTGTGAAGAGTTAATTAGGAAAACAAGTTAAAAAAGAGAGGTATTGAAATGGATATAAAAAAAGAATTTATAAATATTAATATCTCTAAAAATAATTCGGAGATAGTACTCCTACTTAGTGCAGCTGTTTTAAGCGAAATTATCTTAGATAGAGAAGCATATTATACCAAAAATGCAGAATTAAAAATTTTTACTGTTGAAGTTCTTGAAAAAGATTATGGTGAATACTTATTTAATGCTAGACCCGCACTTTTTGCAAGAGCAGTAAAGGATTTAAGAGAGCATCAAAAAAAGGAAATTGAACATTTTTTAAAAACAATGAAAAATATCCAAAAATTTTTAAAAGATAATAAGAAAGAAAAAAATGACAAAAATAAATCTAATAATAACAAAGAAAAGAAAACTAATAGTAGCAATAAAAATGTTATTGATGCATGGCGAGCGGTTATAGAATCATAAAAGTAGGTTGATATAATGTCTATAGAAACTAAGAAGAATTGGGAACGGGATTTTGATTCCTATGAACTATTTCTAACAGAACGTGAGTATTTCACAAATACCGAATTAAAGGTACGTTTTATAAAAATATATCAAAAAATATACTTATATACTACATTAACAAATGTTATTTGCGATTTAGACAAGCGAAGTAAAATACAACAATTCTTTTTTGAATGAAAAATAATATGATTATTAGTTTTGATTTAGCAAATCTTAATTATATAAATGCTTCTAAACAAATACTAAGGTCAGGGATAGAATCTTTATTCAGGCTTTCAATAGGAATTAGTAGATACATTGAATATCGTGAAAACAAAAAGATGGGTATTTACACAGCTACTGATAGCTTAAAAAACTTAAAAAGCATGCAAGAAAGTCATAAAGTAGGTAAGTTAACACACTTTGTAATTGGTTATTTTTCCGAAACGCCAGTTAATGAATGTATGAAACAATTATTTGATCTATATTCAACCTTATCTGGTGCAGTTCATGTAAATGATAAGGATAATTTCATACCACATAAATACTTATTAGATTACAATACTGCTAACAGGGAACACATAGAGCCACATCTAATAAATTTTGAAATAGTAATAAATAATGCGATATTTATCTTATATTATTTTTCTTTTCACTTATAAGACGAAGGTGCTCAAATTCACAAAAGAGATTTATTGGAATTCGAGAAAACGTTAGAAAAGACAGTTGTATTAGAAGAAATAGAAAAATACTTTGACAGACTACATATTTCTGAATAGCGTGAAACAGATGCAATATTAGGAACAAATGTAAAGCATGTACGATAGTTTGTGATTAAAAATTTGTATTGTAAACTCGGAGATAGGTTCGGTGCGGTAAAAGTTTCTTCCCCTGGTATTTATAAAAACCTAAATATTAGTGAAGACAGACCGAAGACCGACCCGCGCTCCATAGACTAGTTCGGAGCAAGACATACATGGCCGGCCATATTTTTTAAGAAATTAGGTATCTTAATTAATATAAAGGGCTAAAGACGGGATAAGAGTGGTTTTTATGTGAACTTCGTCCACTTTCCATAATTCAGTCAAACTTACTAAACGTGCACGGAAATGCACGAAAACAATTCGATTATAATAATAAAATGGTGTAGCTCTACCACGGTTGTTAGAAGTGAGCTAACTCGACATTTTTACCAGAATAGAATAATAGACGAATACAAGGCCTTCATCCAGCGCAGGTATGGGGGCTTTTAATTTGCTTTGAAAACTGCATCGAACAGCCAAAACGCTTTGAGTTGAGAGGGCAGAGTTTGGTGTGGTTATGAGAGTGAAAACTTATTACATTCTATTCTATATTCTGATTTGTTATTGGGCTAAGGAGGTAAGAGTTTTGAAAAATATAGAAAATACTGGTCTAGTTTAAGAGTTTAGAAGGAATTTCCATTTTCGAGTCGAATAATGACATAAAGAGGGAGAGTGATTTGAATGACTGAACAAACGAATAGTTCGGATCAGAGTATTTTCATTAGCGATTTAATCGAAGCGACAAGAGGGAAAGATCAGGAATTGAAGAAATTCATTGATGAACATTTATACATAAAGAAATCCCCTTTCGGCATTGAAAGAATAAACAAAAATATAGAGTATTTAGAAACTTTGGATTCGACCCAACAAGCGTTAATTATAGGGAGGAGTGCCGATTTTAAAGAATCTAACGATCCTTCAAAATATTTCCCTGTACTAATAGCTTTTTTTGGATTTATCATTTCGCTTTATCAATTACTAGATAAGTTCACTGGCACTGTTATTTATTCATTTATGGTAACCTTTGTATTGTCCATTTATTTCACTTGGATAATGATTCGTGCTTTTTCAACATATCCGACAGCAGCATATTTTCATTCTATGGTAACGAACATAAAATTTGAAAAATAGTTTAAGCATCTCTTAGGAGGTGCTTTTTCTATACCTAAAAACAAACTAAGCAACTATCATAATGGGGTGATTACAAAACAAACAAACGAAGATGGAGGTGGTGGTGTATGAGATATGGCTAGACCAAGGAATCCGAAACGTGATGAAGCGTTTCAAATGTGGGTTGAAAGGAAAGGGAAAATACTCTTGAAGGATATTGCCGAGCAGTTGAATTTATCCGATTCGCAAATCCGAAAGTGGAAGAACCAAGATAAATGGGATAACCAATTGAAAGGTAACGTTACTAAATCCAATGGTAACGTTCCTAAACGAAGTGGGGGCTCCTGCTGGCAATAGCAATGCTAAAAGGCATGGTGCACCAAAGCAAAATCAGAATGCAACAACGCATGGTTTTTTCTCAAAATACTTACCCAAAGAAACACTCGAAATCATGGAGGCAATGAACGAGCGCTCTCCTGCCGATTTAATATGGGACCAAATACAAATCCAGTATGCTGCTATCATTCGCGCTCAACGTATTATGCATGTTGAATCAAAAGACGAAATCATAAAAGAGCTCAAACGAGAGAAGGTGCAAGGTGCAAGGTGGTAAAAATCCTTCGCATGAAACTGAATACAACTTCCAATTTGCATGGGAACAACAGGCGCAACTACTCACTGCTCAATCGAGAGCTATCGGGGAGTTGCGTTCTTCTATTCGTCAGTTTGTGGAAATGGCTGATGTTGATGATGAGCGTAGACTTAAACTAAAGCAGATGAAGCTGAATATTGATAAAACGAAAGTGGAGATTGAAAAGCTTGGTTCTAATCAACAAAATGAACCTATAGAAATTCAAAATATCAGCAAAAAAAGCAACCTTAATTGGCTGCTTTTTTGTCGTTTTGGTCAATACCAAGAGCCTCTTTAAGGGAAGCTTGAAGTATCTGTGAGAAGTTTAAACCTGCATCTTCAGCTGCATCTCGTAACCAGCGAGGTAGCGTACAGTTTTTTGTTACGGCTTTATTTACAGCCTCATTACGAAATGGGGGCATGTAAACGTCAATAAAGATAATGCGATCTGATTCTGCATGCAAAACGATATCTGCAGGATTTGATGGATTGGGCAGAGATGTTTCCTTTTCTTCTAATTCAAGGATACGAAAAGCTAACATATCTTTCGCTTCTTGGATACCTTCTTTAATATGGTCAGCTAAAATAGCTGTGCCCGCAAAGTCAGGGAAATACATTCCTAAACCACCATCGGCTGCAGTTTCAACAACGACTGGGTAAATAAAATGATTGGCGTAGCTCAATATTAATACCTCCTTTCTTTTAAATGCTATTATGTTACTTTTGGACATTGAGGTAAGGCAATATAGAGAAAGGCAAGTTAAGGTAAGGCAATAGATGTAAGCAGAGAGGGGTTAGAATTTAACCCCTGAAGTCTGCTCAATACTTTTAAGTGTGCCTACCGGAATCAATCGACCATCAGCTTTTACGCTTATATCAGCAAATCTTGTTGGGTCATCTTTATGTATGTATCTCTGATGACTGCCAGGACCCTTATGAGTAGGAGATTTGATGAATCCTTCTTTTTTGAGTCTTTTTAGTGCTTCTCTTATGGTCACTTGCTTTCCCATTACCTTACCTCCTTTCTAATATCATTATAACACGCATAAATAACGCGTGTCTATTTTGGGGTGTGAAAATACGCGTGTTTTTTATGCGTGTAATGTTAAAGGAGTTGAGTAAAATGACATTATTAATTGAAAAAGAAGTAAATCCACATTTCGAAACTTTCTTATTCGACTGGCGTTGTAAGACACAAGTCCTCGTCGGTGGTTATGGCTCATCGAAATCCTATCATGTTGCATTAAAGATAATCTTTAAATTACTTGAGGAAAAACGTACAGCTCTAGTCGTTCGTGTAGTTTACGATACGCACAGGGAAAGTACGTTTTCTTTATTTAGTGAAATCATTGAAGATTTAGGACTAGGAGTGCGGGTTAGCGGAGCGATCTCAATCAGCGCTTGATGAGGAACTAGCGCGATTGACAAATTCAATGATAGAAATAGCAAATTACTTAGAATGAGAATTTTTTCCCTTTTTTAATTTAGTATACGAGATTTATGTAATACATTTGTTTGTATGAGCATAACTAATTTAGATCTCAAATTAAGTTTGATAAATCACCTCGTTAGTTTTGCATAGAGTTGATTTTATTGTTGGTTATATGTGTTAAAATTGAATTGGTTTGGAAGTCTTGTTTAAGTTTTATTCCTTAATTGGACCAGATTGAGGAATATCGGAGTTGATGAGTTATACTAAAAATCAGAAATAGATTGTTAAGAATTTTACTTTATTTAAAAAGACAGAATAATCTAAGTCAAGGAAATAAGTTAAATTTAAATGTAAACTAAAGTTTATTTATTACGAATTAATAAAAATAAACTTATCTTATAGAGGTGGATTTATATGCCTAAAATGGACAATGTGTTAGCAATTCTATGGATGCTTCGTTCAGGTGAAAAAATTACTGCACAACAAATTTCAGAAAAGTTAGAGATGAATATAAGGACTGTGTATCGTTATATTGATACACTTTCAACAAGTGGCGTACCTATAATTTCAGAACCAGGACATAATGGTGGATACACTCTATTGAACAATTTTATTGAGGCTCCTCTATTTTTTGATTTTGAGGAGCAAACTTCACTTTATCATGCTGCTGTTTTTGCAGAAGAAGCTGGATATTATGGTGGTGAAGCACTAAATAGTGCTATTTCAAAGCTAAGCAAATATTCAAATCAAGAGCAGAAAATAAAGATAAACCAACATTTGGCCAATCTTGAAGTAATAAGTCGATTAAGTTCTCAGCCTATGGATCCTTTCTTGAAAGAGTTGGAGCAGGCCGTAGCTGACGGAAACTCTTTAAAAATTCTTTACCATAAAAGTGGCGAAGATCAATCAAAGTATAGATTTATTAATCCTTACAGAATTATTTATTGGAATAATAAATGGTATGTGATTGGGTTTTGTCATCTTAGGAATGAAATCCGTAGTTTTAGAGTAGATCGAATTGAAAGTTTAACGCTAACCGAAAATAAGTTTAACCGACCAGAAAATTTTTCAGCGAGTGACTTTTTTATGAAAAACCTCCTTCCAACTATAGAAGATACGGAAGTAATTATTTCTTTGGTTATTAATGGGAATTCATTAACGTTGGATGATATTTGCCAACATTGGTTTTTAGGACATTATTTACAAACACGGACTTCAAATCAAGCAGTTTTTCTTCTTGAAAAAGATATAATACATACATATGTACCTTATTTACTTTTACCGTACAATAAATCTATTAATGTTATCGAGCCAATAAGTCTTAAGAAAAGAATTATTGAAGTTCTGACGGAATTAATAAATTTTCATCAAGTATGATAACTTCCCTGACGTTAACTGTCAGGGAAGTTATTTTATAATAGCTATATCAAATGTGATTGGAGTGTTTGGATGCAAACAAAAAAAGTTTTTCTATATGTCTTTAATACAATGTCGGACTGGGAATATGGATATTTAATTGCTGAACTAAACTCAGGAAGATATTTCAAAAAAGACTTACCCCCTTTAAAAGTAATTACAGTAGGAGCTAATAAAGAAATGATTACAACTATGGGAGGACTGAGCATAAAACCAGATATTTCACTTGATGAATGTATTCTTGAGAGTAAAGATCTTTTAATTTTACCAGGAGGGACTACTTGGAGTGAAGAAATTCATCAACCTATCTTGGAGAGAGTTGGCCAAGCTTTAAAGTTTGGCACTATTGTTGCTGCAATTTGTGGTGCAACTGAGGCCCTTGCGAATATGGGATACTTAGATTCTAGAAAACACACAAGCAGTGACTTAGAGTATATTAAAATGGTCTGTCCTAATTATAAAGGAGAAAAATATTATGAGATGAGACCTGCGGTATCTGGTGAGAATTTGATTACTGCATCAGGAGTAGCACCTCTAGAATTTACGATGGAAGTACTAAAAAAATTAGACGTCTTTGCACCCGACACATTACATTCATGGTATAACCTAAATAAGACTCATAAACCGGAGTACTTCTTCCAGTTAATGAATTCAATAAATAGCTGAGCTAAATAATTACCTAAGCAGTTTCATATTAGTTCAAATAAAAATCAAACTTTAGACAATGTCAAAGTATGGTTTTTGTATATAATTTAAAAATGTTTATGGAAGTAAAAAAACTTACATAGTACTCCGGAAGTTGTTATAAATAGAATTGGTAACTAAATCTCTTTTTAATCTTGTTGAACAACGGTGTGCTTTTTTCTTTGGCAATAATGTTGGAATAATCTTCAACAATCTGGCGCGATTCTGTAATAAGGATCAGCGCTCGTTTTCTTTATAGGATCAGATTGTGGATTAACGGTTCTAGTCAGATTTATGTGGATTTTACCATGGTAACATTTTGGGAAGGTTATACTTCAACTAAAGACAAGGTTTAGTTGAATAAAGAAACAAGAAGAAACAGGTTACCGAATATTTACATACGTTATATAAAGGAGGCTGTATATGCGATTACTATCTACTGTTCTTATAATATTCTTAATACCTTTTATATTAATTGGCTGTTCAGGAGGTCCTGGTCAGAATGAATGGGGAGTGTTAAGTAAGGAACAAGTATTAAAACTAAATCCAGATGCAGACATCTTTGAATTTGATGGGAGAGTTTATAAAACGGGTATAGATTGGATTGAAGAGGAAGAATTAATAAAAGATGAACAAATAGGGGAAATATCTGAAGGGATTGCAAATAAATTACCAGTTGGTGCAAAGATATTTTCTTCAAAAGAAAGTAGAGATATTTTGATTGTTGAGTATGATGGGAAAGAAAAGAGGTACTTGCTTCAAGTTGGCGAATAGGTTTATTTTTCTTCATTGGTTTATAATTGATTTAATGGTAATTAAAGGGGTTGTTTGTTTTGAAGAAATCTAAGAAAAAGGAATTATTAGACTGGGTTAAGTCTACAGTAATAACGTGTGTTATTGTTATCGCTACGATGTCATTTATTGTTTCTCCAACTAGAGTAGGTGGTGCTTCAATGATGCCAACATATGAAGATGGAGACTTTGTTCTAGTAAATAAAATTGGTAAGAAAATTTCTGGTATTGAAAGGTTTGACGTTATCTTATTCATAACCCCTAATGATGAGCTTTATATTAAACGTGTCATAGGATTACCCGGAGACCATATTGCTTATGAGAATGAAACCCTTTATGTAAACAATGAAGCCTTTGAAGAACCATATTTAGATTTGCATAAAAAACAACTACTAGACACTGGTACAATAACAAAAGATTTCACTTTACAGTCTTTAACAGATCATTCAACAATACCAGAAGGCTATTTATTTGTTTTAGGTGATAACAGGAGAAATAGTATTGATAGTAGATATTCTAGTGTTGGATTAGTACCATTAGAAAAAGTATTAGGGAAAGCCAACGTTAGATTTTATCCATTTGACAGTGTAGGTATTGTTAAATAATTCGTTCATCAGAGAAGTTCTTTGTAAAACTACTGTAGTTCTGGATTGTAGGCAAAGAGAGCCTTTTAGACGAATAAATAAAAAGCGACGTATTCAAGTGCTTCTAGCTGTTGTGTTCACATTTATGATGACAATAATAGGAGCATGGATCGTACAAGATGTTGGGGCAGTCAATGACATCTTTTTCCCAGATGAATGGGGAATCGCAACTGTAACAGATGATACGGCGGAAGAGTGGGAGGGTGTAAAGTTTAACGATCAAAACTATATAATATTTGATAGTATTTTTTGGAGAAAAGAAATCGTTAATTATGCAAATAATGAAAAGAACGTATTATTAAGAGTAAAAGATGATAATGACAATATAGTGATTGATGAAGTTCAAGTACCTGCTGGAACAAGTGTGAAATTAGACGGCTTGAAAAGAAATGAAAAATATTATATTGAAATCAAAGCACCACAAGGTAGATTTACTCTCACTGCGACATGAAGAAAACGGAAATAGCCAAATATATTTGAGTATAATTCAATATTATGGCAGGATTGTTGTATAAGCACTGCTGTTTTTCTATAACTTATGGGTTCAAGAATGTTCATCTATTATTAAAAAACTTTTATAAAGGTAAACAAGCCATTCATTTTGATTGGCTTTTTATTATGCCTAACAGGTGGTGAAATACATGTTAGTAATCGTTTACTCATTACCTTAAGCGTATTTGTCTTTCTTCTAGCACGACATTATAAAAACTGGGAAAAATACTTTCCAACAGTTTAGGGATTCAACAAAGTAACTTAATTGGACAAGGTGGAAATGATTATAAACACTCTATTAAATTTAATAACCTTTTTACCTTTATCTATTCGCTGATTGTGGTGAAGGAAATCCATCCATTACAAGGAAATGGCGAAACGGATAAGGGGCTAAAATGACACTTGAAACGGTTCAAGCATTTCTAATCGACAATGATGAGGGGGAGACATGGTTCCAATCATTTGCTGATACGAATGTAACGGAAGCGATTAAAACGTATGAAACGAAAACTCTTCCAAAGAAACTAGAAGAGGAAATTGCAAAGCTTCATCCTCTGGTAACGTATGAAACGAAACAGTTACGTAAGTTAAAGGCGCGATTTCAGCAATCACATAAAGAAGCTGCACGTGAAAAGTTAATTAATCAGGCATTATCTATTCCAACCACACTGAAGAGTAATCATACTTCATGTCTAGCTTGGGACATTGCCATGGCTCCTCCACTAAGCTTATTGGCCCAGATCGAGTAGGGTCAATAGTTAGTAATTTAGGTTTAACGTGTGGCGGTGATTGGGCACGCAGCATTGACCGACCTCATTTTGAAGTGAAACGCAATTGGAAGATGCCTAGAGGGTACAGATTAGAAGGACGAGTTATCGTGCAAAGTAATAGTAAAATGAAAGATTTTTTAATTAATTGTGAAAGACAAGTAAGAGGAGGTTACGGTGGCTAATACAAATTGGAATCCTAGTTCATCAGCAATGAGAACTGAAACAGAAAACTTTATTGCACAGTCTTTGAAAGAGGGGATTATAAATGCTTCACATTTGAATGACTTGCAGAATGGCATTTTGACAACGGATCGTTTAATCGGTCTTTATATTACTATTCAGCAGAGAAGGAATAAATAGTAATTTGTAGAGTTAAGAGCAATCTATAAACTATCAATACTCACTTGTAGTTAAAAGGAAAGTTACGGATACAATAGTACAAAAAGACCGATAGTGCTCAATCGCTTTCTTGGTCTTTTTTTTCTTGTTTTTTACCAGTAGAAGCCCATTCATACAAAAATATAAAGAAAAAAGTCATGAAGGTCTTTGAGAAGTTCATACCCCATTCAAACCTATCATACTTAAAATAATCATAAGAAGTGTAAGAAAATAAAATTAAAAAGAAAAAAACGATTGTTAAAATAATTTTTCTTAAATTTATATTCATAATTGCCTCTTTTCTAAAAATCTTTCGTCCTTATATGAATTATAACATTTAACTAATTTGTAAAATAATACACTTTTATTTTAGCTTCACTAAATTGCTTAAATGGTACCATTCTGTTCTCTCTTAGAAAATCCCCCAATACGTATAGTACATCCATTTTTCAGGTGTAAAACAACCCCCAACCAACCCGACTTCGTTACACAAAAAAAGTCACGAAAGTCACGAAAAAGTTACATTTCTCCCGAAAACATGTGATTTTGGGCGAAAACAAGTTTTTGTACATTCGTAAGAAACCTTGCTATAATGGGCTTTGTGATTACATATGAAAGAGGGTAAAAGCATGAATGCTTACGACGAATGTATGCGTTCATGCTTTTTTTATGTCTTGATATATCAGCGTTTGTAGGGATTTTTTGAGGTTGGTTTTTTGGAAAAAGTCACGGAAAGTAAACATTTATTATAGTTTTTTTCATTATTTAACTGCTATAATTAAAAAATTGCTATATAATTGAGGTAAATTTAACTAAATTTAACTAAATTTTTTAGAATATGTGGTGACTAAAATGATACCTAATAATCTATTTATTAGAAATATAGAATTAACAAATCATAAGTATTTCCCTTTAAATAAACCTTATTTTGATCCCGATATTGAATCGGAAAGAATAATTACCAAAGATTCATCTGAATATGTAAGAAGCTTTTTTTCTTCTAAATTAAGAGATCTCGAATTAAGAAGTGAAAATAATTTAATTACATATATTAAAGAACATTACAATAGACAACATAGTCTAGAATTAGATGTAGAATTAAAAAAAAATTTAGAAGAAGAAGATTTATCAGCATTAAAAGAGAGATATAAAGAAGATGTGACTGAAGCTAGTTTTTTTTGGGATCAAGCGATTGAATTTTATAAAGGAACTATTAATATGGATGTACACGTAAAGCCATTGAGTATTTATTATTTTATGTTAAATGCTGCTAAAGCATTACTAGTATATAACGGAGTACTTTATAAAGATAGGAATAGTAAAAATGTTTATCACGGTGTAACCGGGTTAGACTTAAGAAATGTTGATAAACAAAAATTTTTAGTAAGGACTTCTGAACATAGAATAATTTATTTCAATGAGAATTCAGATTTAAATAGTATACAAGACAAACAGATTGATTATAATTTTATTGAGTTAAATGAATTGTATATTCAGAGTAATAATGGAGTATTTGCAAATTTGGGGAATTTTTTTAATAACAATATAAAGAGTAAGGAGATTTTTAGTTTAGACGATTTAATAAGTAATTTAGTTTTTGTACATAGGGCATATTCTATTTGCAAAGGTATTAATATTGATGGTCAACTATTTATACCTTTAGAATCTCAATGTTTTGGAACTCATCCAGAAGAAAATAAGTTTCTTTATTATTTTAAAATTGACACTAAATATAAGTTACAAACTTTAGGGAATATTATTGATCTAACTACCTATGTTTCTGAACAAGGAAACCATTATATGATTAAATCTGATCAATCTTATAGCAATAATTTTAATGATATTAAAAGTTTTATTCTTGATATTAGGCAGAAACATCAATATATTGCTGGAGTGAAACCAAGGTGGTATTTAATGAAAGCAACAGACTGTGATAATATTAAAAATTTAGAATTAAATCCGTTAGTAATATTACTAGGTATCTTCCATAGACTTAGTGAGTTTTCTAGGTATAATCCATTAAAATTAAAGAATCTACTTGATTCTAAAAAGAACGAAACAAGTTGGTTATTAAGAGAGTTGATTGAAAATGCTGCGTATCAATTTTTGGATCTAATCTCATCAGAAATTACTCATAAAGAATTTCACTTACCAAGAACTTATTAAAATTATTAATTACAGTAAGGTTGGGGTTATTTTGAGAAATAGAAAAGAACTATTTTACAGATCTATTGCCAAAGAATTTCATGCAAAGAAGGATCGTCTAAACTATTTTTTGGATTTTAAATACGATTCACCATTTCAAGAATTATTTGAAATTAAAAAAAAGATAAAAAATAAAGCTCCAGATAAAAAATTGTCAGCTCTCTTGCGAAGAAAATTAACTGAAATACTTACAAAATTGAATAAACCCCTCGATAATGCATTAGAAAGTGAAAAGGAGATTTATGATTTTATAGAGAGTGTCTTAGAAAATACACCTCCAAATATTCAATTTGGTCCAGAAGGTAGTTACAGGGAATCACTTATAAGAAGCTATTTAAAAGAAATCTTACCTCAACCAAGTGCTGTTGGAACTGGTTTTATTTTGAACGAGAATAACTCTAGTAGTAAACAAATAGATATTATTATATATGATCCAAGAATACCCACTTTATTTAATTCGGATGATCTTGTAGTAGTCGTTCCAGAGGCTGTTTATGGAATAATTGAAGTGAAAACAACCCATCGTAGTTTTAATTTTAAGAAAGAACTTGAGAACGCAAATATAAATGGAGAGTTAATAACAAAACCTCTGAAAACATTTTTAAAAGAAAATAACTTTTATATTGATAATGAAGTAACTAATGATTACTTCTTTAATGGAATATTTTATTATTCGCTTGTGAATGATATTTATACTAAAGATGGATTATTTTTAGAAAAAGAGCAGAGAGATAGATATATCTGGGAGGCTGAAGACTATAAAAACGTAAATTATATTGCTTTTTCTAGTAGCGTATTCGGCCGAAGGTACGGAGAGGAATTCTCTTATTATGATATGAATAAAAAGCAACTCGCTTTTTCTTATTTTTTTTCTAATCTAATCCGTATCATAATGAATAGAAATAATGTTTCAAGCGAAGCTATAAATAATCATATATTTCCTATAGATGACCCAAACGGGAAAGAGTCTTTGAAAATAATAATGGTTAATGGAGTTACTAGTTTATAGTACTCCATTTTATTTATCCATTAGTAACTCCGTAAACTTATCATGCATCCTCTCCGCGGCAGCCACCCGCATCCCTGAAGTAACATGCAAATAAATCTTAGTAGTTGTATCAGAATTTTTATGTCCAACCCGATTCATAATAAAGTTTAAATCCACACCAGCCTCTGCCAGTAGACTAATATGTGTATGGCGGAGGAGGTAGGTGCGGAATTGTTTGTTGATCTCGGTGAGGGCGCCGATGCGTCGGACGGTTTGGTTTAGCATTTTGACGGTAGGGGGGATGCCCTCCTTATCGCCGAAAACAAAGTCGGACTTAGTCCATTCGCGATACTCGTGCCATTGGTAAAGTTGCTTCAATTTTTCCACCACAATATCATCAATATCGACGGAGCGGACGCTGCCTGCTGTTTTTGGGGGCGTGAGCTCGAAGTCGCCTCGTAAACTTTTCTTTGCATACACTGTTTTGTTGATGTGTATGACCTTCTTCTCCAAATCCACATCCTCATATTTTAACGCAACAGCTTCGCCTGGTCGCATTCCTGTAAAAGCGATTGCGTAGATCAGCGTGCGATATATGATATTACGATGTTTGTCTACGTAACTTAAAAATTCCTTCAGTTCATCGGTTTCTAAATAAAGTTTCGCTGTGTCCTCACTGCTAGCTTCCTCTAGCGTCATTTTTTTCTTCGGTACAAAAGTAGCTTCCACAGGATTCATCTCAATCAACCCAGATTCTTTGGCATAGGCAAATAACATTTTGGCTGTATTATGAGTGCCACGTAGCGTATTATAGGCTGTTCCATTCGCAAATAAATGATTGAGCAAACCTTGTAATTCGATAGACGTGATTGCAGTCATTTTCTTTTTGGCCAAGTATCGATTGAGTAGGGTGATGCAATAAGTACGGTGTTCATTTGTCGTTTCCTTGTTGCCTTTCATACGGTAGAGCTTTAACCAATCTTGGCTAAATTCTTCAAACGTTATCTTCGCATCGAAGTAATATGCTTTGTTTAATTCAGCTATAGCTTTTTCAACTCTTTCGCGTGCTTCTGTTTTACTTTTACCACGTCGTGTAATTTGACGGCGTTTGCCAGTGGCAGGGTTACGAGGGCCTTCACCAGTGCACCGCCAAGTTGTCTTATTAATTTGAACAAAATGCATTAGCTGTCACCACCTTTATGAAAGTACTTCCCAAATTATTTTTAGTTTTTCGACGTCTTTCTCATTACAGTGGGGGAGAGACTTGTACCATTGCTGTAATGAGGGATTGTGAGGAAAAGGTTCTTTTAATGCAGGATTATAAGAAGGGTCATCGTACAAACCTGCAACCTCAATTAGCTTTATGTAATCATATTGATAGGCTGTGGCAATGCGTTGCAATGTTTCAGGCGTAGGTTTTATCGCATTGCCAGTACGACGATCCGTTCCTCTTTCAAGCATAGCCAAGTAAGAAAACGTAATATCCATACGTTTTGCTGCATCACGTAAAGATTCATCACCACGTAGTTCCTTTAATAACTCACCTAAACTCAAAATCGTTCACCTTCATATCATTAGTTTTGAATGCATATACCATTCTGTTTTAACTATAAAATAAAGTTATCTGTCTCACTATTCCAATTCAGCATATGTAACTTTTTACTGCGATACTGTTCCAATCGTTTGAATGCAAAATCATATTCTACATTAAATAGCCGTTGTACATTTTCGACAGTAAGATCACTAGGATCCAGTTCATCCAACATAAAAGAGGGGACACAGGCATGGTACATAAAGTTGTTTGCTTTATATTCTTGGTATTCACGGAATAGGGGATACATGCGTTGTTGATTGCCAGTATGTAAGAGAACATGGCCTAGTTCGTGGCAGAAATCTTGCCATTGTTGTTGTTTTGTTAATTTTTCATTTAAGATTATGAAAGAAATATTTTTTGAAAAGAGGCTCTGGCTAGTATCTGGCCAGTAAAACACATGAATTCCAAGTCGTTTGGAAATCGTTTGGAATTTAAGACTCTTAGGAGTTAATGTACCAATACGAACGTATAGTTCCTTAATAAAATCCTCTGTGTGTGTAGAGTATTTCAAAATAAACACCTCCTAAATAGAACTAATGTTCTGTTTCAGTCTACAATAAAACCCCGCTTTTAGGGAAGAGGGGTTTAGCAAATAAAAGTATACATGGAGCTTATGGAGAACATTCAAACTAATCTTACTTCACTTCATAAATAATTTATTATCTTTAGAGAGAATAAGAATTTTATCTTTGTCAGATATTACATCCATATCTTTAATTTTTTCATTAAGTACAGCTACTATATATTGACAGTCTATTGTTTTTACAAGATTGAATATTTTAGTAAGAATATCACTTTCAATAGTTTCGATTACGTCATAAACTATGAAGTGCGGTATCAGTTTATTTATTTTCTTTGCAAATTGAATATATGATAAATCGAAAGCACTAATAAGACCCTTTTTTGTTCCGATACTAATACTTTCATCAGATGCTAACAAATATAAAGGAAAGTTATTTATATCAGAATCATACCCTAATTTATATGTGATACCTAGGATTTTTTTTGAGTTTTTTGCAAAATACTCATTAAATAGATCTAGATTATCGTATGCATCAAAAGGAGAAAGATTTAATGCTACCATAAAACTCGTATATTCATCTTGAGCTTTACTTTTAGCGGTATTTAAAACATTAATTTCAGATTGAAAAGATTGTAACTCTAATAGTTTTGCTTGTTCATGAGTTAATTCTTCATAAAGTGTATTACTTTTATCAAAGTCAAAATTTTTAATGTTAGATGAAATGTCTATATAAGCTGCATTTAATCCTTTTTTCAATATATGTAATTCTTCAAGTTCTTTTGACTTAACATCTAATACATGATTATAATATTTTATTTTATTTTTAACTAAAGAATTGTTAAATTGTATTAAATCACTAAATGTTTTTTCTACATTAAGCTTTAATTTATTTGTTTCATTATATAAAACTTGTAAAACTTCAGTATCAATATCTTTATCACTTTGAAAAGTATAATCGAGGTTTTGTTCAAGCATTTTTATTTGAAAGTTGAACGCTCCAATTTTTTGATTCAATAATTCTATTTCAGTTTGCAATTTTCTTAACTCTTCAATTTTATAAATAAAATTATCGTCGGATGAATTAATTTTAATTTGATTTGATAGGGATTGAATAAAATCAATTTGGTTTTTAATAGTCTCTTCTAAATTAAATATATCTTTTTTCTCTAGAAATTTATTGAAAGTAACTATATCATTTTCATATTTTTTTGAAACTGAACGATTATTAGCTATTTTCTTATTTTCCTCCTCATCTATTAAATTAAATAAAAAATTATAGATTATCCGATAGGAAAGATTGGAATGCATTTTATTAGATGAGAAACGTAAGAGATTATATGCACCAGCTTCCATTTCAACTCTAACGAATTTTTTTATTAAGTCTATATAATCAGGAACTGAATCGGAGTAATTAAAAATTAATTTATTTAATTCTGGGAAATAATTATCTTCTATATTTTTTAGCTGATTATTGATCTTTCTTCTTCCATAGCTAAATAATTCAACAGACAATGTAATATCTGCTTCTTGATTAGGATTATTTAAATTATCTTTATCAATAGATAGTTCTAGAATGGCTTCAATTTTATGATTATGTATATAGTCTTTTAATGGTTTATTAATTAAATTAGTTTCTTGATCGGTGTAAATAGAGCTTTTGTCTTTTTCCCCCAAACAAATATCGATGATTTTTAATGTAGTTGTTTTCCCAACGTTATTTCCAGAGTGTTTACTATCGTCAACAATAAGATTAATACCTAATTTAAATGGAATACTTCTAATAATTTTTATTTTAGGTTTAGTTTCTTGAAGGATTAATTTTCTAATAAACATATTTTCTCCTTACTATCAAGAGTAATTTTTTCCAATAAATACAAAAAATCTAATGCTAATATGAAATCTGAATAAGCCATATTTTTGTTGAATTTCACCTTGATTTCATCAAAAAGAATATCTATATCCTTACTTTTATCTTCATTTATTAAAATAAAGAGGATGCATGCAGCACAATACATTATTGTATCTTGGGGATTTTTTAAATCATTTAATAAAAGCATTCAAATAGTGTTCCTTTCTTTTAATTCCTATTGACAGAATTCCTTAGGAGGTATATTTAATATTTTACATCTAGTAAATGCAAAAAAGACTACGCTTATTAAGACATCTTCAATGTGTTCATGGGTTAGAGTAGTATTCTGATAGCTATTATTAACAATGTCTCGTAACTTAGAAATGATAGAATGAACAATTTTATCACTTTCTACGTTAGCGTTAATTAATAAAACATCATTATAAATAGTATTAATCCTTCTTAAAAGACTAGGGCCATTTATGGTTGAAGAACTAAATACCTTTGCTACAGATTCATAAAAAATACTATATTCCATAAATATTTTTTTATAAATCTGTAAGGTGTTAAACTCCATTTTACATAACCAGTCTGGGTTTATAGCATAGGAAAGATCATTAGTCTCTACTAAATTACCATCTAAAATTTCACATACTTTATATATTTCGCTTGGGGTAATAGTTTTTAAAGTAATATTTTGTATAGTTTGATTAATTGTTCCGTCATCACCGTTTATGACTGCACTTTTATTTCCAATCGTTTGATTAGTTATAGTAGTATTATTTGAATTTACATTAACCATTACAAATCGTCCTCACATTGAACCATTGTTGCCGTTTATGACACGACTACCTTTTCCAACTTTTTGGTTTCTAACAGTTGTGTTTCCATCCCCGTTATTCTCCATTTTTGTAATTTTATACAGAGCCTCGTTAGCAGTAGTTTTAGCTTTTGAACTTTGAACTAAAGCTATTCCACCGATAACAGCACCAAAAACGCCGGCGATTCCTCCTATAATTGTGAAAACAGAAGCTAAATTATCTAAATTCATATCTATCAATCCTTTCCTGAGTAAAATATAGCTACCAATCTTGCTAGAAAATAATTTTTGTTTAGAATAATTTGTTGTTCAATATTAGATTTCGGTCAAAATATCCATAAAGGAGTATAAATTAGTTTTTTTTATAATTCAAAAGTTTTTTAAGAAAAGGGTTAATCTTTCATAGAAAAATATAAAATTAATACAAAAAATCATGAATTTAACAATTGATAATTGGTTTTAAGGACATGCTTTAATAGCATGTCCTATTTTTTTTCGTTTTTTATGATTTCCCAAATATTACGAAGCTTACGTACAGCTTCTTCATCTGATTCAGGAAGCTCCTTATAAAATACATTAAGTTCTGGGTCATTAGCAAAAGCTTGAAAAGCAGCTTCGTCTTTTTCTTGTGGTGTTAGTGCAGAGATGTTTGTACGTCCAAGAAGATAGTCAAGTGATACTCCAAAGAAGTCAGCGAGTTTCTCTAATGTTTCAAAGTCAGGTTGTCTACTTCCCTGTTCATAAGCTCCATATGTAGCACGAGCAATACCAACCTTGTTTGCTACATCAGCTTGTAAAAGTTTTCTTTCTTTCCTTAAAGAAGTTAAACGAGTGTTGAATTCCATGTTTATAACTCCTTCCTTATAAGGAATTATAACGCTTCAAAATGTAGAATTAAACATTTTCTTCGTAATGAAGAATATTTATTAAAAAGCTACGAAATGTAGAATATATTAATTGAATACGCAGGAGTCTGAGAAAGAATCTGATTTTGATTTATTTGGCGATGAGCCAGTACATGAAAAGGGTGGAGTCATTAATGTAGATCAAATCAAAGCAATCATTGAATATCATTCATAAGTGGAAGATAATAAATTATTAGAAGTAGCATTAAATGATGGAGAAATTACAGCTACAATTGAAGTTCAAGCGGTAGAGGGCTTACCTGCTGCATCATCTGCAGAAATTGTATATTCAAGTATGGGAAATGAGTTGTTATTACATAAAGGCTGGGAAGAACTGTTGATTATGTTGGAATTGGAGCAGTAAGCATGAATCGTTCAGAACAGAAAGATGATAGTGTCGGTCCATATTTTCCAACTGCTGAAATAGAGAGGCGGTTGGGGGGGAGAATAAATAAAAAGAATGTAGCGATTGCACAAGCTACATTCTTTTTATTTTCAGTCAATTTTACTGTGAGTTAATTATTCTCTTCTGCTACATAACTTCCGTTATTTTCCTCTGCGTTATTTGAAAGGGGTGATATTTCTCTTTTTTCTAGCTTATAAAGTCTAATAACAAAACTAAAATCTTCATTATTTAAATATTTTATAGCTCTATATTCATTGTTTTTATCGGATAAAATATGTGTAGAATTATCAACGATTCTCTCTAAATAAAGATCACAAGGAGCATAATTTCTATAGGAACCAACATATTTAAAATGAGTTGAATATGATTTAGAATCCTCTTTTAAAAAAAGAATTAATAACATAGATAACAAGAGAGCAAGTGATGGATATAGTACCCAATGTTGAATTGAATTTGTATTTTTATCAGTTTCAATAGAAATTAAAAATATTATATTTGCAAATATCCCAGAAGAAAAAGTAACTAAAAATTTCAATATTTGAATATACTTTTTATGCTTTCTATTTTGAGAAAAATTTGAGCGAATTCTTAAAAATTCACTTGGTATACTAAGATTTCTTTTAAATTCCTTACAAAAGTAAATTATAAAAGCCACTATATTCCTAATGCTCCACCAAACAATAGCTATAACTAATAGTAACGCATACAATAATATAAAAATAGTTGTAACCCATTCATTTAGATTAATTAGTAAGGCAACAATAAAAAATAGACAAGAAAATACAAATATAATAATTAAAGTTGTAAAAAGTGATCTGATCATTGTTACTAATGTTTTTTTCTCACTATTGAAAAAGAGCATGTCAAAATTATCAACTGCAAAACTATTATAAATGACTTTAACAATTGGAATGAGGATAGTTAATGGTAAGATTGCGAAGATTGCCTTATAGTGTTCTGTGATAAAATTTAATATTGTTCTTCTTCCTTTCTAGGTTAGATGTAGATAGAAAAATAGGCAACCAACTGATTGGTATGCCCATTAACGTAGCTATTTAAATCCAATTTAGTTACACTTATTATGAGAAGTAAATTGAGAGTGAGGTAATTCTAATGAATATACTCAGTACTATTGTTGCTACTGGTATCCCAGGTTTTTTATCGTACATTTATTTAAATAGACTTGGAATCCTTAATTATACGAAAGATGAAAAAGATGAGAAAATTATAGTATTATCAATTTTTTCTCTCATAAATATAGGAGTTTCAATAGTTGTATTTTATTATTTGACTGGTAAAAAATTTTCAAAAAACCTTGATATAGAAAGTTATTTATTTCTTTTTCTTATAGCAGTTGTTGTAAGTTTTATTTTAACTTTATATATATATCCACTAGTTATGAAAATGGGTAATAAATATATTGATAATTTTCAAAAAAACAATCATATAGCAAATAAATCAACAAAGACAGTTTATGAGAGTGTGTTATTTCGAAAAGATAAGAAGTATCCATTTATATTTATCTTTGACTTTGATAATAAATTTATCGAAAGCGGTTTTGCTCACCGTCTTTCTGGAGCTAGCGAAAAATTAAATATCTCAATAACTAATACTACAGGTCATATTAAAGAAACTTACACTATTTATGAAGTGTTGGAAAAATTTGAAAACCATGATAATGAAAGTGCCGAGATAATTATAGATGTTGAAAACAAATTGAAAGTATTTGTTTTTTATTCCTAATTTTTTTTGATAGGTACTTGAGTAGAACTCGGTGGGCGACTAGGTTGTGTGGTACTTCTAGTATCATTATTAATCTTACGTGGGGGAGTTCCTGTATTTTTTGGTTTAGTCATAATAATCTCTCCTTAAAGTAGTAGTATTAAATAGGCAGCCAGTTAACTGGTATGCCTATTTATTTTTTTCAGCTTTAATCATTTCCCAAATAGAACGTAACTTACGCAACTCTTCCTCGTCTGATTTTGGTAACTCCTTGTACCAAATATCAAGCTCAGGATCATTAATCAATGCTTGAAACTCCGCATCATCCTTCTCCTGCGGGGCTAGTGAGGGTGTATCAGTGCGTCCTAAAAGATAGTCTGTACTGACTTCAAAATAATCGGCTAACTTAGTAAGCGTTGAATTGTCAGGTTCACCTAAATTATTTTCATACTTTGCATAGCCTTGTCTAGTGATCCCTAGTAAGTCAGCCATTTCCTGTTGGGTCTTACGTTGCTGTATTCTTAGGGCTTTTAATTGACTTGAGAGCATTGTAAACCCCCTTTAATGCAATAATAAGTTACATATAAACTTAACAGTAACATTACGAAATAGTGAATAATCTGTACCAACTTTAAAATAGTCTACATGTCTTTGTTGTGGCATTATGAGAATAAGTTAACCATTAATGTGTAATATTTACATACTTTATGTAATTTAAAGGACATTCCATATTCGGATGTCCTTATTATGTTTCATTACAAAATTTCAAACATGATATTATATTACTTTTGTTGCCCGTTTATCATTTCCCAAATTGTTCGTAATTTGCGAAGTTCTTCTTCACCAGATTGTGGAAGCTCTTTATACCAAACACCAAGCTCGGGGTCATTAATAAATGCTTGAAAAGCAGCTTCGTCTTTTTCTTGTGGTGTAAGTACTGGGTTATCTGTACGACCAAGTAGGTAGTCTGTACTGACTTCGAAAAAATCGGCAAGTCTTTGTAAAGTATCAGTATCAGGAGAACGGTTCCCACTTTCATAACCAGATATAGAAACTTTAGTTACATTTATTTTACTTCCTAATTCAGTTTGAGTTAGTTTCTTTTCTTTTCTAAGTTTCTTTAGGCGCTCTCCATTCAATAAAAACACCTCATTTCGATAAATTAATTATACAAGTTAACTATTAGATAACAAAGTCATAAACACAAAGTTAACTAAAGGGGAATTTTTGTGTTATAAACTATTGGCAATTCCTATTTAGTTAACTTATTATGTTGTTAACAAAAGGTTAACTTCGGCTAGGGGGTGTTTATGTTGGCTCATGAAAAACTAAAAGAACTTCGAGTACAACAAAAGTTAACTTGTAAACAGGTAGCTGATGGGGCGGGTATTTCAAAGGAGCATTACTGGTTTATTGAAAATGGTAAGCGAGGTTTGACCTATGAAATGGCCACGCGAATAGCAAAAGTTTTTGATAAAAAACCAGATGATATTTTTTTAAAATAAGTGTTAACTAATTGTGAACTTTGTGAGTGGAAGTAGGGTATAGAGCATCACAAAACCAAGATGAGCGTGCATGACAGGGAAACCTCTGCTGGAACAGAGACTGAAAGGCCATTATTACTTCATGTGATTGAACAATGTATGCAGTTCTTATTACTTAGAGACAAATACCTCAAAACGCTTATAGCAAATAAAACAATGATACTCATATGTCTGCTTTTTAATTGAACTTTCTAAAGGTAGTATTGATTATTTTCTCGTTGTATATGCAGTCGTATGGTCGGATTAACTACTTATTTGAAAGGAGGTGAGAAAGATGCGGAAACATACTTTCAAAGAGTACTTGTTACGAAATTATCCACCAAATGTAAGGAGCTTGGAAGAGGCATATGCTTGTAACATTTGGAAAGATTGTACTTTAGAAGAGGCGGTAGATATGTCTAATAAAATCATAGAGCTTTTTTAAGAAGTAAACATGACGTACACAGATGCATACGCCATGCTTGGGTTCATTCGTATGGATTTAGACTATCGCTCTGAGCGCGTGAAGTTATAGTCATTCGCATAGTAATAAAGCCTTGTAAATTTTATAGATTCACAGAAAGGTAGAATTCAAATGTTGAACAACACTACAGTAGAGGAAGGTTAGCACCAGTGGAGGTGCTAATCTTACCAACTAATATAATTGATGTCTGGTGTTTTCTTATAGTGATCTCCGTAAGATTCGAATTGATATTTCGTAAAAAGGATGGATATATTGTGTTTTATTTAAAAACTATTAGAAAAACAAAAGGGTTATCCCGTTACCAGTTAGCGAAACTATCAGGAGTGAAGGATTCTACTATCCAAATGATTGAAAATAGCGAGAATCCGAATCCTACTTTTAAAATCATGTGCAAATTAGCAGATGCATTAGAAGTAAGTTTGGATGATCTAAGGGGAGGTGAGAAGTTTGGTATGGAGCATGACAAAACCGAAGCGTAAGAAAAAGCGCAAAAAGCCTTTACCTTCGGATGAATTTCGAAATGTAAAAGGGGTTAAGCGTGAGCGGATGATTGCTGAAAGGAAAGCGAGACAACTTACGCAAGCACAGTTAGGAAAATTGGTTGGCTGTTCAACTGCAATGATAAGCGCTATTGAGAGTGGTCGAGTTAAACCAGGATTAGAGGTTTCATTGCAGTTGGAAGTTGTTCTGGAGACTTCAATTTTTGAATTATTTCCTGATTTATAAAAAAAGTACTTGACTTGGAGGGGGGCACATTTTTTCCAGTTAAAAAATAAAAAATGAATAAGTATGAAAGTTTATAAAAATCCATTATTTGTAAAGTGGTCAAATATGAATGAATTCGAATATTAATGAAAATAAATGTATGTATTTTTATTCCTCATTTGGAAAAATGGCAATTTGGTAATATAAAATCAAACCTTAAATGAGGAGGTGAGGGGGATGTATAGCGAGGAGTTTAAAGCGGAGATAAAAGAGGAATTTCGCAAGTTGCTTCGAGAGGAGTTGGAGAAGACATTTACACGAAAACCATTAATTTGTGAGTTACCGATTTTATTGACTCGTAATCAGTTGATGGAGTTATTCAATATAAAAAGTACAAAAGCGTCTGCGTTATTGAGGCGAGACGATTTCCCGAAGTTTTATGAAGCTGGTCGGGTACTAATTCCATCAAAAGCATTGTTGCAATGGATTGATGAGCATACCGAATGGGTTCAAACACATACCAAGTATTTTCAATCCGTTGGTTAATGTTTCATATTAAAATTTTATATCACAACAACGTAATATTGTATTCCGGAATGTGAAAGGTGGTGAGATGATGAAAATTGGCGCCATTTTGCAAGCCTGTCGTGAACGAGCAGGGTTGTCACAAGAAGAACTGGCATTTCGCATGAATCGATCGCAGTCCTGTATCTCAAAATTTGAAAATAGCGTAAAGATTCCTGATGCCATAACCTTTATGGAATGGTTTAAGCAAACAAATACGCAAGAGGTCGCTGTCGCATTTTTAATGGGGATGGATGGGCTAACGATTTTGCAAACATTGCTTCCGATGGTTGGTGGGTTTGTATGTTGGATTATTTTATGAAATTAGAAAGGAGAACACTATGGAAAAAATCAAAGCATTTTTAGCTTATCAAGATGCAACTAAATTCACATTGCATAGGGTAGCAAATGCAAATTTAGATATTTGTTATTCAAATTTTAAAATGATGGAATTGTTATCCATGTTAAAGGAAAAGCATGAAATGGCACAGAGTGCAGGTGTTTTAGCGATAGATTTTTATGATGGGATTTGTAATGTGCAAGTGTCGTATGACGATTTTCAACGTTTAACAGAAGGTGTTCAGGACATTCGCATTGAGCCGTCTCTGTGTTCTGAGTCTTATTATGAGTATTTAAATGCTGAAGTAGAGGGCATTCATTTAGTAGCTGTTCGTTCGAATGAAAAAGAAAAAATGCAAGCGCAATAGCACCTGCATAAAGGTTGAACTGTAGCTTTGGTCGGTCTCAGTTCGAAAATTTAATAAAAATCTTGTCCTTTTATTATGGACAAGAACTGGATAGAAGTCAATAAAGGAGGAACGGATATGAAAGAAGTTTTAGAGAAACTAAATACATTTCTGGCGCAGGAAGAAGAGTTGTTACGGGATTATGCGGTCGATGTAGCGGAAGCTTTCGATAGTTGTTTATATGTGAGCAATCAAAAGGATTACTTCGAACAAAAAGGGAGAGTCACTGCTATAAGAGCTGCTATTGAATTAGTGGAAGATTTAGAGAATCAATTGCAAATGGTGTGATTTATTTTTAGGGTTCATCAATTGTCTAATGAATTTGATGTTGCAACCTTGCACTTATAGGGTGGCGACAATTTGTCGCCACCCTTATGAAAGGAGAAGTCGCATGGATTTAACAGAGATTCAACACGCAGATAAAAAGGTGTTAACAACGGCACAAATTGCTGAGGCGTACGAAGTGGACAGTAAGTCGTTGATTCGAAATTTTCAACGAAACAAGGAGCATTATCAAGAAGGTACGCATTATTTTGCGCTTACAGGGGAGGCACTGAAACAATTTAAAGGTGGGCGACAAAATGACGCCACCCTCAAATTTGTATCATTGCTGTATTTGTGGACCGAAGAAGGGGCGTTTTTATTAGCGAAGTCACTCAGTAGCGACAAGGCGTGGGAGGCATACCATCTGCTTGTTGCGCAGTATTACAAACTGACAAACGAATTGCAGCAAGTACAGCCCATTGAATTGCCGTATGACGAGAAACGCTTATTAGCCTTGGAGCAGCGTGTACAGGAAATTGAACAACAGCTAAATGGGATCACACTACATACGGGCGAGCAAAAGCGTTTACGACAAGCGGTGACCGAACGTGTCAATCAATTATGCATAGTGCAAGGGCGCCGTCCTGCCTTTTTCGCGTCCCTTTATCGTGAAATCAAACGCCGTTATCAAGTGGGGTCGTATCGAGATGTTCCACAGTGCAAGCTACAAGATGCTTTGCATTTTATTTCCACATGGAGAGGAGGGGCAGACACATGAAACACTAAAAGTCAGAGCGTGCGATTTAAATTACACTCATATTGCTAATTCAACCAAATAGGCGAGGTAGAAAAAATCATGACAATATTTCGTGTTCAAAAAAAGGAGAACTATGTTGTTTTAGACAAGGGATTTTTGAATGATGAGAACTTAAGTTGGCAGGCGAAAGGGATGCTTGCTTACATGCTGTCGTTGCCTAATGATTGGCGTTTTACTATTCAAGACTTAACAAAACGCAGTAAAAATGGGCGTGATGCTACTAATAACATTGTCAAAGAGTTGACGGCTGCTGGATACATCCAAAGGGAGCAAAAAAGGAGTGATGACGGAAAGTTTGGTAAAACAGAGTTACTAGTTTTTGAAACGCCTGATACATTACCGTTTACTGAAAAGGCGTTACCGGATAATCCGGATACGGAAAACCCGACACTACTAAATAATAAATTACTAAATAATAAAATAAATAAATATAATGTCGAGCAACTCGACATTGTGCATGAAATTATTACTCACTTAAACAAAACAGCTCAGAAAAACTTTAAAGCCACAACAGCTGCAACTAAGCGACTCATACATGCCCGACTGAAGGATGGCTATACGTTAGAGCACTTCAAATGCGTGATTGACACGAAGGCTAAACAGTGGCTGCATAATCCCGACATGAATAAATACTTGCGTCCGGATACGTTGTTCAACGCTACGAAATTTGAAAGCTACTTGAACGAAAAACAGAGCATACCAACAAACCAAACTCATTTGCCTGAATCACTGGATTTAGATTTTAGCAAGGGGGAAGATCTGTAATGACATACCAAAACATTAGCATCGAGCTAGCTGAAAAAAGTCTACTAGGAACGATGCTCCATGAAAATTATTTAATTGCAGATAGCAACTTAGAGCCAGCTCATTTTATTTCGCAAGTGCATCAAAATATTTTTACTAGCATGTTACAGCTTGTCAGTGAACGTAAAGCCATGGACTATATCACATTGCTGACAACACGAGAGCCGATAGAACTTGGCGGGGCAAATTATTTAGCGGAGCTTGGGAGCTTTGCGAGTGCAACGAAATTTGAGGAGTACGAAACCATTGTGCTTGAGAATTGGCGAGAGCGATCCAAGCGTCAAATGATGGAGCAAGCACAGCAAGAAGATTGGGGCATAGCTGAAATTCAACATGCACTGGATAAGCTCATGACGCAATATACGACTACCAATACGAGTATTAAAGCCGACTTAATGCAAATGGCGAAGCGACCTTTTGAGCAAGAAAACAGCAAAACAGGGGTGCTTACAGGGCTACTTGATTTGGATAAGCTGCTAAACGGCTTTCAAGATGCTGAGCTTACGATTATTGCGGCTAGACCTTCGATGGGGAAAACGGACACGATGAACCATATCGCACTAAAAGCGGGATGGGATGGCTATTTACCAATCATCTTCTCACTGGAAATGAGTCGCACCACGCTAATTGATCGCCTTATTGCCGCAACAGGTAATTTTAATCGCTTAAAGATGCGCAATCCCTATGAGTATTTTACAGACGGCCAAAAAGAAAAGTGGATGTCAACACTTGGCATGCTTGATAATGCCAATATCGAAATTGATGATCGAGCAGGGATGACCGTTACACAGATTCGAGCTACTGCACGAAAAATCATTAAAGCCAACCCTGATAAAAAGCCCGTCATCTTAATCGATTACTTGCAAATCATTCGAGTCAGCAATACACGCGATAATCAAACACAAGCAATTGGCCAAATCTCATGGGATTTAAAGTAAATGGCAAAGGAATTTAACTGCCCTGTAATTTGCTTAGCTCAACTGAATCGCAGTGTCGAGCAACGTCAGGACAAACGCCCTGTTATGAGCGACTTACGAGACTCAGGCAATATCGAACAAGATGCTGATGTTATCGCGTTTTTATATCGCGATGATTACTACGCCAAAGAATCCGAACGCCAAAATATGTTGGAGTTTATTATCGCTAAGCACCGAAATGGCCCGACTGGGACAGTGTTCGCCAGCTATGTAAAAGATACTGGCAGATTGTCGAATATAGCCTGGAGTGTTGCCAAATGAGCGACCTTATCACGGTAAAGGAGATTTTGGAGTATGCGACAGAGTTTGAATTGTGTTGGTTTGCACATCAAGTCTATTGGGCTGTGTCTACACAACAAATTCAGTTGGAGGACGATTCTAATAAATTGCTAGAGGTGGTCTATGATGATGCAGCAGTACGTGAAATGACAAACCGAAATGTCCTTGGCATTGGCCGTATCAAGCTATACGTCGTCAAAAGCTTTGCCCAATATGCTTTTTACTTTGCTAGTGATTCACTGGAAGTCAACATGCTGCATCAAGCGTTATTTGGTGAAGTGCCAGGAGCCATTACGGAAGCCCATCGATTGTTAACAAAGGTAATGTATTTTGCCGATTTCGATATACAAACGTCACTGCTAGAATACCGAAAAACGATCGTGCAATTTCCGGCCTATCTTGGTCATGCAGCAGCAGGTCAATATAACTTGTATCGCCTAGATTTGCACAAAGGAGGAAGATGGATTGTCTAAGCAAGAACGTGAAGAAATCATTGCGATTATCATGCTACGCAAAAACTACGCTGAGGATATGTTTCGCAATATGTCAGATGAAGAGCTTGTGAAAACGTTGGACGAATTATAAAAAGTGATTTTAACTTGAAGAAATGAGAGGGATGAAAATGGATAATGTGAATATTTATGAAATCATTGACGTTTCGATGGACCCTATTTATCAGGCACTGAATCAGCTTCATGATGATGAAGAAATCCTTATCGGCAAACATACCATTCGCAAAACAGCTAAATTTTACGAAATTGAAAATGATCGCTTACATGAATGCTTTAAAGAAAAAGAACGTTGCTATCAAGTGTTAAGTAATTTGGTCATGACCAATTAAAAAAAGCTATGGCTGCAACCATAGCTTTGATAGAGCAAAGGCTTCTCCCTTGCTACCAGTAATATCATTATAGCATAAGGGGAAAGCATTTATGCGATTAAAACCACTAGTCATTTCGAACGATGGCATCCTACAAATCGACATCATGGAACTCCCTGAAAACTGCGTCATCGTCCTCTCCGATGGCATAGCAAAATTCACCGAGCTCCCTGCACACGCTAAGACAAAGATTGTTACCTATCAGGGAAAGGTGAGACGTGTTGAGTTTGATGAGGGGGAGGAGTTTTAATAAAGTATTTAATGGTTTTACTAATTGAGATAAGAAAAAAGAAATATTAAATATATCAATAAAATAGATATAATAGAATTATTAATTGGTAATTATTGTGGTAAATTTGATATAATACTATTGAATTTTGGGAAAGAAGGTGATTACTCTTTGATAGAGCTGTTTGAATAGAAAATAAATTTATTAATATGAGGTGAGAAAATGATTAATAGTTTTTACATAAAGGGGCTTTACGGCCAAAAAAATACTATAAAATTAGAAAATGTAGGAAATTTATCTATATTAACAGGTGATAATGGATCAGGGAAAACAACTCTTCTAAATTTACTATTTACTGTGCTTACTGGAGATTTTGAAAACTTATTTAAAACAAAGTTTAATAGTCTTGAGATTGATTTCGATAATAATAAAAGGAAACTTCTTTCTATAGAAATAAAAAAAACAAAATCAACACTAGAAGTGTTTTATATTTTTGAAGATTATGAGTTTTGCATAGAAATAGAAGATGTTGGTTTGCCTTGGAATAGTTTTTCCTACAAGTTAATAGACTATGATTCAGAATATACAGATTTAAATTTAGAAGAAATCACGGAATCTGGGGATTATTGTTTTGATGAAGTATTAGATTATGAAACTGCTATGAGTGAGGATGAAGATAATTATTATACTTCTACAAGGTTGTTTGATAATCTTGATGAATTAAAAGATAACTATCCTGAACTTTCTTTCATCGATGAAATCAAAAATTCAATACTATATTTTCCGACTTATAGAAGAATTGACAGTGATATAAAAAATTTACTAGAGGATAAATATCATATTAATTCTCCATTTGCTT
The DNA here is from genome assembly GCF_015999545.1 of Lysinibacillus sp. JNUCC-52. Taxonomy (NCBI): domain Bacteria; kingdom Bacillati; phylum Bacillota; class Bacilli; order Caryophanales; family Bacillaceae; genus Lysinibacillus; species Lysinibacillus sp. JNUCC-52. The sequence continues at coordinate 183,058 of NZ_CP065546.1, forward strand.
CAGATATTGATATATATAGAGATTTAAAAAATTTTCCAATAGATCGTCGTGTTATAGGAGTCGATGACAAAGATATTGAATATATATATCAATCCTATTCAAAAGAGCTTCGTGACTTTAATTCAGAAGGATTAAATGAATTATTAAAAAAGTTTATAAAAAGTATTATTGAAAGTATATATGAAAACAAAGATGAAACTAGAAAAGAAAGAAAGAATGATATCAATTTATATGGAAGTGCAGCTGAACAACTAATTGAACTTTCTAATAAATTGGGGATAGGTGAGGGGATAGACAAAGAAGAAATTAATAAATATTTTGAAAGTCAAAAATTAATTAGTAATGATTCTAAAAATATTGTAGATAAAATAGAGATTAAATATACGGAAAGTTTAAATAACAATTATGGATTTGTAAGGGATTCATATCCGAGCCTTGTTGACATAGTGAACCAGTCCTTAAAAACAGTTAGTACAGAGACAAATTTCTTTATTAGATTAATCACACTTTATAGAGAACATGTTAATGAGCAAGATAAATTGCTCGAACCATTCAGGTATTTGGAAAATGGATTTAGTAATTTTTTTAAAGAAAAAGTTAAACTTAATTTTAATGAGAAAAATTACAATATTTCTTTATCACGCCCATTTGAAAAACTTTCAACGGGAGAAAAACAATTAATAACAATTCTATCTTATATTGGGTTAGTGTTAAGGAATTGCGTATTTACTCCATTAATTATAATTGATGAACCAGAATTATCATTACACATATCATGGCAAAGTAAACTTCTACCACAATTATTAAAGAAGAAAGACACTAAGTTCTTGCTGGCAACACATTCCCCTTATGTAGCTAATATAAAATATAAAAATAATCTAGTAAAATTAGGTGATATAGATGAATATAAGTAATGGGGAGATGCATGAAGAACTTCTAGAAGCTGTATTAGCTGAGGATTTCTTCGGTTATTCTGAAAACAATAACGATATTTTATTAGTTGAGGGTTCTGATGATATACAAGTTATAAAAAAATTTTATTATCATAGGAGGAACGGCGATATTCCATTTAGGGTAGTAAAAGCTGAAGATTTAAACGAAATTTTATCAGGTAAAAAAAATGCTCTTAAGGCATATGAAAAATATAAAGATGAAAAATCAAATTTAATATGTTTATTTGATCGTGACTTAGATTTCTTTTTAAATGAAAATTGTAAAGATGACAGAATACATTACTATGATTTTTATGAATTGGAGAATTATTTATTTGATGAATCTATATTAAAATTATTCTTTGATAGATACTATGATTGTGATGAAATTGAACTTTTTGAAAAAATGCTTGATGAATTTAATAATATTTCTGATTTATTATTTCATTATCCTAAACTTAGCTTAATAAGAGAACTGAATTTTAAATACAATTTTTTAAATGAAGAAGAATTAGATAAAATAGTAAAACTTTCAAAAACAAAACCCATTCAAATTTTTAATAATCAAGCAGAGAAATATAGAAATTTAGATTTACTACAAAAATTTGATTTATTTATTTCTGAAGAATTAAATAAAGTTAATACTAGCTTAGTAGAAATTGAACAAAGGATTCTTCCAGATAATGTAGCGGCTACGATTTCAGAATATACAAGTATGGAAAAAATGTTTTTCTTCAAGTACTGTATTAGTGCAAAATTTATATTGAGCTCTTTACATTTCCTTATGCAAAATTGTATTAAGGTGGGTACAATAATTAATTCTGGAAATTCAAGTAGCTTAGAGCGTACTTTAAAGAAAGAGTGGATTCCTTGTAGATCTGATCATTTCCACACCTTAATGCTACAAATAGAGAATAAATTTAAACAATTAAGTTGAATTATATTCTTTGAGTAAGAGATGATTAATTTATAACTTAAATTCGCAATGTTAATAATATAATGTACTACCAGCTCACTGGAGGACAATAAAAGGTATCAGCAACCACGCTGCCATCTTCTATTGTCCTCTTTTTATTTTAACCAAAGGAGTGGAGTATAATGGATATTCTAAAAAATATTGATGGCAAGGCAACGCAAAAAGCCATTGAAAAGGTATTGAGACAATATCGAACATATCAACTAACAACACCTGAGGATTTGTTGCCGACGATAACAGCGAATTATACGTTAAACATGCCATCTTACAGTGGAGTATTTCATTCGAAAGTTGAAAACGTGGCGATTCGAAATGTAGAGTATTACAAGCAAGCGAAAGCCTTTTTTGAACGATTTAATCGTGCATTTTATAAACTGACGCAAAAAGAGAGACAGATTATTGTTATGGCTTGTTTAGAGGAGACGCCTTTGTATAATTATCAAATTTCAAAAAAGCTACATATTAGCGAGCGTACGTTTTATCGTATTAAAGCACAAGCATTGTATAAATTAGCATTAGCATTACGTGTAGAGGTATATGAGGGGGATGAGGTGAAGAGCCTATGAATTTTGTCCAGCCAATACGTGAAATAGACAAGATTCGTGATGTTCGTAAAACATTGCAAGACAATCCACGTGATGAATTGCTTTTTTGTTTTGGTATTTATACTGGGCTTAGAATAAGCGATATATTGCGTTTAAAGGTAGGAGATGTTCGTCATAAGCAAGTGTTGTTTATAAAAGAGTCAAAGGTGCAGAAAAAGAAGCAGAATAAGACAAAACGCATTCCAATTTTAAAAGAACTGCAAAAAGTGATTACACAATATATAGAGGATAAAGAAGATCAGGAGTACTTATTCAAATCAAGACAAGGTAAAAATAAACCAATTACAAGAGTAAGAGCATATGCAATATTACGTGCAGCTGCATTGGCTAATGGTTTGGACGAAATAGGGACACATACGTTACGCAAGACCTTTGGCTATCATGTGTATCAAGAAGAAAAAGATGTGGCGTTGCTGCAGGATATTTCTAATCATTCAGCTCCCTATATTACATTGAAATATATTGGGGTAAATCAAGATGCCATCGATCAAGCGTATCAAAAATTAAATAAGCGTTTGAAATTTTAAAATAGCACTGATAAGTTGGTGCTATTTTTATTTGGCTTATTTTAGGAAATTGAGTAGGGTTTAAAATTGTTTAACACTTTCACAGACTAAAGACATTTACAAAATAAACACATGTAAAGCTCATAATCTGAATGGCGAGTAAAGTGTAGAAAAATCTAGCCTTTAAACATATTCTGCACCTTAACAGAATGTAAGATATGTTAATGTCATTGTGGTATATTCAATATAAAAATAAATACGATTAATATGGAGGGTATATGAGGAAAAGAGAATTAGAAAACGAAATTTATGAAAAGAAAGATAAAAAATTATTGAAGTTTTTAATTAAGAATTATATGGTACAGAACGTTAAAAGAGAAGAATTGAAGAAAAATATCAATACATATAAAAGTTTGGATTCACAAGAAAAACAAATTTTACTATCTAGGTTGCAAGGAATAGAAGAAAAGTTTGATTTAACAACAGTATTTGTAGCAATAGTAGCGATTATTACTGGTTTTGTAGGTGCATACGGGAGTTTATTAGAATCATTAGAGGATAATAAAAAAATATCGTTATTAGTAGTAGTATCATGTTATTTTATTTTGATTTTTGCATTCACTTACATATTATCTAAATTTAAAGATAATAAAGGGAACGCGAAGTACTTTATTAATTTGTTCAAGCAAGAATAAATTTTATCTAATATAATGGCAGACTTTTGGCAGAATGTTGGCACACTCTTTCAAAATGAACATGCTATTATTGTAGTATGCAATATTTATCAAACAACATAACGATAGGCGATGCAGCACATGCTGCGTCGTCTTTTTTTGTCTTAGGTTCTTCTACCCAAGAACGCCAGGCTGCGGGTCTCCGAGGCCCGAAAAAGGGCTAGATAAAGTGTGAAAAAAGGTGTTCCTTCCATCCGGTAAATCAAGTGAGGTGAGTACATGAGTGACAGCGAAAACGAAATTGGATGATCGAACGATTGTCAATACAAAAACGATTGCCAAAATGTTTAATATGACGGAACGGAATGTTCGTTATTTAGTTGAAGAAGGTGTGATTGCACGTGTCGCTCATGGCCGCTATGATCTGATCGATACCGTCAGTCGCTACATTACTTTTTTGAAAATGTCCTTTGAAGGCATTGATGAGAACAAGGTGATGGAGTCTTTAGATTATGAGAAATGGCTGCATGAGAAGGCGAAGCGGGAGAAGGCAGAAATTGAGTTGGCGCATCTAAAACGAGAAATGCATAAGGCAGATGAGGTGGAGAAAATTCAAAATCACATGGTCATGGCGTTTCGTTCAAAGATGTTGTCGCTGCCCTCAAAATCAGCGTTACTTTTAGCGAGTAAGGATGACCCGAAGATGATTGAAGCATTACTGGAAAGAGATATTCATGAAGCATTAGCAGAGCTTGCTGAGTATGATGCGGCACATTATTTCACAGAAGATAAAGTTGAATTAGAATTGGAAGGTGATGAAGTTGGTCCAAAAACAGACAATGAGTCTATCTAAAGGAATTGCTAGCTTAGTAGTACCTCCTCCCAAGCTTACGGTATCGCAGTGGGCGGATAAGCATCGTGTATTATCCAAGGAATCGTCAGCTGAGCATGGGCGATGGAATACGGAGCGTGCGCCATATCAAAGAGAGATTATGGAAGCAGTCAATGATCTTGAAGTTCATCATAATGTCGAAAAAATTAAAAAAAGTGGTCTTATAGAAAAATAATCTGTTTTTAATAGTTATATAACATTCATTGGATAAGTCTCTTAGTTTCGGTATGTCATTTTTGTGAAACTGAAAATGGAGATTTAATATAGAAATCATGTGATAAATCTTGTATAAATAAAAGAGTTTAGAATTTCGTATACACCTTATGATTAGTTGTATCTATATGACAACATGATAAGGGGGCATCTTAAATGGCAATAAATAATGGGAATACAGATTTTGGTTTAAGAGTCTCAAAAACAGGAATCAAAAGTTTAAGAATTTCTTGGAATAAAAGGGGTGGTATAGGTTACAATGGATCAATTCAAGTACAGCGGCCTGGAGATGGAAAAATCATTTTCACAAAAAATTATAGCCAATCAACTTCAAGAGACTCTTTTACGGTAGAAACGCCTTTTTTCGGAGAGTACAAAGTTCATATAAAGTCAAATAACGGTTATACGTATGATATAGCTTATACAAAAGTGCATTTATCAAGAACAACATCTACAACATATACGTTTACATCGCGTGATGTATTGAATTGGAAGGTAGGTGCAATATTTACAATAGGAACTTTTGCCGCACTGGGCTTAGTAAGTTTTGTAGCTGTAAGTGTTATATCTACAGTAATTACAGTTGGTGCATCAATTAGAGAGGTTTGGGTATATGATACTCAATACGAACCATTTCCAACCCCTAGGGCTGGCGATAATATAACTACTAAAATTGAACCAGTAGCTGAGGGAGTGAAGACAACAATGTCGTACAAAGCTAAAAATGGTGCGGTATATCCTGACAAGGTTGTAATAGCAAAATACTTGTCATATCCTCGATAAAAATCCAAAGCACATGTCTATTCATGTGCTTTGGATTTTTTTATATATTTATAAAGCTGATAAAAAAACATTATGTAACTAAAGAGCAAAATAAAAATAATCCCTAAATTTAGAATGTCAAAATTGATAAATAAAATATCTTTTATATTAAATACAAGACTGTTAATTAGCAAAAATAGAGCGAAACTTGCAATTAATTCAATAAGTTGTTTTTTTCGTTTGAAAAAGAGAGGTAATAGCAATTTTAATGAAAGGATAACTGCCAAAATAGTTAAATAGTGCGACATACCAGTATCGAATTCTACAAATATTCTATTAATACCCGTATCTATTTCCATTTCATCACCTTGTGTTCTAAATGTTTTAAGACTCAATTCATGAAGGGCTACCTTTAATTATTATAAAAGGGTGTTTTAATTTCGTACAGTCAAAAAGGAAAATTGAAAGTAGGTTATTATTTGGGGATATTGTGAAATAAATCAGTTTTTTACTCCACTTAAAGTAACAACCTATTTGGTGATTCGCTTTTAAAATCGTTAAATTAGACAAAAAGATGAAAAGTAAAAGGGGTATCGATTATAAAATAAGGTGGAATTTTCAATGAAGAATAACCGTAAACTTGATAAATTGGTAGAGGAATATTTGAAACTATATCCATATATAAATAAAGTAAAAGATGGAACTTTAACGAAAAATCAAAAAATTGTAATATGTATAGATGAATTATTAAACATAATGCCTGAAAAAGAAGTCTACTTCATAAAGCATAGATATTTTAAGGAATGGACTATAGTAAAGATTGCTAGAAAGATGAATTATAGCCCACAAATGATATATGTCATTCGTAAAAATGCATTAAAAAAGATTTATCACGGTATCAGCCACATACTATACGATTCAGAATAAGATTTATATGTAGTTAAAATAATACTATTCAACTCTTGCCAGTGGAAACGTATGGGCTAAGGAGGATTTGATATAACTATGTTATAGTTAACCAACTGGTGTGTCGGAAATTGATATAATGCAATAAACGGGTACAGACGAATAATTCTGAAACAAACAATATATATTTTTAGGGAGATTAGTTAGTGAAGTCTATTTATACAAAAGTACATCAAATAATTATGGATGTTTGGTGTTATGATATTAAAAGTGATTATAATCATCATTTTTTACTTAAAGAAGATACATTAAAAAACGCAATGTACTATCATATTCGAAATCGACTAGGTGATACATTCATAAAAGACAACAACTTAGCAATTTTTACAGAATATTATATCGATACGAATCAAAAAATCGATTTAGTAGTAGTGAAAATAGATGTAGATAAAGCAAAAAATGATCATTTAGGTGATTGTGTAGAGGAAATATTAGCAATTGTAGAAATGAAGTATAAAGGACTGAATGTTTCAGAAAAACATTTTATCAATGATGTTGAAAAAGTATTAGTATTCACTAATCAGTTTAACTCAGAGGCAACGAAGTTCTTTCTAGCATTTATTAGGGAAAAATATTTCCTTGCTGATGAAGTTACTAATTTTTTATCATTTTATGAAGGTTATCCAAGTGGTAGAATAGTAGAACTTTTATCGTATGGATCTGTTGAGGAAGATGATATGGTTTGGAAAGTATTTGAATCTTGATGAAAGCCAGTATCTTAAATCATTTTTTATAATGATACATGCTAATAGTATGCGCTGAAAAACAATCTAGTTATGCAACAGTATTTAGTTATTGTTATGTTTCTCCAGGTTTCTCAGCGCTTTTATATTATTTAAAAGGGTGGTGGTAATGGTATGGATGTAGTTGCAGTAAATGAAATTGCTACAAGCCAAGCAGTATGGGCAATTGCATGTTTAATTATCGCGTTTGGAGCGTTTCGTTATTTAATTAGTAAAAATGATAAGTTGATGAACAGGGCGGAGGAACGTGAAAACAAATTAATGGATCACTTAGAACGGTCTAATGACTCGCAAGAAAGAACGGCCATTGCACTCGAAGGAATAAATCGATCGTTGAATGTTTTGGAAGGTCGTGTGGATCGTATCGAAAAACACACACTCAAAAATAAAAATACAGAAAGGGAAGCTGAATAATGGATCTAAAGAACATTTTTACACTTGCAGCGATAATGGTTGCAATCGTTTTAGCCGTTTCAGAGGTACTAAAAAAGACATTCAAAATTAATACACAATACATGCCAATCACTTCCGTTGTGATTGGTATTTTTATTGGTCTAGTTTGTTGGCCGTTATCAGAGTATCCAGTGTACATCATGTTAATTGCTGGTTTTGTTGCAGGATTAACAGCTTCTGGAACATTTGATTTATTGAAAGTATCCAAAAAGGTTGGTGGATAGAATGACTAGTGTCACAACTACATGTCGAGATTTAGCAGAACTATTACCAGTGGCGCAAACTGCCTGCAGATTGCTCTTTCAACAGTGCTATAAAGCGGGCATTCAAAATATCTTCGTCACAGAAACATACCGATCGCAAGCACGCCAAAATTACCTATATGCACAAGGCAGAACAAGACCAGGGAAAATTGTGACGTGGACACTGAAGAGTAATCATACTTCACGATTAGCATGGGACATTGCGGTGGCTCCACCTAAACCCTTATATGATGTGGATACATTAACAAAAGTCGGGGCAATAGTTCGTAAGTTAGGTATAACATGGGGCGGTGATTGGACACGTAAAATTGACCGACCACACTTTGAAGTGAAACACAATTGGAAGATACCAAGAGGATACAAATTAGAAGGACAAGTATTCGTGCCGAGCAACAGTAAATTGAAAGCTCAATTATTTGTGAAAGACAAGAAGGAGGAAATCAAAGTGAGTAATATTATTTGGGATTCTGGTTCACCAGCGATGAGAGCGGAAACTGAAAACTTTATTGCACAGGCAGTGAAGGAGGGGATTATTAATGCTTCACATTTAAAGGATTTACAAAATGGCGTGATGACAACGGATCGATTAATTGGGTTGTTTATTACAATACAACAACGTCGTAATAAATAAAATAGTAAGACCGCCCTACCACTGATTATTGTGGGGGCGGTCTCTTGATTAATACTCTCTTACTTCAAATGAAGCAATCTTGTCGTGTACAATATATTCAGTTACTTTTTTATAAGGTGAGATGGTTTTTGTGAATTTGAAAGTAGACGTACCTTGAGCACTTTCAAACCAATTCAAGTAACTATTTAAAACAGTATTAGTAACATCATATTCTTTTGTAATACCGTTTACTAAAGTAATACTCAAAATTGCACTCGAAGTTTCATTGTTTGGTTTCTTAACAATTACTGTACAAATTGCTACAATATCAGTATTTTCTATTTTTGCAGTAATGATTGCAGTTCCTTCACTAATAGCTGTCACATTACCATGCTGGTCTACCGTTGCAATTGATTCATCACTGGAAGACCAAACTACATTTTTAATTATCGCATCTTCAGGTAGGACTGTAGCCGTTAATTTATCTTGGCTGCCTTCTAGTAGTTCTAGTGAAGTCTTATCCAATGTGATTGATTCAAGTTCTGTACTTCCTTGCTTCTTAACCGTAACTAGACAATCGGCACTTAGATTTGTATTTTCTACTTTTGCTGTAACTTTAACTATTCCTTCTTTAATGGCAGTTACATTACCGTTTTGATCAACTGTTGCAATATTTTCATCACTAGACGACCATACTATTTTTTTACTAGCGTTTTCAGGTAATATAGTTGCTATTAATTTATCTTGAATACCTTCTACTAACTCTAATGTGTTTCTGTCTAATATAATTGATTCTTCAACGAACCCTTCATCTACAAGACTACCATTTATATCAATATCAATAGCATCTAATCTAAGTGTAAATGTGTCTACATTAGAAGGAGTACTTGTTATTGCAACTTCAACTTTATGAATACCAAAGGGTAACCCTTCTTTTTTAAAGGCTACTGTTTGAGATTGAGTTGAGCCATAACTCTGTAGATAGCCCTGATCAATCCCGTCTATTTTAACTACAGCATCTTGTGTGTACGTTGGAGCTCTGTATGTAATAATATTAATTTTACTACCTAAAAACCAAAACTCCATTTTAGCAGTTACTTTTTTCTTAGCACCCATGCTGCCTTTTTTGTAATCAGCAGAATTACCTGTATAACTTACCCACTTATCTTTTTCATAAATTAATTTTTCATGGTTATCGTCATATCTCTTCCAACCTTTTTCTGGTTTTTTCAAACTATTACCAACTACTGCACTATTTTCTGGAGTATTATTTAAATTAGTAACACCTTCTTCATAATCCACAACTTCTGCTGCCAATGCACTTTCGACACTAATACTAACTAATGCTAACACCATTAATGTGAGATAAATAAAACCTTTTTTGAATAAATTAATCACTTATGTATCCTCCTTCAATATATCTAAGGGCATTAATCCAAATACCCTGTAATAACAACTTTAACCATATATAATTTAATTTACCATAATAAAAATCGACAATTTTTGATAACAAAAAATGTCCTAATCGAATAATCATCCAATTTTTAGGTGTAAAACAACACCAACCAACCCGACTTCGTTACACAAAAAAAGTCACGAAAGTCACGAAAAAGTCACATTTCTCCCGAAAACATGTGATTTTGGGCGAAAACAAGTTTTTGTACATTCGTAAGAAACCTTGCTATAATGGGCTTTGTGATTACATATGAAAGAGGGTAAAAGCATGAACGCTTACGACGAATATATGAAACAGGTAGTGAAGCCGATGCGTGAAGAATTGGTGGAGGCTGGATTTAGTGAGTTGACAACGGCTGATGCTGTGAATGAATTTATGGCGGAGGCAAAAGGGACTTCTTTGGTTGTCATTAATTCGGTTTGTGGATGTGCAGCTGGGTTAGCGCGTCCAGCAGCACGTGAAGCGGTAGGTACGGTAAAACCGGATAATCTTGTAACAGTATTTGCAGGGCAAGATCCTGAAGCTACTGCTGCTATGCGTGGTTTCTTTGAGGATGTGCCACCAAGCTCGCCGTCAATGGCTATTTTAAAAGATGGGGAATTGGCTTACTTTATTCCACGTGAACAAATTGAAGGTTTTCCAGTGGAGCAAATTACAGCGCATTTAACAGGCGTTTTAGAACAAACATGCGAGAAATAAAAACGATTGTGACTACAGCGGGCAGACCAGACGACATGTCGATGGTGCTCGCTGGTTTTGTGTGTGATACGTTAAATATTCCATTTGTGGCTCGTAATAAGCGTTCAATTTGTAAAATTTCAGAGCAAATGCAAGCAAACGTCATTGTTGCAGGAAAAAATCGCTATGAATATTATGCATTTGGAGCGGACGAGCCTTTTTTCTTTCATCCAAATTCCGCCGCATTTCGTTTAAAGCGGGTGGCACGTGGAGAAATTGAACCGTTTTTAGAGGCAGCTCAGCTAGAAAAAAATGATACTTTATTAGATTGTACATTAGGTTTAGGTGCAGATGCGATGCTAGCTGCTTTTGTTGTCGGGGAATCTGGTCGAGTGGTTGGGTTAGAGGCAGATCCTAATGTGGCGTTTATTGTGGCACATGGTATGAACACGTATGATACATCGGAGCTTCCTTTAACCGCATGTATGCGACAAATTGAAGTTGTGCAGGCAGAAGCGATTGCATATTTAAAATTACAGCCAGACGATGCATTTGATGTCGTTTATATGGATCCGATGTTCGAAGAAATAATAGAAGAATCGAATAATTTTCAAGCACTTCGCACGGCTGGCGCACATATAACATTGACCGATGAATGGGTAGCAGAAGCGAAACGAGTAGCAAAAAAGCGTGTCGTTTTAAAGGCTCACTTTCGATCGGCATGGTTTGAAAGATACCATTTTTCAAGATTGACACGTGTAACGTCAAAATTCCATTATGGCGTTATTTTGAAGCAATAAAATCGGCATACCGATTTACAATTAAATAAGAATGACGATTAGAACAGACTAAATTAAATGTCTGTTCTTTTTTCTTGTCGAAAACCATGTCTTGAAAAAAGAAAACAACTACTTAAATATATTAATTTATAATTTGAGTTAACTTTTAAAATAAAATAAGTTTACACAAATGGATTTTAGCGCTATTATAATTCACATACAAAGAAACTGGTTTATTTGCATAAATATTTTTAAAGAGAGGTTTTTTATATGACAACTAAAGAAATGGTGTATGCGGCACTTTTTGCGGCATTAATAGCGGCTCTAGGATTGATTCCTCCAATTTCAGTAGGTTTTATTCCTGTACCAATAACAGCACAAACATTAGGTGTAATGTTAGCAGGAGGATTTTTAGGAAAGAAAACTGGGGCAATTAGTCTCGTACTGTTTATTGTTTTAGTTGCTTTAGGTTTACCTTTATTATCTGGTGGACGAGGTGGCTTTTCGGTATTAGTTGGTCCATCAGCAGGCTATATTTTTAGTTGGCCGATTGCCGCTTTTCTCATTGGTTTTGCAACTGAGAAATTATGGTCTTCTATTAAAATATGGAAATTACTAATTATTAATTTTGTATTTGGTGTATTACTAGTTAGTTTAATAGGTGCACCTGTTATGGCATTAATTACACAAACATCTATTTGGGCTGGTTTAGTGGGAGCATTAGTATATTTACCTGGAGATTGTATAAAGGCAATTATTGCAGCAATTATTGTTTTGCAATTAAGGGCAGTTAGTCCAATTGAACAAAAGCTAAATAGCGATGTAGAATAAGATATTTTTAAAGGTGTGTGAAGAAATGAACATCATCGAACCCATTATCGAACAGGCAGTTCATCAGCCAAAGGGGATTGCCCTAATTCATGAGGAACGGTTTTATACATACGAACAATTAGTAAGTGCAATGAAAAAAATTGCAAAAGGCATTCAATGTAAAGGACTTGAACATGAAAAAATTGCGATATTATCAAGCAATCGGATTGAATTTGTGGAAGTTTTTTTAGGAATTATGTACGCAGGTTGTGTGCCGATTTTACTTGATACAAAGTGGAGTTTACATGAAATCGAGTTGGTATTAAAACAAGCACAGCCGAGAATGATTTTTCTTGAGTGTAAGCTTAAGGACAATATGCATCGTTTCACGCATATCGACACGTATGTATTTTCGGGCAAGCAAGTAGCTTCTTACGAAGAATGGTTTTCTACTTTAACAGAAGAAGCTTCTGTTAATTATGCGAAAGACCCGTTATTTATAGGCTTTACCTCTGGTACAACTGGCATGCCAAAAGGGTACGAACGAACACACAATTCTTGGCTGAAAAGCTTTATGGCAACAAAACAAGCATTTCAGTTAAATCCTTTAAAAAATTTTTTAGCACCTGGACCATTCGTGCAGTCATTGTCATTATTTGCGCTAATGCAAAGTTTATATTTTGGTGGGACGTTTCATATTCTGTCCACTTTTGAGGAAGAAAAGGTAGTCAAGTATTGCCGAGAAGTGCCAAATATGATTTTATTTCTTGTGCCAACAATGATTGAAAAGTTATTGAGATTAGATGGCTTGGAAGATATGCCTGCACAAGCTATCATTTCTTCCGGAGCTAAATGGTCTGTACAATCGAAAGCACAAGCAAAAAAGGTGTTTGGCTCAGCGAAATTATTTGAATTCTACGGTTCTTCTGAAGCAAGTTATATTAGTTATTTGGCTGTCCATCAAACGATGGAAGAACATGTTGTCGGGATTCCTTTTCCTGGTGTAGAGATTTCCATCCGAGATAACGACCAACGTGAAGTGCCTACTGGTGAAATTGGATTACTCTATATTCGTAGTGATATGATGTTCACTCGTTATTTTCAATTACCCGAAGAAACAAATGCAGTTTTTTATGAAGGTTGGTTAAAAACAGGAGACTATATGATGCAAGATGAAGCGGGTGCATTACATTTAATTGGTCGAGCTAAAAATATGTTGATTACAGGTGGCTTAAATGTGTATCCAGAAGAAGTGGAAACAGTGCTAAAACGACATAGTGCCATAGATGACTTGATAATAATTGGAGTGCCAGATGAATATTGGGGAGAGCGGCTTATTGCCTGTATAAAATGGCGAGTTGACCAAACGATTTCACTAGAGGAACTTCAACAATTTGGGGCGCAGTTTTTAGCTAGTTTTAAGTTACCTAAACAATTAGTAACGGTACAAAAATTCATTTATACAAGCAGTGGAAAAATAGCTCGTAAGGCAATGAAAGATTGGGTAATGGAGGTAATGTCATGAGAGACGCAGTGATTGTGATGGCAAAACGAACACCAATCGGCAAGTTGGGTGGTCAGCTAGCTACACTTGAACCCGAGCATTTAGTAGCTCCATTAATAAAAGAAATTATTAAAGAAACAGCATTGCCAAGCGATTGTATTGATGATGTGATTTTAGGTAATACAGTCGGACCAGGAGGGAATTTAGCCAGACTTGCTGCTTTAGAAGCAGATTTACCATTTTCGATTCCAGGTGTTACCATTGACCGTCAATGTGGCTCAGGATTAGAAGCTATAAATATGGCTGCGAGATTCGTTCAAAGTGGAGCAGGAGAGGTTTATTTAGCTGGTGGTGTAGAAAGTACGAGTCGAGCGCCTTGGAAAATGAAAAAGCCGAACACATTAATGGCAATGCCCCAATTCTATTCACGCGCTCCATTTACCCCACAGCGGTATGGAGATCCTGATATGGGGATTGCAGCTGAAAATGTAGCAAAGAAATATTCCATATCACGACATGCTCAAGACCACTATGCATACAAAAGCCATCAAAAGGCGATTCAAGCAATGAAATCAAATCGTTTCGCCGATGAAATAGTGCCTTTACAAGTAAAGGAGGAATGGATAACTTTAGATGAATGTCCAAGAGAAAATACAAGTTTAGAAAAGCTTCAATCTTTAAGCCCTGTTTTTTTAGAAAATGGTACTGTTACAGCTGGAAATGCTTGTCCGTTAAACGATGGCGCAGCGCTAGTATTAGTTATGTCATTAGAAAAATGCCTTGAATTCCAATTACAGCCGATACTACGATTTGTCGATTCTCAGGCTTCAGGTGTCGATCCAAATTATTTAGGGATAGGTCCAATACCAGCTGTACAAAAACTTTTGAAAAGGCAGCAACTAAACGTACAGGATATTGATATTGTTGAATTTAATGAAGCTTTTGCCTCACAGGTGTTAGCATCAATTCAAGCATTACAAATTCCAGAGGACACGGTTAATCGTGCTGGTGGTGCAATTGCCATCGGTCATCCATACGGCGCATCAGGCGCTGTTTTAATTACACGATTATTTTATGAAATGAAATATCAACCGTATAAAAGAGCACTTGCAACATTAGGAATTGGTGGGGGCATGGGGCTTGCAACGCTTGTGGAGGCAATAAAATGAAAGCAACTAAGAAAATAACCGTAACGGCTGAGTGGATACAACGCTATGCAAAAAGTATAGATGCACCGTTGCAATATCTACATGGTAGGCTCATTGCTCCTGCTACAATGCCAATCGTATTTTGGCAACAATTCAATCATGCGCATTTTCATGACACAGTGCCAGTTCTCCATGGCTCGCAGCAATTTATTTATCATTTACCAATTCAAGAAGGCATGGTACTAGACTGTGAATTAGCGTTAAGTCAAACAGAACATAAACAAGGAAAACAAGGACCAATGACTTTTAATACTTATACGTTAAATTGCTTTGAACAAGGAACAGAAATAGTGCAAGTAAAAACAGTTTTGATTCATGTTGGTGCTGCCATATGAAAAAAACAGTTACTGCCAAACAGGTCCACTACTATGCACAAGTATCGAAGGATGATGCAGCGATTCATATTAATGCTGAGGCGGCGAAGCAAGCGGGCTTCGAACGACCGATTGTTCATGGAATGTATTTAATGGGACTTGCTCAATCATTGTATATGAAAGAACATCCGTTGAAATGGATTGTTCGCTATAATATGCGCTTCCAGAAACCACTACTTATAGACGAAGAAGTAACATTTCTGTTTATAGAAAATCACACTAGAATAGAAGTATCGATATCGAATCGCAACAACGACCAAATCGCTTTAGGAAATTTTGAAGTAGAGGAGTTGGGATCATGAGTAGGGTCGTACTTATTACAGGGGCGACAAGGGGAATTGGCCGCAGTACGGCTATTTATCTTGCGAATAGTCAATACAGTGTCGTTGTAAATGGCACGAACCAGCAATTAATTGATGAGGTCGTCCAACAAATTTCTGCCAATGGAAATAGGGCAATAGGGTATTGTGCGGATATTGCGGATGTTGAAGCGGTGTCTAGGATGATTGACTTTGTCATGGAACAGTTTGGGCAAATAGATATATTGATTCATAATGCAGGAAATCTCCGAGATGAAAAATGTATGCGAATGACAACTACGCAATGGCAAGATGTTATCAATGTGCATTTACACGGAGCCTTTTACTGTATTTCGTGTGTACTACCTCATTTACTTGATCGAGGCGGTGATATTTTATTGATGACGTCAACAGCTGGACTATTGGGCTCCAAAGGCCAACTCAATTATAGTGCGGCGAAAGCAGGCATTCTTGGGATGACATGGACATTGGCGGAAGAGTTGAAGCCTTTTAATATTCGTGTAAATGCCATTTCACCTGCTGCGTTAACTGATATGACGAAGCCTGTGATTGATTTTATATCAAAAAAATATGCCCAACGCAATGAACCGTTTCCTGATTATTGGAAGGTGGGGACTCCAGAGGATATTGCCCACTTTATCGGTACATTATTAACACAGCAAGATGCAAATCTAACGGGAGAAATATTTGGGGTAAATGGTACAACGGTTACGAAATGGACGAGACCACAGCAAAGCATTTCTGCCAGTAGTCCAGAGCGTTTTTTCACCATGTACGATGAGCAAAAGGGAAGTGTTTAAATGCTAGTATTTGAGCATGTCAATTTTTATCACAAAAAGAGTGCACCGATTTTAAAAGATATTCATTTTACCATACAGGCTGGTGAATTTGTATCAATTGTCGGCAAAAATGGATGTGGCAAATCAACACTTGCAAAATTAATGAATGGCTTAGTGCTTCCGAAAAAAGGGGTTGTACGATTCCATCATTTAGAGACAAGGAATACTGCACAGTTAAAAGAAATTCGACAACACATAGGTTTTATTTTTCAAAATCCTGAAGATCAATTTATTACAACAAGTGTTCGAGATGAAATTATATTCGGGCTTGAAAATATTCGTTTACCAAAGGAAGAAATGGATCAGCGTGTTCAATGGGCTAGCAAAGCAGTTGACATGGAAACATATTTAGATTGCATGCCACATGAATTATCCGGTGGACAAAAGCAACGTGTTGCGATTGCGGCAATTTTAGCAATGCGTCCACAATGCATTATTTTCGATGAGGCCACGTCAATGCTTGATCCATTAGGAAGGGAACAAGTATTAGCCCTTATGCATGCACTGCATCAAGCAGGCATGACGATTATCCATATCACGCACCATATGGATGAAGTTATGCAATCAAATCGTGTACTTTTACTTGATAACGGTCAAATCTGCTTTGATGGGCATCCAATAGCACTATTTGAAACAATCAATGTTAGAGATTA
Source organism: Lysinibacillus sp. JNUCC-52 (assembly GCF_015999545.1). NCBI lineage: Bacteria > Bacillati > Bacillota > Bacilli > Caryophanales > Bacillaceae > Lysinibacillus > Lysinibacillus sp. JNUCC-52. The sequence goes on from NZ_CP065546.1 coordinate 200,274, forward strand.
TTCCTTACAGGAACCGATAGCGGTCAAAATTCATCAATTAGCAAATGAAGCATGGTCATTAACAGCAGACTGGGAAGGGGCGGTTCGTTTACGATGGGATACGAGCTCAAAAACGTAACTGTTACATATGAACATCGAACAGCCTTGAAAAATATTTCGTGTTCCATAGCAGATGGAAAATGGATTGCGGTTATTGGGAAAACAGGCGCAGGTAAATCCACCTTTGTTCAATTGTTAAAAGGATTAGTAGACTTTAAAGGGGAGTATAGGCTACATAATAAGCTTATTACGCTAAGTGGAAAAGGCCAACCAAAAGATTTGCAAGAAATTGGCTATGTCTTTCAATATCCAGAGCATCAGTTTTTTGAAACAACAGTTTATAAGGAACTAGCGTTTGGACTAAAACAAAGGGGACAATCCGAAAAAGAAATACGAGCTAGTATTTCTGCAATTCTTCCGAAAGTAGGTTTAGATGAAACCATTTTGACGCTTGCTCCTTTTCAACTTAGTGGAGGGCAAAAACGGCGTGTAGCAATTGCATCCATATTATTAATGCAGCCAAAGTTACTGATTTTGGATGAACCTACTGCAGGACTTGATCCAACTAGCAAGTCATCAATACTAGACCTTTTGAAGAAATGGCAATTAGAAACGAATCATACCGTTCTGTTTGTTACCCATCAAATGCAAGATGTTGCGGAGTACGCTGATGAAGTCATTGTTCTTCACGAGGGAGAAATAAAAGCACATTTAACTACCAACCAATTGTTTTTACAGCAGGCTCATATAGTAACAAGTGCAGGCCTAAAAATGCCAGAACAAATTCAACTATTAAAAGTAGTGGAACAATTACTTGGGGAAAAAATAGCCGTAGCAAATTGTATGGAACATACTATCTTCAATGCAGTTAAGCCGTATTTACAGTTTAGAGGGAAGCTCAATGCGTAGTTCTATTATTATTGGACAGTACGTCGACAAGCATTCCATTTTTCATCAATTAGACCCTCGAATCAAGATCATCAGTATTTTTATGTTGATGCTAAGCTTCTTACTATTAGATACAGCAACAAGCTATGTAATCACTACTTTTTTTGTATTTACTCTAATAATTGTTTCTAAAGTCCCTTTTGTTGTAATTTTAAAAGGTTTGAAGCCGTTACTTTTCATCTTATCCTTTACACTTATTTATCATCTGCTTTTTACTCAAGGACAGGTAATATGGTCAATCGGATTCATCACCATTTCGTTAGAAGGTATGGTAGCAGGCATACGATTTGTTTGGCGTATTTTGCTTCTTGTATTATTGGCTTCTTTGTTAACCCTTACAACAAAGCCACTAATTTTAGCTAAAGGTTTAGAAAAATTGTTAAAACCGTTATCGAAGCTTCGTGTACCAATTGAACAATTTTCATTAATGATTGTCATTGCCATTCGATTTATTCCAACCGTGTTAGAGGAGTTGAACAGAATTGTGCTAGCGCAAAAATCAAGAGGGTTTGATATTAAATCATTACCTTTTATGCAACGTATTTTTGCGTATGTTCCAATTGTTATACCGTTGCTGTTTACAACCATACAAAGGGCAGATCAATTAAGTGATGCCATTGATGCTAGAGGATATGGCGATGGTAAAAATCGGACGAGTTATATTGAACTACATTTTGAGAAAAAAGATTTCATAGCAATGCTCGTAACAATTTTATTTGTCCTTGTGTTATTTTTTATAAAATGGAGTGGTATATAAAATGGAGATTTTCGGACCTGTAATGGATAATGAAACGCGATGTATACATTATCATACTGAAAAAGATATTATCGCGATAAAGTTTGCATGCTGCGAACGCTATTATCCTTGCTATAAATGTCATGAGGAACATGCCAAACACGCCATTAAACGTTGGCAGCAATCACAATTTAATGTAAAGGCAATACTTTGTGGACATTGTAAACATGAATTAACAATCCAAGATTATATGGAGTCATCATCTTGCCCGCAATGCATGGCTGCTTTTAATCCACGCTGTGCAAATCATTATGCTATTTATTTTGAAATGTAATGATAAGAGAAGTAATATCATATAATGGGTTTACTTTTAAAAGATAATATGCTATACTAATAATCGTGCTATTTTGGGTAGCAAATTTCAGTAATCTGGCATTCTGCTTTTTGTTTTTTAGGATACTTATTCACACTGGCGCATGCTTTGGGGCTGCAAGGACGCAAAAGAAGGTTGGGTTTGCGTTGCTTAAGTTAGAGGGCACACAGTGGAATTTTACCGCGGTGATGAAACGAAAACGTTTCGAAATAATATTCCCCAGATGATTGGGTTGAGACTTTACAATTTACAGAAATGTTACCTATTAAATACTAAAGGGGTAGTTTCGCAAAAGCGAAGCTGCCCCTTGTCTAATTTTTTTGATAATATTAACAGTAATAATAAATATTTGCCATTTCGCACCTGCTTTTTTAAAAAAGGCAGGTGTATTTTTCGTTTTATTTTCCTAAATAACGACAAAAAACGACAAACTATCTCTGGATTATATTACCGTTTACTATTGTGGGAAAATAAGTAATAATGAAGTACAGAGTTTTTTCAAAAATCAAATATATGCTAGTTTGGTTGGAAAATTCTGAAAAATGATTGAAATGAGGGTGGCATATGAAACAAGTAAATGATGTATCAATCCCTGTATTGGACCAATTAACAGATGTAGCTCAGCAACAACAAAAAGGCTTAGAGGTATTTGTAACACTCTATTCACATGAAAGGTTACTAGTTCGATTAGCAGCTTCTTGCTACGAGGATCAGTATTGGCTATATGGAGATTTTTTAATCGGTACATTAACAAATGATTACGAAAAATCTACTACAGGAATTACATTGTGTACTAAAAAAATGGCCAACAAAGATAGCATTATAAAGCATGCTTTCAAAGAAATTAGTTCGATGAATGTACAAGAGGATGGAATTCAATTTGTTAGCGATGAACTAGAAATTATTAATAGTAATGAAAATCAAATTTATATTAGAATTCCTGCACATTTAGGGCACATAACAACATACATAGAAATAACGATTAATCTTTTTGATCAAATTGCAATGGCTCCAAAAAAGATAGCGATTCAGTCAATACTAGATAATACGCCAATCGAGTTATTAGCTTATTCAACAGAGCTTATGATTGCACATAAATTTAACTTACTATATCAATACCCAGCATTCGAACAAGCGATGAAAGAATACTATGATGTATATTTATTAGCAAGTACACAGAATTTTGAAGGTCGAGTTTTACAAGAGGCTATATCAGATACATTTGACCGACATAAAACAACACTAGAAAAATATCCATCAATGTTCTCTAAACAGCTTTATTTAGACGCTACTAACAACAAGAGATGGCAACAATTAGTTAATCAACAGACGTTACCGTTCGATAAAGTACAAAAACTTGTTCATCAATTGTTAGTGCCAATTTATGAGGAAGTAATAGTAGAAAATGAATTTTTTGAAAATTGGGATTACAAGCAAGCTATTTGGCGATAAGAAAATGAAAAATCCGCGAGCTTAAATAAAGTTCGCGGATTTAAAGAAAAAAATATGAATTAGTTCGTGTAACATAAAGAAGTTAAATAACCTAACATTAATAAAAGACCAATACCCATAACGATTGACATATTTTGTACCTCCTTTTAAAAAACGACACATTTATACATAAATTATTGTACAATGAAATATAGAAATATGAAACCTTTTATTGGTTGGGACGTATTATATTATAAGAAGAATTACCAATTTGTACATAAAAGAGAAGGTGTTAATTAATGAAAAAGTGGGTTCAAAAAAGTATCGTCATAATGGTTGCGTTTTTAACATTTGGATTAATTACGCCAACACATGAAATTTGGGACGCATTCGATCATAATCCATCTAATCGTGCTTCCATTGGTCCATCACCAGGGACGAGCACTGCCCTAGCAGCTGAGCCAGAAACAATAGCAGATGAAGCGACCGAAATACAGCACGAGGCGATTGACTATGGGGCGCTACTTGTTGACGCAGCGAAAGAGCAGTCCTATATGAAGTTTGGAACAAAAATTGGCCCTAAAATTAGCAATGAATTTGACTCCATTATCTTCCCTAAAATGGAAGAAGCAATTGCGATGACCGTTGCAAATGTAGAAGACGGATCACTGGCAAATCTCACAATTACAGAAAAACCAAGTGGTAACTACGGAGAGAAAATCTTCAATATCGTTAATAACGAAACAGGAGATGATTTAATCCGCTTCCACGTACGAACTGAAAAGCGTCCACAAGAAGGCTATTACTATAACTTCCATTACCATAGTGCCGAGGACAATTTTATGGCTCATAACAATCTTGGTGATATTTACTGGGAAAAAAACACACCACCGAAGTGGTTGTCATAGCATGCTCGAAACACTCGTATTTTATGCGAGTGTTTTTTTGTGCGGAAACGTTGATAATGTTTATAGAAAATCACTAAAGATGAAATTAATAATGTAATGCAAGGAGGAGAGTGGAGAAAATACGTGTACCCCAAAAAGTACCCCAAAATCACCATTTTTTGATTTCATAAGATTCTTAATATGAATTTAAAGTGATGATATCATCCATGAGGTTAGATGCGTGTACCTCATCTTTTTCGAATGAGTGTGCATATACTTTATAAATTGTTTCAGGCGTATCCCGAGAATAAAATGTATCTTCCTTTTACTTTCCGCCCCATTCAATCGTTACGGTTGCCCTCGGATTATCAGAATACAACTCGAAGGGGAAAGCATTATAAGTACATCTGGGGTTCGATGCTTGCCATCCCAAAGCTAATTTATGTAGTGAAGTTAACAATATTGCTACTATAAATATGTGATTTACAAAAGCGTTAAAAGGGTCACTGGACCAGAGTGACCCCAAACCTTCAAATCATGAGGTGTCAAACTGAGAAACTAGCTAAACACTACTATTTATATGATAGTAAAACTATGTTTGTATAGTTCATAGCCTTTAAAAAAGAAATAAAAAAAGCTATAACAGCGAGGTCGTTATAGCCAGAGAAAAATTTTGTGTGACAGTGACACATCTATCTTTTCAAGATTGTATTGAATTTTATACATTAAAAAATAAAAAAGATCCTCAGACGATCTAAATATGACAAGAAACCCCCAGATTTTAACTGGGGGACGGTTTGTCAGGTAAATAAAATAAATATTATTTTTCTGGATAATCTACATGTAATGGTGGTGGTATTAACCAACCTTTATTTTTATTAAGACGTAACAGTTTAGCTCCAAGTTGAGCCTTAGCAGTATGGAATTGACCATACATTAATGCGATATCTTCGCGAGTAGAGGTGCCCATTGCTTGACTGCAAGCAACTAATCCAGCTGCTAGGTCAGCACTGAGAGTAGCGCTAATTTCAGGATCGTTAAATTTCGCTCCTGGAGGAATATTTTCCATTCTTGCTACAGGTCTTTCAGGAGATGCAGGTGGTAAAGCAATACCATTTGTTTTTAGGATTTTTTCTAATTGTTTTACTTCTTCCCTAGAAAGTTCGATGATATCTTCAATAATTTTTTTCAAATCTTCATCGCCAGCGTGATTATAAAATGTTTGATAGCCAGAAATCATACCATAGTCTGCAATTAAGCTTGACCAAACAGCAAATACTTCACCGTAATGTAACGGTTCATTTTTAGGATTTCCACCAAGAATACCCATGCTTACACATCCTTTTCTTATTTTAGCTAAAGCAAGGATAGTATGGTTAAAATTTATAAAAAGATACATTAGTAAACAACTTAAGGAGATTATTTAGTAAACAAAAAAGCCGCAGCGATTGCACACGTTAAAAAGGGCTACTTTAACAACAATGAGACCGTCATTAAGGTGGTTTACTAAGGAGGTAGATAAGTGCAAGACTAATTAAAATTTAGAAGTACTAAATATAAATGTAACCAAGGGCAATAGAAAAAGTACTTTTGCAATAGGGATACAAAAGTACTTAAACTTATATTTAGGGTTTTAAAACCACTTTTATACAGTCTTCCTGTTTTGTATCGAATATTTCATAACCATGTTTTGCTTTTTCGAGAGGGAGGACATGTGTAATGATATCACCTGCACTCACTTTACCATCAGCAATTAAGTTATAGACATGAGGCATGATATGAACAACTGGGGCTTGTCCAGTACGAATCGCTACATTACGCTGAAAAATATCTCCGAGTGGGAAGGCGTTGTATCGACCACCATATACACCGGTAATTTGGATAGTTCCACCTTTGCGGACAGCTTGACTGGCTGTGACAATGGCTCCCATAGCCCCACTTTGAAGTTTTACGCCACTTGCAAGAAATTCGAGAGGCGTCATTTTTCCGCTCATTCCGACACAATCAATGACAACGTCAGCCCCTCCTTTAGTAATCTCTTTCAGATATTCACCACAATTTTCATGATCTTCAAAATTAACAATTTCGACGTTATTTGTTTTCTTGGCATGTTTAAGACGATACCCGATGTAGTCCACTGCGATTACTCTTTCTGCTCCTTTCAACCAAGCAAATTTTTGTGCTAATAGTCCAACAGGTCCACAGCCAAGAATAACAACAGTATCTCCTTTCTTTACGCCGGCATTTTCTACACTCCAAAAAGCAGTGGAAGCAGCATCGGCAAGGAGAACTAGACTTTCATCAGGAACTTCAGATTTCTCTGGAATTTTGAATGGGATAAAATTACCATATGGAACCCTCAAATACTCTGCCTGTCCTCCTGGAAAACCGCCTGTTGTGTCTGAATAACCAAAGTAGGCACCCATTTCGCCATTATCGTTTGCATTATCACACTGACTTTCCAATTCATGATTGCAATACCAACATTCCCCGCATGCAATATTAAAAGGAATGACAACTCGGTCACCCTTTTTAACCTTCGTCACACCTTTACCAACTTCTTCTACAATGCCCATCGGTTCATGGCCAATGACATAGTCTTTTCCAATATTCGGAATCATTCCATGAATCAAATGCAAGTCGGACCCGCAAATGGCAGTAGTGGTTAAACGAACAATAATATCATCGGCTTTTTTAATTTTTGGGTCTTTTACTTCTTTAACCTCAACATTTTTTATGCCTTGAAAAGTGACAGCTTTCATTAAAAAATCCCTCTTTTTCTTTTATTTTTTCGGTGGGGTAGGGAACATTCCTTTTCGATTCATACTTTTAGGGAATAAATCCAACTGCGCAATACTAATCGCATTTTCGGCAGATTTAATATCTAGTTCTTTTTGGCCTTTTAGATCATAAGGTTTTAACCACTCTTTTTTTAACATCAGTTCAGAAATTTCAAAGTATAAATCAACCATGACATCCAGCTGAGTTTTCAGGATTTTCTGAAGAGTAGGGGAAGCTGTTTCTGTTAAAGCAATTGAAAGATTTCTAATACCCGTCTTGGTTGTTAGTAAAAACTCAAGAGCAACCCCCGAATCAGTTAGTTCAGGCATTCCAATTGAATTTATAGGATCTAAATAGTCTTCCATACAATTGTCCTCCTAATATTCTAATTCAGATTTAGAGTAGAGTTTAACCATAGCAGTGAGTGCTGGGGTAGATAATTTTACATTTTTGACCAATAACGCTCTTAAATCATCATCAAAAACTACACCTTGACTTAGCTTTGATTTAAGTAAACTAGTTGTCATAAAGTTAATGACTTCATGAAATTCCATTGTTTCATGAAGTGCTAATTTTTTCTCAAACACGTAATTCGCACCTCCAGAATTTTCTTTAAAAAGTCTACCCTGTAGCAATTTGATTTATACAAATTCGCCTTAGAGATTAAATTTTCTTTCTAAAACTATGTTGATTGCCAGAAAATTAAGGGGCGGTTTTATCAAGATAAATGGATGAAAAATCAAAGAGAACTCTGATTTGAAATTGAATTTCCTCCGTTATTTTCATTCTACACATATTCTCTTAATATTTGATGAAAGAGTTACTCTGTTGAACTATCTAAAGCCAGACTTACAACTATTGGAGGAGATTTTTTAATTGAAGAAATGAATTGTCAAAACAACGTTCTCTAATGAAAGTGAGGATAGGATACATACTTAAAAGCCACAAAACGAAGTTTTTAGTTATTGCATTAAAGGGCGCGATTCCGTAATTAGAATAAGCGCTTGTTTTCATTAAAAGGCCATGAATTAAAATAGGTTCTCAAAAGAAAGTATATAAATGTTAATTTCTATAAACTATTAAGAGTGATAGGGGAGAAATAGACGGCTTATGCTGTCAATTCGCTAAAATTAAATAGGAGGGGAAGTAACATCTAAAAGGATTGATATGTATGAGCAAATTGAAACAAAGTTTTGTGAAATTAAATAAAATTGATATGTTTTCTCCGTAATAATATAAAGCGCTTCTATATAATCATAAAAGATAAGGGAGAAATAGACATTTTATAATTTAATAATACATTTGTAAAATACTATTAAATACATTTAAAACATAATTTTGTTCTATGTTTGAAGAAAATTCTAGATACTAAGACTGTAATGAAATCTATCTGTAGTGCCGTATCTAGTATTTTTATAATTCACAAAACCATTTACACCTGCTCCCGAACCACTAAAAGTATTAGGTATTACAAATTTACTAAAACCAGTTGCCATTGAATAAAATCCTATAGGATTCGTCCAAGTGTTTATCCCCGTGGTTTCAGTCTTTGAATATGGTGTGCCATCTATTAAGTAGCCAGAACCATGGGATCTTGCCTCACTTGTAATTGAAGTTATAGTAGTACGAGCAACATTAACTGATGGTGTTAACTTATAAAAGTTTAATCTATAAGCACTAGTGCCATTCACCACTATTTTGTAATAATTAAGTTCTACTTTAATACTAACTTTTCCATCTCCAGAATATTCAGTTTTTGAACCACCTGTTGGATTAGACACACTTGCTAAAAGGGGAGTTCTTATTGTATTTTCAATTTTTGAAGCATCTGTTTGATTTGAAATATTTGTTAAAACTGTAGCGCTCTTCGAATATTCAGTAACCTCTTGACCATCTTCCATTGTTATTATACTTAATAGTTTAGTAATTTCAATAATTTGTCTTTCATCTTCACTGTTTTCCTTTACTTCTACTGTTGTGTAATCATTATTCACTAAATGACCTTCTAATGCTTGTTCTATCAATAAATCATCGGATATTTGATATCTAGAAAATTCCTCCACTTTTAGTACACTAGATGAAGAGTCAATTTGAGAATCTGCAAAGGTACTTGAACTAAAAGATAGAAACACTACTAAAATTAAACTTGAAATGAACGATAAAAGTAATTTCATATGAAAGTTCCTCCTTTAATAAAAACTAATTCTCACCTTATCTTAATATTATTTATAATTAGACATTAAATTTTATGTTTCCTCTAATTCTATTGTATTATTTTTATCAGGGGAAAACATATTATTTAAGAGAGGTGTAGTCATGGAAAACAAAAAACGCAATGTACGCAATGATGATAATAATTGGATTCCAGAAAGAAATATAGTGAAAGGATTTACTTTCAAAGGATTCCTAATTTTTATCATTATATTGATTATTGGATCGCTTGTTAATTATTTTTTAAAACAATAATTTTTTGATTATACATTTACATCTTTTTACTCTTATAGAGATTGTTTTTACCACTAATGGAACAGTGCTATTAAATCCTTGTATGTAATGAATAGGCTCTAAACTGTAAAATTGTTTAAATCCTCATATAAATTGGAAACTATCTATAAAATTTACAAAAAATATGATATACTAATTTTGTTTTACAAAAAACAAAGAGGAGGGGAAGTAACATCTAAAAGGTGTGATATGTATGAGCAAATTGAAACAAAGTTTTGGAAAATTAAATAAAATTGATATGTTTTCTCCGTATTTCTTTTTGCCATTTATTTTACTGTTATATTTTTTTATCAGTTTATTTGATTGGCATAAATTTGAACAATTCGGTATACATGTATCTATATGGCCAGCTGTTATTTTAGCTGTTGTTTGTTATTACATAGGTGTATTAATAATCGATAAACTGGATTGGACAATTCCATCATTTGGATTGTCGTTTTTAGGGAAATATGTCGTTCATTTTATAGCTGTCTTGACAGTGCTTGGGCTCGGCTCCTATTTAATGATGATTTTTAGTGGTAACTTAGGAATTACGGATGAAGCAAACCGCCGTAATTTAGATCCAAAGTTAAACTTCTTTAGCCAATTATTATGGTTCGGTGTGTTATTGCTTTTGTCCTATAAAATGATTTTGGAGAAGACGATGACATGGAAAAAGGCAATCGTCTATGGTTCGATTTTTGCGGTTGTCATGTTTTTATTTCTATTAATGGGTTATCGTACGCCGCTTATCATTATGTTATTTACAGGCATCATTATTTTCCACTATGTTGTAAAAAGAGTGAAATTAACTTGGTTTTTAACAGCATTGGTCGTAATTGGTGTAGCATTCTCATTGTTTGGATTTATACGCGTCCTTACAGAAGATACATCCATTGAATTCAATAAGCGTGAGCAACCAGATGTAGAATTAACAGCTGAGGAAAGAGATAAACTATTAACTGCTGAACAAAAAGTAAACTTAGTACCGAAATGGGTTCGTGCATTAAATGCAGAAGCTGTCACAAGTCATATCGTTTTAAGTACGATAATCGAATACACAAAAGAAGAAGATTACTTAAAAGGTGAAATTCATAAAGGAATATTTAGTACAATTTTACCAGGTGAACAAATTTCACCCCGCATGAAGGTTACCGAGGTCGTTAACTCGATTACAAGCGAGCGCGGTGTCAATGTTACACGTGAACAGCGAACAACAACCCCAACATTTATTGGTCAATTGTTTTTAGATGGGGGTTATTTGTTAGTAGCGATCGGCTTCTTGTTATATGGTGTCTTAATATCGTTAGTTTATAATAAAGTAAAGCAAAATGGGATTCGCAGTTTCCACACTGTCGCTTACGCATTTATAATTACCGTGTTTACCGTTTCAATGCATACAGGTTTACTCGATTTAATTTTTGTTCTTATGCTAGGCTTCGTTATTATCGCATCTTCCATTATGACAACAGATAAACGCAGACTTTCTTAAAATATAGGCAAACTATCCTTTAAAGTTAATGGAAACTACTTTTAAGGATGGTTTTTTTGTGGGGAAAGTTTGTCTGATTGTATTAACGACATACAAAATACAGCCTTCCCTAAAGTAGGGAAGGCTGTTTATGATCAAGTAACGCGCTCAAAAAATGCAATTGTTTTATCCATATCTGTCACATGTTGATTACACGTTTCGCTGTCAGCACAAATATAATTACTATGGTTCGTATAAGTGCCAACGACATTCCCTTTGATGGAAGTTGTAAATAGTCCTACATCAGAGTGACGATTACATATAGCACATATACCACGAACGGTATTATTTGCAAATATGCCTTTGATTGCTTTTAGCTTAGCGTCTTGCTCTAAAATGACATACTTACGATGTGTGCCAGGATCATCCCAAGCGAAATAACAAATTTGCTGAAAATCTAATCGTTCTAGATTAGGCAACTTAAGCTTCTTTTCTTTTTTAAACAAGCTTTTTATAGTGCTTGCGGTAATTGGCTTAAATGGGATGACATATGATTTTAGGTTGTGCAAATATGCTTCACCTGCTGCACGCTCAGTTACTGTATAAATGGGCTCAATTAGTTGGGCTTCTGAAGTTGTCATGACAATGTTATCAGAAATCTCTGTTTGAACAAGGCCACGCACAGTTTGAATGACATTTGTATCTTTTGAAGTAGCGATTGTTTGTAAAATTTTATTCATTTGTTGACCAAGTAAATTATAGTTTGCAACCGTTAAAAACGGCTGAATTAATTGTTTATCCATTGAAATCACTCCTGTAATTAGGCTTTTGTCTTTGTGGCCTAAAGAGATCATCCATTTTTAAGTTAATCTAGACCTCTTCGACCTGTATAAAGTCGGGTCTAGAGCAGGCATTACAAAAGAATGCGACCATTTCGATTCCTCCTTATAAAGAGAACTATTATTATTTTAACATTTTAAGGCAGTGAAATAAAGAAAGAGGTGGGGTTTTTTCTAAAATAAAAAAAGGCTGTGCTCAGCAGCCCTAAAACCGTCCACTATTGAATTTACGATACCATAGACATAATAAATTTCCCTGAAAGCATGAAAATCGCGTAGATAAGTAATGCACCAATAACAGCAATGCTAGGCTTATACCAGTTTGTTAAGAGGAAGGCGAGTACAGTGAAGAGCAACATACCGACTGCACCAAAAACTGTATTTTGTAACACACTATGAAAGGTATCAGCTTTCATATTTTTCATCTGCATGCCCATATTAATGAGCGTTAGTATAGGCAATGCGGTAATAATGCCCGATAAAAATAAATATTTAGACTGACTTAAGAGTAAGGCTAAAACCATAATGATTCCACCAACAAAAAAATACACCAAATATAACACGCATAACCCTCAATTTCATAAACTCTTTAAGTTTTAGTAGTGTAATGATACTGCACATAGTACAGGCTTACAATAGCCTATCAATGTAAGTAGAAAAAAGTTATCTAATAAATGAATCAATTTGCAATAACTAGCGATTTTAAGCAGAGAGCAGTGAGCAAATAGACTATTGTATTAGGATGGTACAAATTAAATGAAATAGACAGAAGGATAGTTTTCCGAACACCTTGTTGCAGAATAAATATCTCATATATTAATAGTATTCGCTTTATTTATATCGTCATTTACGATATAATCGCTAAAGACGATATATTAAAGGAGTATAGAAATTATGATACAAGAAATTAATCATTATTTTACAAATATTTTTTATCATCTCCATACAACACATGAAGATGTAATTTCCCATCAGAGCGTGCGTATTTTACAGATGATTCAAAAGGAAGATGAAGTGACAGTTCGCGATATAGCAACATTACTGAATATTTCACAAAATACAGCTTCGGAGCATATAAAAAAGCTTGAACGGCATGGCTGGGTTGAAAAGATTCGAGCAACCGATGATCAACGCAAAGTAAAGCTCTTTCTAACCGATAAAGGGCAGCTTGTTTTAAAGAAAAACACAGAATTAGACGATAATAAGCTTAAGCAAGCACTGAACCTATTATCAGAAGAAGAACAAAAAACTATTTTGGAAGCATTTCGGCTATTAAGTGAGGTGTCGAAATGATGTACACACTTGTAAAAATTATTAGCTCCGCTGCAATTATTGCTATTGTGACTGAAGTTGCGAGAAGGTTTCCTACATATGGTGGTGTAATTGCTGCATTGCCCCTTGTCAGTATTTTAAGTATTATTTGGCTAACCGTTCAAAGTGAACCAAATGAGCATATTCAGCGCTTTACGGTAGGAGTTATTGTTGGACTTCCAGCTACAATGGTCATGCTTTTTGTGATGTATATGGCGATGAAATCATCGATTCATATAGTATTTGCCATAGCGTTAGGAGTCGCATCATGGGTAGTTTGTTTAGGTATTCAGAAAGCCATTGCTGGAGTATTCCATATATCTATTTAAAGAAGGTGAAGCAAAATGTCAGTCATAAATATTTCTCAAGTTCATAAAAAGGAAGTCATCGAGTTTTTTCAAGCACATTGGGGAACTACCGAAATGGTCATATCTAGTGGGGTCTATGATTGTAGTAAGTTAGAAGGATTTGCATTTCTTGATGAAAGTCAAAAAATTGTAGGTCTTGTAACTTACATTATCCGAGACAAGGAATGTGAAATTATTTCTCTCGATAGTAGAGAAGAGGGAAAGGGAATCGGTACATTACTTGTTCAAGCAGTAGAGGACCAAGCCCGCCAACATCATTGTACAGTTGTTTCACTTATTACTACGAATGATAATTTACATGCATTAAAATTTTATCAAAAGCGTGGCTATTATCTCGTGGAAATTTTACAAAATGCGGTTGAGCGTGCCAGAGTATTAAAACCAGAGATTCCCCTAATCGGCAACGATGGAATTCCTATACGTGATGAAATTCGTTTGCAAAAACCATCTGCCTCGATATGAGACAGATGGTTTTTTATGATTTTTATTCTTCTTGGAATTTTTATTTTAGGAGTGAAGAGGACGGTAACAAGCAAGCCTAAATATAAAGGATACTTTAAGAATTCATTCGTTGAATAACCTAATAAAAACGGTAATCCGATTAAAATCATCATTATGCCAATACTAAATAGTACAATCCCCATTGTTTTAAACAAATATAACCTCCTCTATTTTCCATTAAGATGCCAACGTAATGGACTTTTTCTATTCTAGATTGATAGTAACAAATATGAACAAAATCTGCACGGAGGGTCGTTACTTAAAATTAGGAAGTCAAAACGCATCTATCCCGACAGACCTATTGTTTTCTTAGAATACTAAATTGCAAGATGAACCATCATTGCTAGTTGAAAGAATTATGTTCCGCTGCTTGCCATTTCTCGCTATACTAATGTGGGAGATTGAAAGTGAGGAATCTAATGAAAAAAATATTCTTTGTGTTCTTTTTTAGCGTACTAGTAGTGGGTGCAACTTTTGTAATTTATTTAAAAAGTAATCCTCCGCTTGTAGTGAATGGTTATACAAGTGTTAATGGTAATCCAGATATTCGTTTAATTGAAATTGAAAATAAAGGTATAAGAGAGCTAAAGTTACAAACGATTCTCGTCGATGAAAAGTATCCTGAAAGTGCTAAGCTGGTCGTTAGCAAATCAGAACCATTTGAAGTCGGGACAAAAATTGAAAACAACGCAAATATGACATTTCATAAGTTACCGCAAGTAAGGATTTTCCCAAGTCAATACATAGACAGACAGGCAATTGGTAAGCAACCACAACATTATGCAATACAAGTAAATGCTGCATCGATTCAAAAAGTAACAATTCAATACAACTATTTAAAAATACCATTTACATTAACAGCAGAGCTCCAAGCAAATAGCGCGGAAAAAAATGATACTAAATCAAATTAAATCATAAAAGAAGCGTTTATCATTTACGTATAATTAAATTATTTGTCATATCGTTTAGGCCAATGTCATTTCATAAGATTGTTTGATGAAAAAATCCCTTTTTTCCTAAATCATGGTAATCTATTGGTAATAGTTATTGCGATGATAGGAGGGGGCTAATGGGATTAGTAATCGTTGGTGTCGTACTTGTACTTAGTATTTTAGGTACCATTTTCGTTCTTGTTAAGAAGCAGTCTAAAGGTGATATAAGGCTCCAGGTTGAAGCAATATGTGAAGGAAAGAATGAATTGGATCAGGCCATTATGAAGATTTACTTTACGTTTTCAATTGGAAAACTTGCCAGTCGTCGTAAAGAAATTATCGGTAGTATTGATTGGTCTGAAGGATGGATGCCCGTCAGCTATAATTTGAAAGAACACGGCAGTTATAGGGAAGATCGAATCCCTACATTGATAGAAGACAAATACACTACTTTTGATATAGATGCAACGAATGCAATTGATAGCGATGGGAGTGGGGAGGGTTATATTGTACTCGTGTTAGAAAATCCGACGCATACAATGCTGTCTAGAGCAGGTGTGATGCTAGTCGTAACGGCTAACTTAGTATCTTATCAATTGTCAGAATCTATAAGCTGGCATAATGAAGTAGTGGTCAACCATTATTAACTCATAAGGATTGCACTTCACAATAAATGCTCGATTCCATAACAAAAAAATTTTTTTTTAGAAAAAATGTATGCGTTTTACACACAGTGTTATTAATAAAAAGGTCATCATTACTAATGTGAAAATTAATTTTCAAATATTGACAAGTATTTAGATGTCCGATATAGTAAATACCAATTTCATGAAACAATGAAAATAGCTATGACAGGGACACGAGAACTGATGAACGATTCACAGAGAGGGAAGCCTAGCTGAAAACTTCCTAATGCCGCATCATTTTTTACTACCTTCGAGCAGTGCTTGGAAACATGCACCGTAATTGCGACGTTACTGCAAATCAATGAGCCGCTAGTGCATCTAGTGGGAATTTGGGTGGAACCACGGGTAAATTACACATACTCGTCCCTGTTTTGGGACGGATATGTGTTTTTTTTATTTTCTAGTAAAGGAGAAAAGAACATGTCAAATCAAGTATTAAACATTCAGTTTCCAGATGGAAAACAACAAGTATTTACAAAAGGTGTTACACTAACCGACATTGCACAGGCGATTAGTCCCGCATTGCGCAAAAAAGCAATTGTAGGAAGTGTGAACGGAACCATCACTGATTTGACGCGCCCTATATTGGCAGATGCCCAAATCAATCTATTTGATGCTAGCTCACATGAGGGAATCGAGGTTATTCGTCATTCAACTGCTCATTTATTAGCACAGGCTATTAAACGAATATATCCAGATGCGCAGTTTGGGGTAGGACCTGTCATCGAAAATGGGTTTTATTATGATATTGATTTAGCACAATCCCTTGTACCAACAGACTTACAAAAGATAGAAAAAATGATGAATCGAATTGTTCAAGAAAATATTGAAATTCACCGAAAAGAAGTATCTCGTGAAGAGGCAAAACGATTGTTTCAACATGATAAATTGAAGTTGGCATTACTCGCTGATATTCCTGAAGATGAAATCATAACAGTTTATGAGCAAGGTGATTTTTATGATTTATGTCGAGGACCACATGTATCCTCTACAGGTAAATTGCGACACTTTCAATTAATGCAAGTTTCAGGGGCGTATTGGCGAGGGGATAGCCAAAATAAAATGTTGCAGCGGATTTATGGTGTTGCATTTGCTACAAAAGAAGAATTACAAGATTACTTAATATTTTTAGAAGAAGCAGATAAACGCAATCATCGTAAACTAGGAAAAGAGCTGGACCTATTTATGTTCTCCGAGGAAGCGCCAGGCATGCCATTTTATTTAGCAAACGGTCAGATTCTTCGCAATGAATTAGAATCCTTTTTACGAAATCTACAAACGAAATATGACTATCAAGAGGTGCGTACACCGTTTATGATGAACCAGCGTCTATGGGAACAATCGGGACATTGGGACCACTATAAAGACAATATGTATTTTACACAAGTAGATGCTCAAAGCTTCGCATTAAAGCCGATGAATTGTCCTGGACATATGTTGATTTTTAAAAATGCAAGACATTCATACCGCGATTTGCCAATTCGCATGGCGGAATTTGGGCAAGTGCATCGACATGAATTTAGCGGTGCATTAAATGGTCTATTACGCGTACGAACATTTTGCCAAGATGATGCCCATATTTTTGTCACACCAGAGCAGATTGAGGATGAAATTAATTTAGCGCTGAAGATCATTGATCACACGTATCAAGTATTTGGCTTCGAGTATGAAATTGAATTATCAACACGTCCTGCTGATTTTATGGGTGATATTCAACTTTGGGATGAAGCGGAAACGGCATTGGAAAATGTCCTCACTAATGCAGGGTATCCTTATAGAATAAACGAAGGAGATGGTGCTTTTTACGGACCTAAAATTGACATTCATATAAAAGACGCCATTAAACGAAGTCATCAATGTGCAACGATTCAACTTGATTTCCAACTGCCTGAGAAATTCGATTTAACATATTTAAATGAACTGAATGAAAAAGTAAGACCTGTCGTTATCCATCGTGCTGTTTTTGGTTCAATTGACCGCTTTTTAGGCATCTTGATAGAACATTTTGGTGGAGCTTTTCCAACTTGGTTAGCACCACAACAAGTTATCGTAATTGGTGTTGCAAATATCCATCAAGAGTATGTTCAGCAAGTTGTACAAGCACTTGAAAAAGAACACGTACGAGTTCGTATAGATAATCGTCAGGAGAAGCTCGGGAAAAAAATAAGAGAAGCACAGATGAAGAAAACACCCTATATTCTAGTATTGGGCGATAAAGAACGCGACAATCAAAGTGTTACTGTACGCAAATATGGTAATCAAGCATTAAATGAAAAACCATTACAGCAGTTTGTTGAAGAAGTTAAACAAGAAATTTTGCAAAAAGCCTTACCTACTAGTTGATCGTAGAGAAAAGCCTGGTTGGATATTTCAATCAGGCTTTTTCTCATTCAAATGTAAAATCGAAAAATATTGATTAATGTAAGAAAGATGCTTCTAGTAACGGTTATTCGAGCATACTATATAGTAGATGTACTTATTAAGAAACATTATGACTTATCGACTTTTAGTAATGAATGGCGAATACTTACTACTACCTAATAGAATATTATTCGTTCCAGCATCAATCACTATATATTTATGCAATTCATCTTGTCCGTTTTGGCGATATGAAGCTAATAAATATACTTGTCTGTTTGGATGAATCCGAATGTGATTTGATAAATCTAATTTTTCACTAGTATCGTTTGTTTGCATATGAAAAATTTGAAGCGTGTCAGGCACATCTTTAAAAAGAATTTTTTGACGAAGGTTGAATGTTGCATCTTTATACTCTTCATAGATGGATTTATCTAATTGCTTATAAAATTCATCTTCAACAAGAAAAGATTGAAAGTGATTACTAGGGTATTGAAGCGTAGTGTCAGATGTTGTGATAGGTTCACAAATAGTAGTTGTTGATTCTTCAGGTGTGTGTGTTTGTGAAAATAAATTCGAAATAACGACCAAGGTTAAAAAAAGCACTTGCATCATTTGGCCTCCTATAATTAGCGTTATAGGTAGAATTCCCAATTTTTTGTTATGTATACGTTTCATTACAGTAACATTGAAAAACGAGGGAAGTCGACAGGGCGTTTTAACAAGTAATTAGGCTGAATGAAAAACCAGCCAAGTTAACATTCAATCTGACTGGTTTTATCGAAAATGGGATTACTTTATAAAATTTATTTATAAATACTCCTCCTTTATGTTAGGATGCTTGTTTTAAATATTTATTTAGTAAAACATCAAGCTCTTGGCTATAATCTACTACGGCGGGGTGAGTAAATCCTAAATCTTTTGCCTTTTTATACATAATTCTCCTTTTAATCTCAATTTCAAACTTCAAGAATTGTTTAAGCAATAAATGTACCAACTTATTCTCCTCCTAATTTTTTTCTGCATATTCTTGATTTAAAATTCCAATGACTTTGATTCAGCTTTTTCATTGTATATCAGTTAAAACAAAAAAATTGTCATATTGTGTATCGAAATTGAAATTCGTAATTTAGTCACAAATTAGTCTATGTAACTATAAAAATACTGTGAATTGTAGTGAAAATTTTATCTTCTTTTGTTAGATACATAAGCTATGTAAATAGCGAATACACGGCATTTTTCCAACGAAAAAGGTTTAGAATTAAACTTTTTGTATTTATGTCTTTTTTACTATATGGAATTCTTCTTCTAACTAGAAAAGTTTAAGAGAACTATGCCATTTTTTCATTTCTTGTCGCAATTTATCAAATTCTATTATTTGCTGTTTAATTATTAGGAATAATTCTTTTTTCTATAATTACTTGACATATATAGACGTTTTGATGCTCAGAACGTTTAGTCAAAATTCACAACGTTTCATTATAAACGCGTAACGCACACATTCTATAATTGAATGTGTGCGTTTGTTTTTTAACTACGGAAGGGCCACTCTTCACGTAACAGGCCGAATAAAATAATATCGTGAAATTCACCGAAGCGAAAAATTTCATTACGAAGAGTACCTTCTTTTTTAAATCCACATTTTTCATAGGAACGTATCGCGCCTGCATTAAAGCTAAACACTTGTAGTTTAATTTTGTTTATCGCAATGTACTCGAAGATAAACGTGATGAGCGTCTGCATTGCATCAGTTCCCAATCCTTTACCCTGCCATTTTTCACTAATAGAAATTCCTACTTGACAGGTGCTATTAGTCCAATTTATAGAATATACGCCACAAGAACCAATAAGCTGTTGTGTCGTCTTTTCAAATATACCAAAGATAAATTCTTATTTTTTTCCACTAATACTTTGAAAGAATGAGGTATGGTCTTCTACAGTATGTGGGAAAGGAATGTCATCATTAGCAAGCAATAGTGTATGTTTTTCACTCTCCACTTTTATAAATTCTTCTAAATCAGAAGATGCCATTTGCTTTAATATAATTGATTGCCCATTAAGAAAGTTTTTAAAATATTGTTCCATATTAATTCTCCCATGTTTAAGGGCTGTAGAGTAAGTTTTACATCCCTTTGAAATTAGTTAGTTCCATACGTTTCTACTGCTTTGAGCGCAATCATATTCGTTTCTCCTTTAATTTGAATAGTATAATAATATCATATATTGGAATTTAAAGTAATTAAATGCAAAAACAACGTAAGCGTGTGTGATTTTTTAGTAAATTGAAGTTTTTCTATTTTGCCATTAATTGTTAAAATATGTTAGAATTGTTTGAAAGAAAATGAAAGAAGGGATAAAATGCGCCTAAAATTTTATGAAGCATCAGATAGTCCACTGATTGAGCAATATACATTATCTGAAGAGCAGCTTTGTTATACAATGTCCCCTCAGGCAAGTATTGAACTAGTTAAAACCGATAAAAGTCGACATGCGGTTTTAGCGTTGAAGGAAGGGAAGCTTGTTACTTTTTTTGTTCTTCACGAAAAAGAAGGAGTAAGACCTTATACTCAAAATGAGCGAGCTTTATTAATCCGCGCATTTTCAACAGACATTTATGAACAGGGTAAGGGGTATGCAACTGAAGCATTACAATTATTGCCTTCATTTGTACGACAATATTTTCCTACCATAAACGAACTAGTTTTAGGTGTGAATTTTCCGAATACTGCTGCACAGGCATTGTATAAAAAGTGTGGTTTTATAGATGAAGGTGTAAATGCAGTAGGGATTAACGACGATGAGTTAAAAGTAATGCGTTATGATTTACAATCTGTCAGATGAATGAAGGGTGAAAAAAAAGATGCCAATAATGCAGGCGAATATAGAGCAAGTGGATGCGCTCTGTACAATGGATAAGGAAGTAGTAGGGGAATTTTCAAGAAAAGAAATGATAATAACTGCTATTAAAGAAAAACGATGCCTTGTTCAAAGAACGCACAGAGGGATCGCAGGATTTTTAATTTATACGACTAATTTTTTTGAATGTAGTTTTATTTCATTAATTATTGTAAAGCCTTCAGAACGAAGAAAAGGGGTGGCTACATCTTTACTAGCTCATTTTGTCAACATGGCTCCCACACTTAAAATTTTCTCCTCTACAAATCAATCAAATTTGCACATGCAAAAAGTTTTTGAGTTAGCTGGATTTAAGAGAAGTGGCTATATTGAAAACTTAGATGATGGTGATCCTGAAATTATTTACTTTAAATCAAAAGTGAATTGAAATAGAAAAAAATTGTTTGAGTGCCTGTCACTTATTTATTTCGTTTTCCACGGGCACAGTGTATGCCGCAACCCGCGCTATGCGTGGATTGTTGCGACTTACAACTTGTGCTATTCTGTCAATTGTTTAGAAAATTCATAATTGTTTGAGTGCCTGTCACTCAGTTAGTGCTTTTTTCTTTGCTCTAACTAATAAAAAAGAGGGTTTGCGTAATTCTTTTTTGAGCTTCGGTAGTGCTTGAATGGCTTCAAGCGAAGGGATAGGTTCTTCAATTTTTTCGATAGTGAGTCCATGCGCAATTAAAGTATTAAGTATCGTAGATAACGTCCGATGATACTTAATAACACCGTCCACTAACCATGTTTGCTTTCTCATACCTTCCGCTTGATAATTATCCATTGCATAATGACTTACATTACCATCCTCCTCGAAAATCCAATTATCCATTTGTTTGCGTGCTGTGACAATCGGGTGTTCAATGGAAAAAATGATAATACCTTCTTCACGAAGCATTGACGATATTTTAGTAATAACTGCTTCGAAATCCTCTATATAATGTAGTGCGAGTGAGCTTGTGATACAATCAAAGCTATTTTCTGGTGCATTAAATTCTTCAAATGATTGTAAACAATAAGATATGTTTGGATGTGCATGTACAGCTTTAGCAACAGCAAGCATATTTTTCGATACATCTATCCCAGTTACATGGCGCGCTTTGTTTTCAATACAGAACTTTGCAAATTCTCCCATACCACAGCCGATATCAAGTAACTGTAAGTCATGTAGATTAGGCAGTAATGCTTTAAATGCTGGCTGTTCAAGTAATTGATTATAATTGAATGGGGATGTTCGTAATTGTTGGTATTGCTTAAAAAAATTGGGGTTATCATAAATATTCTGTTGCATGTAAAACCTCCGATTTATTTTCCATAACGTTATGTTTTATTTGCGCATGTTTATTTTCCCACATAGTTAAAGAAAGAAATAGACTTAAAATATAATTTTTGGTAATATGTAGATAGAGGCATGTCTGCTTTATCAAAACCAACTTTTTACGTTAGTGAAAAGTTGGTTTTTTTTTTGAAATGATGAATTACATGATAAGGAGTTGAAGTTTTGTCAAATTATTTAGTGATAAAAACTACATTATGTATATACATTCTTACTACTTTAGTTCATCTATTTTTACTGACATTTTCTAATGGGCGAAGCTTGATTGGGCTTACAATGATAATTCCACTCCTCTCCGTTTTTCTTATGCAAAAAATAGGCGCAAGCCTACCTATTGTTTATTCCTTTGCTTTTAAAAAGCCAAAATGGAATTGGTTATTAGCAAGCATTGTAATGCCCATTCTCATGGGGGGCAGCATTCATTTATATTTCCTATATACAAATCGTGGGACATTTCTTGTAACGAGCATAGCTGATCTTTTTCCCTTAATACTCATTGGTCTTACTATTAGTACACTTTCAGCATTATTAGAGGAAATTGTCTGGCGTGGAAATTTTCATTTTTATTTGCGTCAGTATTACGGTTTGTGGCAAACCGCTTGCATAACAGGTGCCATATGGTCTTTATGGCATTTACCAATTGCACTATTTTATAAATCTTATAATATGCCATTTTTAGGGGTAATTATTTTTTTGTTACTGCTATATGGGATATCGTTAATACTTTCATTGTTCCGAGAATATGGACAATCTATTATGCCAGTCGCTATATTACATGGAATGATGAATGTGTTTTTTTTAAGTGATGGGTACCAAATGTCGGTTTCATTGGATGTCCAAGAAGGTGTAAAAGGAGCTATAATCCTGCTTCTATCCGTCTGCTTTTTCTTGTCTCGCCACATTTTTGTAACATACACCATTAAAAGAAGGATTTTACAGTAGAAAGTGGACACTTAATATAACGGTTTACGTTCTTTTATAAAGAGGCATTCACAGCTTCTACCAAAAAAGGATGTTGGAGGTCGTTATGTTGGAAACAGAAAAAATTTTAAGTATGAGTGGGAATTCGCTATTTGGCGCCTTTATTTTATTGTTAATCGCCATTTTCCCATTTGGACTAGCAGTAAAATCGTCTGGACAGACGTTTAAAAGGCTTGGTCTTATCCTTACATATTCCGCCTTTGTTTTGCAATTATGCTATTTTATTTTAAGGTGGATTGCAGTCAAGCATGCGCCTGTAAGTAATATGTATGAGTTTATGACGTTTTTTGGCATTATGTTAACGGCTAGTTTTCTTATCATACATTTTTTGTATAAGCAAATTGTCGTAGGGTTATTTGCTATACCTGTAGTACTTATCATTCTCGGCTATGGAAGCGTTTTTACAAATGAGGTGACACCGCTAGTCCCTTCATTACAAAGTAATTGGTTAACAATTCATTTGATGACAGTTGCCTTTTCAAGTGCTATTTTATCTATCTCATTTGCCACGGGAATAATTTATTTACTAAAAACATTGGATGTTCAAAAGCGATCCCTTAGTACGATTTCGTTAGAATTTGTCATGTACTGTTTGCTTGTTGTCATCGGCTTTAGTGGCGTATCGACTGCATTTAATATAATAAAGAATGACGTACATCTCCAATTTGAAAATGCACAGGGCAAGGAAGAAAAGGTTATTTATTCGATGACACCTCTTATTGTCAATAAAGGAGCATTAAAGGATAGTGGAGACTCTATTGGATTATTGAAAGTACCCCAGAATATAGATGCAAAAAAGTTAAATTCTATTATCTGGGCATTTATCGTGGGGACTATTTTATATGGACTCATACGAATCATCTTTAGAAAGCGAGTTATCGTTTTATTAAAGCCACTGTCAAAACGTGTACAGCCAGCATTAATGGACGAAATTTCATATAGAGCTGTTGTGATAGGTTTCCCATTATTTGCTTTAGGTGGCTTATTATTTGCAATGATCTGGGCACAAATTGCTTGGGGAAGATATTGGGGGTGGGACCCTAAAGAAGTATGGGCACTAATTACATTTTTATTTTATGCAGCTTTTTTACATTTACGTCTTTCCAAAGGATGGGAAGGGGAGAAAACTGCATGGTTATCTATCATCGGTTTTGGTATTATTGTTTTTAATCAAGTTTTCGTTAACTTAGTCATTGCGGGTCTCCATTCTTACGCATAGAGAAATATTTACAAATGAAAAGAGACATCCATTAAGGATGTCTCTTGTAGTTTGAACTGTTAATTCTTGAAAAAGAATTAAAGTTTTACAACGTTTGTAGCTTGAGGGCCACGGTTACCTTCTTCAACGCCGAATTCTACTTTTTGTCCTTCTTCAAGTGTTTTGAAACCTTCAGATTGGATTGCAGAGAAGTGTACGAATACATCGTTTCCACCTTCTACTTCGATGAAGCCAAAACCTTTTTCTGCGTTAAACCATTTTACTGTACCTTGAGTCATTTAAAAAACCTCCAAAAATAAATTCAACAATCATATTCCTTCATTCTGTATAAATAAACACATAATCAGAAGATCCCAAAAACACGTTACTATTGAATACGTGGTTTCATTGTTTACGATGAAGTAATTTAATTATTACTTTCATTATATAACAGATTCATACATTTATCCAGCAAATGCCGTTTTTTAGTAAGAAAAAATTACATAATATTGTTTCTAAGTATAAGGATAAACCCATTTACTGAAAGAAAAGAGGTATAAAGAACCTATTTTGTTAATAAAAAACGATAAAATGAATGGATTTTAAACCTTTATCACATTATTAAATACTATGTAATTTTATGCGAAATTTAAGGTATCATAAATGACTCAGTCAATCCATGCTTTTTCCTTCGCAACAATTACCGCCTCAGCACGTGATTCCACTTGTAATCTGACAAAGAGTTTTGATAAATAATTTTCTACAGTACGCTGGGTAACGCCAATTGCAGAGGCGATGGCTTTATTTGTACAACCTTGTGCTACAAGCTGTAAAATTTCTTGTTCTTTATGACTTAGTAACACTTCCTGTTTTGCATTAGAACGATTCGAGTGTTGTTTGACAAAGTCCAAAAAATCAGCGGATAATAAAATCTCGCCGCGTAAAGTAGCTTGAATTGTTTGAATGACTTGTTCTTTCGTAGCAAGCTTTGATAATAGACCGTCCACTTTTTTTTCAATGAGTAGCTCGTAATAATCGGATAATTCGTAGCCTGTATAAAGGATAATGAGAGCTTCAGGCTGTTTTTTCTTAATCATTTCAGCAAGTTGAATTCCGTTTATTGGTTTCATATTAATATCAATTAAAAAGAGCTGAAATGATTGAGCCTCCATTCGGCAAGCGACATTAGCACTTTCTTGCTCTGTTTCAATATGAACGTTTTCCAAGTCTTGTAATAATGTTTTCGTTCCGTCTAATACGACAGGATGATCATCTACAATCAATATTTTAATCATTTTTTATGGTTCCTCACATTCCTCTTGAATTTGAATAAAGACATGCATGCCATCATTTGGTTTGGAGGTAATGGTCATTTCTCCGTTAAACGCTCGAACACGTTCGCGAATCCCATTAATGCCCATAGAAGCGGATGATTGCATTAAATCTTCAATATTACAGCCGATTCCATTATCGTCGTATTGGAGAACAAAACCATTATTTATCGCAAATAGTTTAAGTGAAACTTTTGATGCATCAGCGTGTTTAATCGCATTATTAAGCAGTTCTTGAACTAGCCGATAAACGACTAAATGTAAAGTTGCATCTTGAAACTGAACACGGTCAATTTGAGTATTCAATAGAAAGTTAGCACGAATTTTTACTTTTTGGACAAGTTTTTTTAAAGCCATTTCTAAACCAAACGTATCGAGTAATGGTGGGCTTAGATTTTCACAATACTCACGTAAATCTTTCGTGGCATTAATAAGCTGCTCTCGAATGTTTAAAACTTTTTTTTCTTCGATAATAGGGGAGCTTGCGATAACATCTAATTCCCTCGCTAAATGAAGCTGCTCCTGTAAAATAGTGTCATGTAACTCCTGGGCAAGGATACTTTTTTCTTTTTCAATAATATTCCATAATAATTTATCGAGCCAAGGAAGTTGGGTGTTATTTGTGTCTTTCATGTGTTGAATATCGCGTACTAAATCTTCGATATGCTTTAAATTGTCGATAAACATAGAGACATATAAAGCAAGTAACTCCAACCAAAGTAGCTCTTCTTTTTGTAGAGTGTGTCTTATCCGAATAAGAATCTTTTCATCCACTGTATCATGGATAAGGAGTTGTGTCATTTGGTTCTCAATTTGGATGCCACCTTGTGGAAATTGAACATCTTCGGTTATTGTTTCAAGGGTAAATGCTGTCGTACCAAGTTTCTCGGTAATTTCACTTTTAAGCTTATTAAGTAATTCCTGTTGATTTTTTGCATTACCAATACGATTAACAGCAGCATATAAATTATGTACATAATCACCAGAAGAAGAAAATATAATTTTTCGATGTTTAAAATCAAGTTGTTCTTTTATATAGAAGCTTGTAATAAAGCCTACGAAAAGCACGAAAAATACAACAATTAACATTGCAATTGTAAGCTGTGAAAATAGCAATATTGCTAAGACTGTCGTTATGATTAGTGAACTAAAAAAGGCAAGGGATGAATAGTAGCGAAATCGTGATAATTGGTACTCAATATCAAATAATCGTTCATTTAACTGAATGAATATAAAAGAAAAAGGAATAAACAAAATAAATAAAACACTTATTTCGGGCTGTATGATTGTGTTATTACCTAAAATCTCAGGTACAACAAATAATAGTAAAAAAGGTAAAAATGGAATAATACATGAGATGGCAATTAATCGTATTTTTGCTAACCGTGTTCGTAAATAACTAGTGAGCAATATAAAAGTAGCGTATAGAATTAGTAAAGCAAATAAACTGAGCGTAATATTAGGTGTGATATTCCTAAACTGTGGCACAAATAATTCAATGACGTAACAAGAAGGTATGATGACTAACGGAATAAAATAGAGCCACTTTGTATCAAAATATGACCATTTAATATGTAAATAGCGAAAATATTGTTGTAAAAAATGAATGATTAATACTAAACATAAAACGATACAAATACCATTTACGATCATCCCAATTCCATTCCCTC
Organism: Lysinibacillus sp. JNUCC-52; assembly: GCF_015999545.1. Classification (NCBI taxonomy): domain Bacteria; kingdom Bacillati; phylum Bacillota; class Bacilli; order Caryophanales; family Bacillaceae; genus Lysinibacillus; species Lysinibacillus sp. JNUCC-52. The sequence continues at coordinate 227,833 of NZ_CP065546.1, forward strand.
GACTTGAAGCACCTGTGCTCGTATAAGCTAAAGAACATGTTAAAAGAAATAGCATAAGTAACTTGGTAATAAAATTGTCTTTATTATGCTGCCATAAGTAGAACGCAACACCAAAACAAAGCATGAAATAAAACATCGGAAAAACTATATGCGTATAAAACTCTTCAGGAAGCTCTCGATGTAATACTTTAATTGTATGTACTGTGCCGTCTAATTTTAAAATCGACAGTTCATTTGCGCTAGGAATATATGTATCTTGTTGGAAAGATTTAAAACCTTTCGCAGATTGTTGATCGATGCTCAGGATAATGTCTCCTCGTTCAATATTTTGTTGTTGAGCCCAACTTGTATAATAAGGATCAATTATGACAGGTAGCTCATTGGACGTATCGACTGAAATGTTAATAAAAGGGGCACGGATGGCAACAACAAGTACATAAATGCCAATAAGTAAGTAGGTTATAAAAATACTAGAAGTTAATTTGTGCATAGTATATCCTCTTTATTTTTCATAATCATTATGAAAATGCCTCGTTTCATCAATAAGTATCAACTATATTATCCCTAATTTTTGGGTTTTTTGGAATACCGAAAGAAGACGTTTCGGAAAACCACTAACATTTTTTCGGAATAACGAAATAGTATTTTCGGTAAAAGCTGTGATAATGTGAATCTAGCTTGTGTGAAGGAAAGGGGAGCCTACATGAAAAGATGTGTGCTAACACTAATCCTATTATTCTTAGTCGCCATCGCAGTGTATCCGATAACAACAATGGCTAAAACTATTGTTGAAACGCCAGTTGAAGTGGATATTTGTATTATTGGAAGTGACAATCATTTTGTTTATAAAATTCCTAAACAGCTACATAACAATACGCCATATAATGAGATGAAAAATGATATCGAAGCCTCTTTAGCAAATCATTGGAAAGTGGAAGGTGCACATTTTGAAACGAATCAAAAGGATGTTGCCTATACATTTTTTATCGGAGATTTGTTTCAAGAAAAACAAGATGGTCAATTGAAATTGTCAATACCCTATCGCACGTTAGTTGGCATGTTTAGTGAAGATGAGTCTATTCAATTGCGTATTATGGCAAGTAAATTAACAAATTGGCAAATCAATGCTAAAGAATGGTCAACATTTGGATTTGTCCAACCACTAACATATTTGAGTGAACGTGAATACATCTATAATGGTGCAGTGAATGAACTGTTACAGCAACGCGTTGCCCATTTCGATGGGGCAATTGAAAAACAACAAATGATTTTACGCAGTATTATGTATTTTAGCTTTATTATCGTGCAAATTTTTGCCTGCTTGATTTTATCTAGACGTTTGAAAAAACGAATTCTTCAGCATCCAGAAAATATGCATCAATTTAGAAAACTAAACTACTTATATCAACTCATACCGTTGTTAATTGTTATTGCTCAAATTACTTTCTTAGTGATGTCTGGATTACTGACTGCATTTGGACTCTTTTTTAGCCCTGGTATTGATTTGTTATTTATTGTTGGTCCTATCCTTGTATCAATTATCCTGTTACCGATGTTTTTCGTTGCTACAGAAAATGAAATTTCTAAAGAATTACACGATAAAACATTGGGTTCAGACATGTAATTAGTTTGTTAAAGAGAAGTAGAAAAAAATAGCAGATTTTAATGTTGGAGTTAAAATGTCGTTTCTTTTTATTTGAGCGTTCATTTACTACCGTTAGATGGTATAATGTTCAACAGCATATTTGAAGGAGCTGGTGACAAATTGACGCATCCAGAAACTGCGTATTTAAACTTACTACAACATATATTAGAAAATGGAGTTAAAAGGGACGACCGTACTGGAACAGGCACATATAGTGTCTTTGGCTATCAAATGCGCTTTGATTTAAATAAAGGATTTCCACTATTAACGACAAAGCGTGTTCCATTTAAACTTGTAGCAAGCGAGCTTCTTTGGTTTATTAAAGGCGATACAAATATTCGCTATTTATTACAAAACAATAATCATATTTGGGACGAATGGGCATTTAAAAAATGGGTAGAATCCGATGAATATAGCGGTCCTGATATGACTGATTTCGGCAGACGTTGTCTAATGGATGAAGCGTTCAATGCGTTATATCAAGCAGAGTTGACATCGTTTTGTGACCGCATTGTACAGGATGATGATTTTGCGAAAAAATACGGAGATCTTGGCAATGTTTATGGCAAGCAATGGCGTAATTGGACAACATCAAATGGGGAAAGTATTGATCAATTACAAGATGTCATTCACCAAATTAAACATAATCCAGATTCACGACGTATTATTGTGAATACTTGGAATCCTGAAGATGTCATTAATGCAGGTGCAAAGGGGAGTAAAGCTGCTTTGCCACCATGTCATGTCATGTTCCAATTTTATGTAGCAAACGGGAAGTTAAGCTGTCAATTAATGCAAAGAAGTCTTGATACATTGCTTGGTTGTCCATTCAATATTGCTTCCTACGCATTATTAACACATTTAATTGCCCATGAATGTGGGCTTGAAGTTGGCGAATTTATTCATAGTATCGGCGATGCGCATATTTACGCAAATCACATAGAGCAAGTGAAAGAACAGCTTTCACGTGAGCCACGGGAACTACCAACCTTGAAAATAAACTCAAATAAAACGTCAATATTCGAAATAGAACTTGAGGATCTTTCCATCGAGGGCTACAATCCACATCCAGCAATTAAAGCACCAATTGCGGTTTAATAGAAGAAAGCAGCAACCAAAATGGTTGCTGCTTTTTTGAATAGTCGAATAAAATCGATCCATCTATTGAAAGAAATAGGAAAGAAGTCGGATGGTTAAGTAATGGTACGTCTATTATAGTGTTAATGGTATTAATAGGAATATTTTCTAATTAAATGTTTAGGGGTGGCTGTGTTGATAGAAAAAGTAATGCTTCAAACGACAAACAAAGCAAAAGTTCGTCGGTTGAGGAAAAATATACAAGAACCAGCATCGTTGGAAAAAGAACTGCAGACTCAACACGATAGCTTAAACATTTCAACAACTTTAACACAAGAACAATTAGTGAAAATGATGCAAATAGTTGAAGAAATACGGCTGAATGGCTATAAATAGCTTGAAATGTAAGCGCCTTCCATGATTGAAATAACGCTCATAATCTTAACCATGTTTCGAGTAATCATAAATGACTTCTCCAGTTTTATCATAAAAAGTAAACATTGCTGGGAAAGTATCTTCTACATTTTCAGGTAGTTTAAATGTTTTCATAAATGGAGCGACTGTATCAACTTCAATTTCTTTTTCGAAATTCTTCCAGTTTGGTGTCAATTTGATTTTGGCAACATTACTGTCTAGTTCGTGTACATATAGTGTGCCATAGTTGCCTTTATTTGTTTTATGTTCTCGATAAGTTACTGTGGGATCTGTTGCTAAATAAATAAATTTAAGTTTACCATTCCAACCTTTATTAAAACGTGCATGACCATATTTACTATCGTTAATTTTCAATTGTACTAGCCACATATTGGTTTCTTCTATTCGTTCAAAATGCATTATTTGTATGCTACTATCGATAAATTCCTCTATAAAATCTTTCACTGTCGTTTCGGATGATTTTAGATGATAGTCGTTATAATAAGCATTTCCGTAAATGAAAAGTCCTAATAATAGTAATGGTGAAAATGAGCATATTACGATTAATAATAATTTGATTTTCATACTAAATATCCTCCTTTTTTATAGAAAATCCTTTTACTGATTTTTTTTTATAATTTATCATTTAATTATGAAAAAAAACAAGGAGGAAACCAATATGAAAAAATTATTTTTTATCTTTATTATGATTATTTTCATAGGATTTAATTTGGGAGAAATTCAAGTGAAAGCTTCTAATTTAAGTGCAGAGCAAATGGAACATCTTGAGTCTCTTGGTTTTACTCAAGAAGAAATATTAAAGTTGTTGCAACTAGTACAAAATTTTTAAAAGTGATAGAAAATGATATTTTTAATGAGGAAGATTTAATCAATTTAATTATCGAACTTGATGAGGAGACTTATTTTAAGGAAGTTCAATTACAAGAAGAGAAAGAAAATAGGGGCTTTTTTTCAAATAAATCTATTGTAAAAAGGAATGCGCTACATAAAAAAGATATTGATAAAAGTACAACTTCATATAAAACAGTTACAACAACTATAGTTGCTTTAGAAGCAAAGAAAAAATATCGAGTAAAAACAGCTATTACATGGCATATTATGCCGAAAAATAGAAAAATAGATGTGATAGGGACAAGTATTAACAGTGCCTTCTGGTCTCCTACTCCTGGTTCACAATATGGACAGCAAAGTTGGTCAGTAAGACATTCATGTAATAAAACGAAACATTTAGTAAAAACTTATTCTAGCAGTAGTAATTCTTGGACAAAAGGTCCAACTGGTTATCCTTTAAGTATTGATTTACCTGATGATATTATGAAATCTTATGCATGTCATAGTGAAAAAGTGTTAACTTTATCTGCATTTTCATAATTTACAGTAGATAGATTAACTTCTGCAATTCCAACTCAAATAGATGCATTTGGTAAATATTTGCACCAAGAATCCGTTTGGCAAATTTCTCCTTCTATTAACTTTACCTCTTGGTCATTTGGAGTTTCAGCTAGTCAGTCCAGTAAATTTACAGAAGCTACGACACATGGAAAAGTAATATTTTAATAAAAGCCTTCCCTAGGCGAGTATAGAGACTCAACTTAATTAACGCTATAAATCCAAGCACCTTCTAAGCTATAATGGCTAAGGAGGTGTTTTTAAATGAACGTATTTTTTATTGAAACGATTTCAGGGATGGAACTTTTACATATAGTGTCACATGATGTGGCTGGTATACTCGCTGCAGCTCAAGGGGAGAGCGTGACGTTTCCTGTTGGCCATTTTAAATATGAATTTCATAACTTAGATTTTTATGAAGAAAATGGGCAAATCCAACAAGAGCTAGTTATTTATGTGTCAAAAATATAAGAGGGGTAGTTAGATTTCTCAACATGTATTGTGTTCAGTAAGAATGAACAGGTTATGATAAGAGCAAAATACTTGTGATTATCTCAACCTGTAACTATAATAGTTACAACAGGTGGTGATTCATATGGTGAATAGTCGATTCTCGGTCGCTATCCATATACTTTCGCTCATTGCTACAACATCTGATAAAAGTCAGCTAACATCTGATTATATTGCTGGTAGTGTCAATACCAATCCAGTAGTCGTGCGACGAATGATCGGTGTATTAAAAAGAGCTGGTTTGTTAACATCGCAGTCAGGAATTGCAGGCTATGGGCTCGTTTTTGAACCAAAAGATTTGTCGTTATTAACTATTTATCGTGCAATTGATGGTCCTGAACAACTATTTGCAATTCATGATGAGCCAAACCCAGCATGTGCGGTTGGTCGAAAAATTCAGCATACGTTAGAAGCCGTTTATATAGATGTTTGGCATGCAATGGAAAAACAGTTACAAGCACAAACGTTACAAGATGTGCTAGATCAACTTCGTTAATGTAAAACGAGGTCGGTCTTACTGTGATTAACCTGTAACTAAAATGGTTACAATAGAATTGAGGAGGAATTTAAAATGAAAATAGGGGTAATTGGAGCAACAGGGAAAGCAGGACAAAAAATAGTAGAGGAAGCATTACAACGTGGCCACGAAGTAACTGCTATTGTTCGTTCAGCTTCCAAAGTAAAAGAAGATATTAAAGTGATTGAAAAAGATGTATTGAATTTAACACAACAGGACGTTCAAGACTTTGATGTAGTTGTGAATGCTTTTGGGGCACCTTTCGGACAAGAGGCATTGCATGTGAAAGTTGGTCGTCATTTAATTAATATTTTTAATGGCATTACAACAAAACTATTTGTTGTCGGTGGGGCAGGAAGCTTATTTGTTGATCCAGAGAAAACTATTCGAGTTATGGATACACCAGATTTTCCAGAAATGTTCTTTGCAACTGCAAAAAATCAAGGTGAAAATTTAACTGATTTACAAGCATCCAGTATTACTTGGACATTTTTAAGTCCGTCTGCGATGTTTGATCCTGAAGGACCACGTACAGGTAGCTACATTACTGGGAACGATCATCTATTAGTAAATGCATCGGGTGAAAGTTATGTCAGCTACAGTGATTTCGCTATTGCTGTATTAGATGAAATTGAAAATCCGCAAAATATTAATAAACGTTTTACTGTTTCTTCAACGAAATAATAATGCTACCGAGCGTACGAATTGCGCTCGGTTTTTGTTGATTATCGTCAAAATTAAAAAAAACTTTTGCATTATGGCGAACTGACTGTTTACAAGACGGCATTTATTAGCTACTATCAGTGTGAGTATTACTTCAAAGGAGACGACAATAATGTCCACACAACGTATAGAAAAAGATTTTTTAGGTGAACGAGTATTACCAGGAGAAGCTTATTATGGGATTCAAACGCTTCGTGCAACAGAAAACTTCCCGATTACAGGTTACACAATTCATCCAGCACTTATTAAAGCAATGGGAATAGTTAAGAAAGCTGCTGCGCTAGGTAATATGGAAGTACACCTATTATCAACAGAAATTGGAGAGGCAATTGTCAAGGCTGCACAAGAAGTCATCGATGGTCAATGGGATGCAGAGTTTCTAGTAGACCCAATCCAAGGTGGTGCAGGCACTTCTATTAATATGAATGCAAATGAAGTTATTGCGAACCGTGCACTTGAAATTTTAGGTAAAGCAAAAGGCGACTATCAAACGATTAGCCCAAACAGTCATGTTAATATGTCACAATCAACAAATGATGCCTTCCCAACAGCTATTCATATTGCTGTTTTAAATTTGATAGATGAACTTCTTGTTACAATGGAAAACATGCAAGCTGTATTCCATCAAAAAGCAGAACAATTTGCACATGTCATTAAAATGGGACGTACGCATTTACAAGATGCAGTACCGATTCGTTTAGGACAAGAGTTTGAAGCATATTGTCGTGTAATTAACCGTGATATTGTCCGTATTCGACAAACACGTCCAAATTTATATGATGTAAACATGGGGGCAACTGCTGTTGGTACAGGGTTAAATGCTTTCCCAGATTATATAAAATCAGTAGACGAACATCTTGCTGAAATTTCTGGCTTGCCATTAAAAGGTGCTACACATTTAGTAGATGCTACACAAAATACAGATGCATATACTGAAGTGTCAGGTGCACTTAAAATTTGTATGATTAATATGTCTAAAATCGCTAATGATTTACGATTGATGGCATCTGGTCCACGTGCAGGTTTAGGTGAAATTATATTACCAGCACGCCAACCAGGATCATCTATTATGCCTGGTAAAGTAAACCCTGTTATGCCAGAAGTGCTTAACCAAGTAGCATTCCAAGTAATTGGTAATGACCATACGATTTCTTTAGCATCTGAAGCTGGTCAATTAGAGTTAAACGTTATGGAGCCTGTTCTTGTCTTTAACTTAATTCAATCTATAAGCATTATGAATAATGTTTTCCGTGCATTTACTGAAAACTGCTTAAAAGATATTGAAGCAAATGAAGAGCGCATGAAGGAATATGTAGAAAAAAGTGTTGGTGTCCTTACTGCAGTGAACCCACATATTGGCTATGAAGTAGCAGCACGTCTTGCACGTGAAGCGATTCTTTCAGGACGTTCGATTCGTGAGCTTTGTATTGAATCAGGTGTTTTAACAAAAGAACAATTAGATTTAATTTTAGATCCTTATGAAATGACACACCCAGGTATTGCTGGTTCTAGTATGATGAAATTAAAATAATATTGTACGTCCTTTGCTATATGTATAATATGTATAGCGTTGATAGAAGGCATCAGGAGTGAACTCTTGATGCCTTTTCTTATTGAAAGACATATTTTTAAATTTTTTTGAAAAAAGTCAGCGGAGTAAATTGTCCTCAGCTTTTTTTCATTTCTTAAATAAAAAGTAGGCGTTTTTCTGTGATTATTAGACTAAATCAACTATAATAATGGTATTATAGTAATATTATAGTTGGGGGAATTTAGTATGAGTTTGCGAAAAAAAAGCATTATCGGTTTTTCGGTATTAAATTTAATTATGATGGTTGTATTAATTATTGATTTGGCCAATTTAACATCTTTTGCTTGGCTTTCTACGATTTTAACAATCGTTGGTATTTCGATTACTTTATCTTATATGTTCTATGTCAAATATAAAGTAATTCTACCAATTAACCAATTATCAAATGCTGCGAAAGCGATTACAATTGGGGAATTTGATTCAGTTACAATTGCTACAGATGACAAAAGTGAGATATCAGAGTTAGCTAAAGCCTTTCATGAGATGAAAGAACAACTTCGTACGATGACGCAAACAATTGCGAACAGCTCGACAGATTTATCTGCAAGTATTGAGGAACTTTCAGCAAGTACAAATGACATTACGATTGCTGTAAAAGAGGTAGACCATCAAATGGAGAAGACGTCAACTGGATTAAAACAAGCTGCACAATCTGCTAATAATAGTGCTATTGCGATGCAGCACACGGTAGACGGCATTGAACGTATTACAACTGCAACACAAGGTGTTTACGACCATGCTAAAGAAGCAAATGATATCGCAGGAAACGGAGCAGAAATATTGCATGTTGCGAAAAAACAAATGGAGTTTATATCTTCTTCCACAGATAAAACGAGTGGATTAATGCAACAGTTAACAAATAAAATGACAGATATTAAAGCAATGACAGAAATGATTACAACTATTACAGATCAAACGAATTTACTAGCTTTAAATGCTGCAATCGAAGCTGCACGAGCTGGTGAACATGGCAAAGGCTTTGCGGTAGTTGCAGAGGAAGTTCGTCATTTAGCAGAGCAATCTAAACATTCAGCTACTCAAATTGTTGATCTTGTAGTAGGCATTGAAAGCGATACGAAACAAGTTGCTGTAGCTGTTGAGGAAGATTTAAAAAATGTCCAACAAGGTGTTTATGTTATTGATGAAGCAACAAAATCTTTTGGCAACATTTCAAATCATGTGAGCCAAATGACGAATCAACTCGAAGATATTTCGACTACTGCCAAACATTTATCGGGCAGTGCAAATGAGGTAGCCACATTAGTAACCAATATTGCTGGTGGTATGGATAAATTATCTCATTACACGGAAGCGGTGTTACAATCGATGGATGAGCAAACGGCATCTATGCAAGCAGTCAATCAAGTTTCACAGGAGTTAACGATTCAGGCGGATGACTTGCAAAAGGTTACAAATCGATTTCAAGTAGTTTAATGATTAGACGAGAAATTTTGCGTCAATAAATACTTCTTTAAAATAAAAATATAAGTTTTTTAATATAATTTTTTAAATGTTTCAAACACAGACATAGTAGGCTGTTTCACAAAAGTAATTTATTTTTGTGAAATAGTCTCTTTTTTTTACTTTTTATTCAGAAAACTTGTAAGTTGACAGACAAATAAAAATGTTGAATTTTTTAATATTGTTTCTTATAATAGACTAACTGTTACCTCTTCTAACACACTTCAACTATTGCAACCCGCATTCGCCGGGTCAACATGTCACTTCTATAACCTTCGCAAATCCCAGCGAATTCATAACTTATATGAAAAAACAAACTGTAAGTAAAACTAAATTGTAAGAAAATTGAAAGCCCATATTTTATCTAGAATCATTATAGAAAGATAATTCTGAATTTTTGAAAGAGAGAGATTGGATTGAAGCTATCACAAGTAGAACAAGAAAAATTACTCCTCCATGTGGCAGGAGAACTTGCGCTGAAAAGAAAAGCGCGTGGATTAAAGCTGAATTATCCAGAGGCTGTAGCACTTATAAGTAGTTACATTATGGAAGGTGCTCGAGATGGAAAAACCGTTGCTCAATTAATGAGTGATGCAAAACATGTTCTAACGGCAGAAGATGTTATGGAGGGTGTTGGCGACATGATTTCCGATGTACAAGTAGAGTGTACTTTCCCAGACGGAACAAAGCTTGTTACTGTACACCGTCCTATTCAGTAAAGGAGGAATTGATAATGATTCCTGGAGAAATCAGACCAAAAAATGATGTTATCGAAATTAATGTAGGTAGAGCAACAAAAAAAGTACTCGTTGCGAACACAGGAGATCGCCCGATTCAAGTAGGCTCCCATTTTCATTTTATCGAAGTCAATAGATTTCTAGAGTTCAATCGACAAGATGCCATCGGAATGCATCTTAACATTCCATCAGGTACAGCAGTTCGATTTGAACCTGGTGAAGAAAAGGAAGTAGAGCTTGTCGAGTTTGGGGGCAAACAACATGTTTTTGGATTAAATATGCTAACAGAAGGCTCTACTCATCATAAGGATGAAATATTAGATAAGGCAATTGAAGGTGGCTTTAAAGGAGCGGAAGACAAATGAAAGTAACACATGAAGCTTACGCGAAAATGTTTGGTCCAACAGTCGGAGATAAAGTTCGCTTGGCCGATACAGATTTGTGGATTGAAATCGAGAAGGACTATACAACATATGGAGATGAAGGCGTATTTGGTGGTGGTAAATCATTACGTGTCTCGATGGGACAAAACGGTAAGAATACGCGAAATGAAGGTGTGCTTGACACTGTTATAACGAATGTCATGATCATTGATTATACTGGAATTGTAAAAGCGGATATCGGTATAAAAGATGGACGTATTATAGGCATTGGTAAAGCAGGAAATCCGAATAGCATGGACGGGGTCGACCAAGATATGATCATTGGCGTTGGTACAGAGGTCTATGCAGGGGAAGGTTTAATTGCAACGGCTGGAGCAATTGACACACATATCCATTTTATTAGTCCAGATCAAGTAGAAACAGCATTATTAGCGGGAACAACAACGTTTATTGGTGGAGGTACAGGACCTGCAGCTGGTTCGAAAGCGACAAGCTTAACTGCTGGCGAATGGCATTTACATCGTATGTTACAAGCTGTTGAAGGTTTTCCAATAAATGTTGGTTTACTTGGGAAAGGGAGTGCATCTGATCCAGAGCCAATTATTGAGCAAGTTCGTGCGGGTGCGATTGGTATGAAAATACATGAAGACTGGGGAGCAACACCTGCTGCGTTAAACCAGAGCTTAATGGTTGCTGACGACTATGATATTCAAGTGGCATTACATTCAGATACTTTGAATGAGGCTGGATTTGTAGAAGATACGATTAATGCAATTGATGGTCGTGTAATTCACATTTTCCATACGGAAGGGGCGGGTGGTGGCCATGCCCCAGACCAATTAGTGATGGCATCATTACCGAATATATTGCCAGCATCTACAAATCCTACAAAACCGTTTACAACAAATACGATTGATGAGCATTTAGATATGTTAATGGTTTGTCATCATTTAAAGCATGACGTACCAGAGGACGTGGCGTTTGCCGATTCTCGTATTCGACCAGAAACGATTGCTGCAGAAGATATTATGCAAGATTTAGGGATTTTAAGTATTATGTCCTCCGATTCACAAGCAATGGGTCGTGTTGGTGAAGTGACAATACGAACATTTCAAACGGCAGACAAAATGAAAAAACAGCGAGGTCCTTTACCGCAAGATGAAGGGAAAGATCACGATAATTATCGCGTTAAGCGTTATATGGCTAAGCTCAATATTAACCCAGCGATTGCGCATGGAATTAGCCATGAAGTAGGCTCATTGGAAGAAGGAAAGCTAGCGGATATCGTGCTTTGGGATCCAGCGTTCTTTGGCGTAAAAGCGGAAGTGGTCATAAAAAGTGGTATTGCAGTTTACGGTATTACAGGTGATCCGAATGCGTCCATTCCGACACCGCAGCCGATGAAAGGACGTCGGACGTTTGGCTTCTATGGACAAGGCCCTCAAAATTGTGGCATGACATTTTTACCGAGCATTGCTGTAGAAGAGGGTTTACCAGAAAAATTAGGTTTAAAACGTATGATAGGAACAGTGAAGAATTGCCGAAATATTAGTAAAGCTGATATGAAGCTTAATAGTGCTACACCGAAAATTGATGTGAATCCTGAAACATATGAAGTAAAAATTGATGGTGAGCTAGCTACATGTGAGCCAGTGGATGTATTGCCAATGGCACAACGATATTTCTTATTCTAAAAGAAAAATAGAGAGTGTGTAACAGTATCAGAGGAACAGTAAAAAATTCGATGACGAGGAGCAACATAAATGTTAATTGAAAAAATTATCGGCAATATTGCCAACGAAGAAGAGCATGCACATAAAGCGACTGAGTGGATTGAGCTTGAGTGGGAAGAATTAAGCAAACGTATTCTTCGAACAGAAACTGATAAAGGCACGGATATTGCTTTACGTTTAGAGGGTGACGAGCCACTACAATATGGTGACTTATTATTTGAGGATGATAGCCGTCGCATTGCGATTCGTACAAAGCTCGAACCAGTTATCGTCATTTCACCGAAAGATATGTATGAAATGGGGAAATCTGCATTTGAATTAGGCAATCGCCATACACCTTGCTTAATTGAACAGAATGAAATCATCGTACGAGCTGATCATACGATTAACCCATTATTAGATGAAATAGGAGTGAACTATGAAACGACAGAACGACGATTTAAACAACCGTTTAAATACCGCGGACACGCTCACTAATTTTTCGTTATTGCGTCTATTACAAATTCATGATTCTGCATTTCCAATAGGCTCGTATACCCATTCATATGGGATGGAAACGTATATTCAAGAAGATGTTATTCGCACAAAGGAACAATTAATAGATTATTGCCAAGCGTATATATTTCATAATTTAGTGCATGGTGACGCCTTAATTATTCAGGATGCGTTTCATGCAGCAAAAGTACACGATGTTGCTCGTCTAATAGAACTTGACGAACTTTGTGGGGCTATCAAGCTAGCTAAAGAATCGAGAGATGCTAGTGTCAACGTCGGCAAGCAATTTATACGAACAGTGGCACCACTTATGGACAGCCCCTTATTATTGCAATGGCAAGAAAAGTTAGCAGAAGATAAGGTGCAAGGTCATTACGCTGTACTTTATGCAATTTATAGTGAAGCACTCGGTGTAGATGTCTATCATGCAGTGATGACATATATGTATGCCTCCATTAGCGGATTAGTACAAAATGCTGTACGCGCTGTGCCGTTTGGTCAAAATACAGGTGTACAAGCATTAAATAAACTGCTTGTCTCTATTGAGGAAGCAGCGGAAAAGGTCATGACATTAACGATAGATGACCTATCCAATAATGCTTTAAGTATTGAACTAGCATCGATGAAGCATGAATTTTTATTTTCAAGATTATTTATTTCATAGAAAGAGAGTGGATATAAATGACTCCAATTCGAATTGGTATCGGAGGCCCAGTTGGCTCTGGGAAAACATCTTTAGTAGATCAATTAACACGTGCAATGCATGAAAAATATAACGTGGCGGTAATCACGAATGATATATATACAAGGGAGGATGCCCAGTATTTAATTACTAATGGTGTTCTAGAAGAGGATCGTATTGTCGGAGTGGAAACAGGTGGTTGCCCGCATACAGCGATTCGCGAAGATGCATCGATGAATTTTTCTGCCATTGATGACTTGAACAAACGCTTTGAAGATTTAGATATTATTTTCATTGAAAGTGGTGGGGATAATTTATCGGCTACATTTAGTCCAGAACTTGTTCATGGCTATATTTATGTAATTGATGTTGCAGAGGGACAAGATATTCCTCGTAAAGGTGGACCTGCATTAACACGTTCGGATTTACTGTTAATTAATAAAACGTCATTGGCACCTCATGTTGGTGTTGATCTTGAGATTATGGATCAGGATGTGAAAAAAATGCGTGCTGGACGACCATATATTTTTGCAGATGTACGTTCACAAACTAATGTCGATAAGGTCGTTGAATGGATTCAGCATCACATGTTACTTGAAGGCGCCGAAGCAGTTGACGTGAATGCTTAATCAAGGAAAAGTAAATCATTACGGTAAATTAGAGATGGCATTTGAGCTGAGAAGGGGCTTTACACGACTAGTTCATGTGTATCAGCAACCGCCATTAAAGGCAAGTAGAGAGTTATACACAGCGAATCAGTCAACTGCTACCGTTTTTATAATGGAATCTTCTGGTGGTATGGTAGCGGGTGATCGAAATGACATCTCGGTAAAACTTGCGCCTGAAAGCCAAGTGAAATTACAACAACAATCTGCTCTAAAAATTTATCCTTCTCACACAGGTGAGCCATGCATACAGGAAATTACGGTGGAATTAGCAGAAGGTGCACGATTAGAATGGCTACCTGAAGTAACTATTCCTTTTGAACGAGCGAAATTCCAAGTGAATACAACGATTCGTATGACAGAAAGCTCTACATTAATATGGGGTGAAATAATTGCCCCAGGTAGAGAAATGCGAGGAGAACTCTTTGATTATCAATCTTTCCAATCAAAATACAAAATATTTGTTGAGGAAGCGCTCATTGCATTTGATTCGTTCCTGTTTAAACCACAGGAAATGAACCTTTCTACAATTGGTTTGCTGGAGAAGGCACGTTATATCGGCTCTTTATGGATAGTGTCTCCAAAAGTTGAGCAGCTCAATATTCGAGATTTGCAGGAAATGATTCAACAAGAAAGCTTGATTCAGGCAAGTGTTACAAAACTAACAGATCATGCAATCCATTGTAGATGGCTTTCACAAGAGCAGCGAACACTTCACAAAGAAATCAATCGCATGTTTGAACATGTTGCATCACTGCTTTAAATTTCTGAGGTAAATGAAGGAGATAGAGAATTGAAAAAGTTTTCAGTAGTTATTTTATTATTCATACTTAGTCTTGCGGGCTGTAGTAATGTGTCTAGTCAAGGCGAGGGAAAACAGCCATCCGCTGCTTCCTCCTCAAAGGCTAATGAGCTTATTTATGCATCAGAATCCGAATTTGCGGGGTTAAATCCTATTTTAGAGGAAACGAATTTAGATGCATTACTTTTTAGAGGTCTTATGCGCTTTGATGAACATAATGCTCCAGTAAATGACATAGCAAAAAGCGTTGACATATCAGATGACCTGTTGACATATACGATTTTGATTCGTGATGACGTGACATTTCATGATGGACAAAAATTAACAGTAGACGATGTTATGTTTACTATTGATAGCATTCTTGATGATGCAAATGGGTCTTATTTAAAGTCTGATTTCATCCATGTCCAAGCGATGAAAAAAGTAAATGATACTACAATGACAATTCAATTGGATGAACCATTTACACCAATGTTAGATAAATTAACAGTGCCAATTTTGCCAAAGCATGTCTTTGAAGGACAAGACATGAGAACGGCTACGTTTAACCAAGAACCAATTGGTGCTGGCCCATACATGTTTGAAAAATGGGATAAAGGGACAAGTCTAACGCTTCAAGCGTACACTTCTTTCTTCGGAACAAAGGCATCTATTGAAAAAGTTATTTTTAAATTTATTCCAGATAGTAATGTTCGTGCATTGCAGCTGAAATCTGGCGAGTTAGATATTGCGTTACTGGATCCGAATCAGGTTGAAGAGCTTTCGAAAGTAGAACAATTAAAAATGTACGAAGTAGAATCAGCCGATTATCGTGGCGTGTTATTTAATATGAACTATCCACTTTGGCAAGAAGTCGATGTTCGAAAAGCGATGAGCTATGCGACAGATCGAACAGGCATAGTTAAAGGCATCCTACATGGGTATGGGACAGAAGCTTATTCGCCACTTCAAAAGCATGCCTATGTAAACGAAAATATTGAACATTATACTTATGATGTAAAGAAAGCAAATGAATTGTTAGAAAAATCGGGATGGATATTAGCAGACGATGGGTTCCGCTACAAGGACGGTAATAAGCTTGCCTTTACCATTACGGCACCAATTACAGATTCTGTGCGTGTCAATATGGCGAATTATGTCGCTCAAGGCTATAAGGAAATTGGGGCAGAGGTAGAAGTAGCGGCACTTGATTGGAGCAATATCGTGATTGAAGAAACGGAAGCGTTTATGGTGGGATGGGGTAGCCCATATGATGCGGACCACCATACGTATAGTTTATTCTATTCGGGTGAATCGAGCGTAACAAGTGCGGGCTACAATTATGGAAGCTATGCCAATGCAAAAGTAGATGCTTTGCTTGATGAAGGACGAACAACTGTCGATCCTGAAAAACGCAAGGAAGTCTATATGGCATTACAAGAGGAGCTAGCAGAAGATCCACCGTTCGCTTATTTTGCCTATGTTGATGCTGTTTATGGCATTAATAAAAATATTAGTGGTGTGAAAGAGCGTATTTTAGGTCATCACGGTGCTGGCTTCTTATGGAATGTCGAGGAGTGGAAATGGAATGATCGCTAAGTGGATCGGGAAGCGAGTGATAATGGGGACAATTGTCCTCATTATCGTGAGCTTCCTCTCTTTTTTCATTATGCATGCTGCACCTGGCAATCCTGCTGCTGCTTATTATGGAGGCAATGCTCAAACATTAACAGTAGCTGAGCAACAACGAATTGAAAAAGCGTTTGGCTTAGATAGGCCAGTGCTTCTACAATATGGTACTTGGTTAGGCGAAGCGGTAAAAGGAAATTTAGGCTATTCTGCCAAAGAGGGAAGACCCGTCATAGCGATTTTATTAGAAAGGTTACCTAACACATTACAGCTAGTGGCGCTCACATTATTTGTCGTTACAATTGTCTCTACTTGGCTAGGTTTACGGGCAGGAATGAAGGAAGGTTCTTTATTGGATAGAGGATTATCCATCTTTAGTATAGCAAGCTCTGCGATTCCTCCTTTTTGGCTAGGTATTGTCTGTATAATAATTTTTTCGGTACAGCTTGGTTGGTTTCCTTCTTCAGGTATGAATGATGTGCGTGGTAATGGAGGTTGGCTTGATCGTTTAAACCATATGGTGCTTCCACTAATTGTTTTAGTATTTTCTCATGTGGGCATATTCGCACGCTTTTTACAGGACAGTGTTAAGGCAGAGAATCGTAGTTATTATGTACAAGTTGCGCGTGCAAATGGCGTTCCAGACCGACAAATAAGAAAACTCATACTACGGAATTCTGTTATTCCGTATATCAATTATATTGGTGTGACGATTCCTTCATTCTTTGGTGGTTCCATAGTAGTTGAAACACTTTTTGGCTGGTCAGGATTAGGCTCATTGCTTGTGAAATCCGTTATGGTTAAGGATTTTCCTGTACTTATGGGAGCCATTCTGATTATTGGTGTTGTGGTGGTCATTTGCTTATTTGTAATCGACGTTTTAATGATTTGCATCAACCCAAGATTGAGAAGAGGAAAATTAGTATGAGAAAACAACGGAAGATGCCACTCGTTTGGCTTGCGCTTCTTTGCATTATATTAGGAACTACCATCTTCTCCTCACTGTTGGCACCTTTTGAGCCAAATGCAATGGATATGAATCATATTTATGAAGCACCAAATCTTACACATATACTTGGTACAGATCAGCTAGGCAGAGATGTTTTATCACGGATACTTGTTGGGGGGAAAGTTACGCTTTTCATCGCCATAGTGTCAGTCGTAATTTCAAGCATTATAGGCATTATCTACGGTGGTATTAGCGGTTTTGTTGGGGGTGCCATTGATGTCATTATGATGCGCATTTTGGAGGCCTTTTTAACGATTCCATCCTTAGTAATTGTACTTGCCCTGCAAGCAATTATGCAAGGAAGTGTTTGGCGAATGGCCATGATTATAGGTTTCACAGGTTGGTTTGTTACAGCTCGAATCGTTCGCTCTGAGTTTATTCGCTTAAAGGAAATGGAATTTGTCCAAATGGCTACAATGTTTCGTACCCCATTATGGAAAATATTATTTGGTCATTTATTACGAAATAGTGTGCCTGCTATCTTTGTCGTGACAATATTTAACTTCGCAGGTGCGATTTTTACGGAAGTGTCTTTAAGCTTTTTAGGCATCGGTGTGCCGCCAGCAATCCCGTCATGGGGAACGATGCTGTACACAGCGCAAAATGATTTACTTGTTGGGGCTTGGTGGATCGGTCTTTTTCCTGGAATACTGATTTTTGTGACGATATTATGTGTACAAGCGATCGGGACCACTTTCAAACAAGGAGGAGAACGATCCCATGTTTAGTATCGATAATCTAACTGTTCAAGTGAACGATAAAAACCTCATCCACAATATTTCGTTAACTGTCCCGAAAGGCGAGATTACCGCAGTTATCGGTGAAAGTGGCAGTGGGAAAAGCACAACAATATCAGCTATTTTAGGGATGCTCCCGCCGCAAACTGAGGCAATGGGTGCAGTTTTCTTTAATGGGGAAAATATGCTGACGATGTCAAAAAAAGATAGGTTGTTATTAAGGTCAAAGCATATTTTCACGATTTTTCAAGATGCCACAAATAGCTTTTCACCTACGCAAAAAATGAAACAACAATTGTATATGTTTACTGCCTTACGAGTGGGTGATGACAAAGAGAGGTTTCTCTCTAAAATGACCGCTATATTAAAGGAGTTAAACTTATCAGTAGATATATTAGAAAGCTATCCATTTGAGTTGTCAGGTGGTATGCTACAACGCTGTATGTTAGCTTGTGCATTGTATAATGAGCCAGACATATTAATAGCAGATGAACCAACTTCTGCACTAGATATGCTGCATCAACAACACTTTATAACATTATTAAAAAAACTTCATGCGCAGCTAGGGACAACTATTATACTGGTTACTCATGATTTAGGGGTTGCTGTTTCACTAGCGAATAACATAGTAGTGATGAAAGATGGAGAAATCGTTGAGAAGGGGCAAGCGACAGAAATTTTTGAGCAGCCTAAACATCCGTATACGCTACGGCTTGTCGCAAATCATTTTTAGGAGGCGTATATGTATTGCTTCAGGTTGAAAATATAAGTAAAAGCTTTCGAGCAGGTCAGCAAGTATTAGCAAATATAAATCTTTCTGTAGGAGAAGGTGAAATCGTCGGTCTAGTTGGAGAGAGTGGCAGCGGTAAAAGTACTTTAGCGAAAGTCATTATGCAGCTAGAGTCAGCTAATAAAGGGACCGTCCATTTTCAACAACAACACATCACTAAGAAAAATCGAAAGTCCTTTTATGAAAATTGCCAAATTATATTCCAAAATGCAAGTAATGCTCTAAACCCTATGTGGACAGTCAAGCAACTATTAAGAGAGCCATTGCAACATCAAAAAGTGGTGACGGACAGCTATTTACAAACGATGCTTGCGAAAGTTAAGTTATCAAACGATGTTTTATATGCTTTGCCCTCTGAACTTAGTGGTGGTGAGAAGCAAAGAGTAAATTTATTACGCTCAATTCTTGTAGAACCGAAATTGATAGTGTGCGATGAAATTGTTTCAAGCTTAGATCGTTTAATTCAGCGAGAAATTATTGATTTATTAATGGCGTTGAATAAAGAAAGAAACATGGCTATTTTATTTATTTCGCATGATTTAAAAGCTGTTTCTTATTTAAGTGAACGGATATATGTAATGAGAGCTGGAGAAATTGTCGATGAACAGCACAAGGAACAAGATGGATTTCATTTCACTGATAGCTATGCACAAAAGCTATTCCAAGCAATGGAAGGTGAATAATATTTCGTTTTTTCGCAGCAGAAAACAATTAGATACCGTTTTCTGTTGATTGACTTTAAAATTCCATTACTTTACAATATGATTTAATAGTATACTAGTGAGTTTACTATTTATCTCAACAAAATAGCGTGTAGTAATAGGTGTAAATTGCGTGCAATTTACTGAAAAGGGAAGTCGGTGCGAGTCCGACACTGTCCCGCAACTGTAAATGTGAGTTTTCTTTTCGTATACCACTGTTAAATGACGGGAAGGGGAAAAGAAGCTGTGACCATAAGTCAGGAGACCTGCCTGTTACGAGTACACACCATAACCCTACGAGGAATAGGAGGTGGCATGTTGACAAAGCAGAATGTTCTGTTCGTCACAGTACGTCAAACGACCAATACCAAAGGAATTAAGGATATACGGCATCGAGCCAAATATCTCCCATTGGTTCATTGTTTGATGCTGCTTGATGAATGATAATGATTAGCTGAACGACGGATTTCCTCTCAAAGCAGGAAATCCGTATTTTTATGTGATCGCAACATTTGTTTTGAAAATATGTACGAACTGAGGTGCACGTATGACGAATATTCATGTATGTACAACACAAGAAAAGCAATATGTAGATATGAAGATTTGTAAACTGTCACGAGTTGAAGTTGCCAAGCAGCCTAAAACTAGAATGGTCATTGAAGCTCTTGTTGATCAGTTTTTAGCATCAGGACTTATTCGTAACGAACGTTTATTTAATCAAATATTTTTTAACAAAGATATCATTTGGATTCAAAATGAGGTGTATGACGGTTGTCTTTTTGCTAAAGCAAGCGTGGCGGACGAGCTCAAAACGAAAAAGAACGGCTTTATGATGTACATGCCAACAAATCCAATTGTTTATGAGGTCAATGGTGAGGCGTATCATTTAATAACACGTATTGATTCGATTCGTGCGAAACCAAATTTAGATAGGCTGAATATAGAGCCGAAACCTATTTTAAGTGCTGCGCGAGTCAATGATTTACTATGCTCAATGGTTATGCGTTTTTATATTACCTATTTAGAAGACTTGTCGTTAGTCGTTCATACAAATCAAGATACTAATAAAATATTAGATTTAATAAAATATGTAAAGCATGAATACCAACACTTTCTTGAAAGTGTGAAAGAATTAAATGACTATCATTTAAATTGGCACCCACGAGGTAATGGTCATCAATTATTGCTTCAACTGATCGAGCAATTACAAATTTTAAAGAGTAAACCTGGCACGGTTCTTGTAGATTTTACGAATAGTAATGGTTATGTAATTGTGGAATCGGCAAATAGCTTTGTTGCGAAAGTAAAGAAAGCTTTATAGGAAATATAAAAGGCATCGAGATGTTCTCGATGCCTTCAGTTATTTTTTAAGGAGAATAATATTGATGGATATTGCGGATAACTTTTGAAACCGCCGATAAAAGCCTAGGAATCGCCGATAGAACCGTTGAAACCGCCGATAAACCACTAAAAATCGCTGTGTTGCTATAGAAATGTGTGTCGTTGTTTAATTACAAGCAATGCATGGCTTCTTTTGCGTCATACCAAGGAACGGAATAGCCCTTACCCTTCGCACAAAAAATACTAGACGATGAATAGTCGGGATCAGCTTGCTTATTGTAATTGATTTGCGCTATTACTTCTTCACTATTATGGCATTTATCATAGCCATCAAATTGTAACGATATTGATCCTTTGCCGTTCGTATAAGCAGCGAAAGTAGTACTATAATGCATAAATGTTGCAACAGGAACGCGTCCTGTTAATGTTACTTGTTCCTCTGTTAAGACGGGTGCATCAAATGTACCGTCTGCTTGCTGGATATCGTTCATCATACGACCGATAAAATCATTCGATGCTTTCAATTTGAAGCGATAATACGGTTCAAGCAATATATTTTCGGCTTGTTCCAGCCCTTGTCGAAGTGCACGGAAAGTTGCTTCGCGGAAATCGCCTCCCTCTGTATGCTTGATATGGGCACGTCCTGTCAAAAGGGTGAAGCGTATATCCGTAACGGGGGAGCCTGTTAAAAGACCGTGATGCTCTCGCTCAAATAGATGTTTTTCAATTAGTCGTTGATTGCCAACTGATAAATCATCAGCATGACAAGCGTTAACAAACGTGTTTCCTGTACCTCGAATATTTGGCTCCATTAATAGGTGAACCTCTGCATAATGTTTTAACGGCTCAAAATGACCGTATCCTGTTACAGTTGTTGCAATTGTTTCCATATATAAAATTTTAGGTTCACCAAAAGTAATAGTAAGTGAAAAGCGACTTTTTAACACTTCAGCAAGCACTTCAAGCTGAATAACACCCATAATATGTACATGGATTTCTTGAAACTTCTCATGCCATACGACGCGCAACGACGGTTCTTCGGCTTCGAGCAAACGGAATACTTGTAATACTTCTTTTATATGCTGCTGCCCATCATACTGTACTTTAGCTTGTAAAGTCGGCACTAGCTCATATGGCTGAGGAGTCATTGTACTACCTAAAATATCACCGATTTTTGCTAGACTTAGCCCTTTTACAGCGAAAATTTCTCCAGCTTGCACTTTTTGTGTTGTGACAAAACGACTTCCATTATATAAGCGGATTTCAGTTACTTTTTCAGTCATATCACCAAATGTAAAGTCTTGGCGTGTATGTAAAGTTCCTTCTAAAGCTTTGATAAAGGTTAAACGTTGCATGCCATCATGACGGATTTTAAATACTTCACCTTGAAATGGTCGTTGATGGTCGAATTGCGTTTCTGTAAGTAGGGGTAGCTGTGATAAAAATTCTTTTATTCCAATATCCTTTAAAGCAGCACCAGTAAAGCAAGGAAATGCTTGCTCTTGTTTAATGAACTTTTGCAACTGCATTAGGCATGTTTGTGCATCGAGAGTTTCTGTCAAAAAGGCATCGAGTAGTTGTTCATCACGCTCAGCTAGCCACTCAGCAATGTGGTTTGGTACGTAATCTGCACACAATGGATCGTTTATTAAAAGTACATGCTCCGAACATTCTTTTTGAAGCTGTCCCACAACGGCACCCACATCAGCACCCTCACGATCTATCTTATTTATAAAGAAGAAGGTTGGTACGTTATATTGGCGTAGCAATTGCCACACTGTTTCAGTATGACCTTGTACACCTTCTACAGCGCTTACGATAATGATAGCGTAATCCATTACACGAATTGCACGTTCCATTTCAGGTGAAAAGTCGACATGCCCAGGCGTATCTATTAACGTATAGATATCACTTCCAATTTCCATCCTCCCTTGTTCAGCAAAGATGGTAATGCCACGAGCTTGCTCGATTGAATGATTATCCAAAAAAGTATCTTGATGATCGACTCTTCCGCGCGTTTGAATACTATTCGTGTGGAAGAGTAGTTGTTCACAAAAGGTTGTTTTTCCTGCATCGACATGTGCGAGCACACCAATCGTTTTATACATAAAAAATCCTCATTTCTATTTTTCCTATACGCTCATTGTAACAGATTCAGCTAAAAAACATTTCGTGTTTAATAGTGCTCGTTCATGTTAAAATAGTAGTAAATAATTCATAATTATTAGTTATGGATTTTTTGTGTGATTGAAAACAAAAATTAGTTCTGCTAGGCTATTTTTATAACTTAATACTGCTATATATTGGTGCAAATGGTTTTTGCCATTTGCTTAAAAGGGAAATCGGTGTAAATCCGATGCTGTCCCGCAACTGTAAATGGGGAGTTTATACAACAGTCACTGTAGTTTAACTATGGGAAGACGTATAAATGTTGAACCTAAGCCAGGATACCTGCCAATATGTATTTTTTACTTAATACCACGAGGATGGGAATAGTGATTGGTTCATTAACCATTGTTTTTTCACTATGTCGCCCTCTTGGAAACAAGAGGGTTTTTTTGTGTCTTTTTGAAGAATAGTAGCATGTTGAGTTTTCAATTTATATTAAGAAAAGTCAAGAATAAGCCGTGATCAGTAGCTAAGAAGTCTTTGATTTCTAACTATATAATGAAAAATTACAAACTAAAGGAGAAACAAACATGAAGAAATGGAAAGGCATGTGGTTAGTTCTTGCCATTGCACTATTAAGTATTTTAGGGGCATGTAGTGCAAAAAATGATTCACAAAGTGAAAATATCGAACCAGCACAAACAGGAGCAAAAGAAGTAACCATTGAAAATAATGAGACGACGCAAGTTTATAAAGATGCACCGAAAAAAGCGATTAGCTTAAATCAACACGTAACAGAAATTATGCTAGCACTAGGCTTAGAAGATTCAATGGTGGGTACTGCCTATTTAGATGATAAAATTTATGAACCTTTACAAGCAGCTTACGATAAAGTACCCGTTATAGCTGAGCAATACCCAACAAAGGAACAAGTCATTGATAGTGAAGCAGATTTTTTATACGCTGGGTGGAAAAGTGGTTTTAGTGAAAAGGGTGTTGGTACACCAGAAGAATTAGAGGCACTTGGTATTCACACCTATTTACATACTTCTTCAAGTATTACAAAACCAACATTAGACGATATTTTTACGGATATCCGTAATATTGCAAAAATCTTCCGTGTGGAAGAGCGCGGTGAAGCATTGATTAATCAGATGACAAATGATGTTGATGCTGTACGTGCAAAGTTACCAGAAGAGGATAAAGAACTACGTGTTTTAGTTTACGATAGTGGTGATAAGGAAGTTTTTACAGCGGCTCAAAACTTTATGGATGAACTTGTCACAGTAGCGGGCGGTAAAAACATTTTTGGCGATGTCGAATCGGGCTGGACAACAGTTTCGAAAGAAGAAACTGTTGAACGCAATCCTGAAGTGATTGTCGTAATTGATTATGGTTCCCAAACTGCAGAAGACAAAATTAAATTCCTGAAAAGTGACCCAGCATTAAAAGAAACAAATGCTGTGAAAAATGAGCGCTTTGTCATTTTACCACTTTCAGCCGCTTCAGAAGGGGTTCGGGCTGCAGAAGCTATTGAAATTTTAGCAAAAGGTTTTTATCCTGAAAACTTTTAAATAACAATCAAAAGAGCTAGCTATTTGCTAGCTCTTTTTCATAAGGAGCACAAATGATGAATGCCTTTCATTCGAATATACCAGATCGCACATTTGAAAAACTAAATGTTAATGGAAACTTTACACGCCTTGCAGTAAGTCCAGGTATTATCAATAAGCATTTTACACCAGCTCAATTTCAAAAAATTGCAGAGATTGTCGGTGAAAGTGGCGCAATTAAATATTCAGCTTCCTATAGTATTCTTTTATCTGTTCCAACTATAAAAGTAAAGGAGATTATCAATGAGCTTCAAACAGTGGGCTTATATATTGCTAAGCAAGGTCCCATTGTCGCGATAAAAGCTTGTGATTTTTGTGATGGGGATAAAATGGAGGCGGCTGAAATAACAGAACAACTATACGAAGCACTACAGGAAGAAACTGTGCCTTCTAGACTACGGTTAAATATTAATGGCTGTGCGTCTGCCTGCTATAATGCAGTATATGATGATATTGGACTTGTTTATCAAAAGGATAGCTTTGATGTTTACTTAGGTGCCGTGCCGATGGGGGCCCATGCAAAGGCAGGAACACTATTTGCTAAAAGGGTGTCAGTACAAATAATAGAAAGCTTTCTACAACAAATTATTGAGCTGTATCAAAAACATGCACGCCCAAATGAACCTTTCTATAAGTTTTATCGTAGAACAAATAGCGCCGAATATTGGCAAGCATTAAAGGGAAAGTGATTCTACTTATTTTATTTCTGCTTAGAACATAAGATTCACTGCTTAATAGAGATGATGTTGAATTTCTGCATATACGAAGAAGAGAGCTAGCTAAATGCTAGCTCTTTTTCAAATGGTAAACAATATGAGCAAAGACAGCATTTAGTTGTGCAGATTAACGTTTTTATGGGGAAGTATAAGTCTGAATGAAATGTAAATTTAGATTAAAATAATCAAAAATAGGGAAAGATAAGGACGGCAATCTAAAAATAGGGGGCGAAGAAATGACGACAATAAACGCTCATAAAAACAAACAAGTTTATGTAAGTCGAAATTTACTGTCAGGGTTTTTATTTGGGATAGGTCTAGTAGCTTTTATAGACGAGACTATTTTTCATCAACTATTTCGCTGGCATCATTTTTATGATAAGTCGACAACGGATATTGGCTTGATTTCTGATGGGATATTCCATGCGATTAGTTGGTTTGCAACTATTGCAGGATTATTTTTACTTGCAGATATTCGTCGTAAAAGTGGTTTTTGGTTGAAGAGATGGATGGGTGGTTTGATGCTAGGAGCAGGCGGCTTCCAATTATATGATGGGATTATTCAACATAAACTAATGCGAATACACCAGATTAGGTATGTTGAAAATGTCATCATCTACGATATCATTTGGAATGTCATTGCGGCTATTATCCTCATTATAGGACTTTATCTTACCATTCGCACTAGCAACAACAAAATAAAAGCAAAGGCTATTACTGATGAACGCTAACCATCATCAAATAGCCGAGAGTAGTCATAGTCAAAATCTTTTCGGAATAATACATCCTCAACTAATTTTTTTTATTGTATTTATTACTATATTGTTATTGTATATTTTGGCCGCAGTGATGACGAATCGTA
The DNA here is from genome assembly GCF_015999545.1 of Lysinibacillus sp. JNUCC-52. Classification (NCBI taxonomy): domain Bacteria; kingdom Bacillati; phylum Bacillota; class Bacilli; order Caryophanales; family Bacillaceae; genus Lysinibacillus; species Lysinibacillus sp. JNUCC-52. The sequence goes on from NZ_CP065546.1 coordinate 254,164, forward strand.
AATATAAAAAATGGCCACATTATCGTATTGCAAGCTTTATTTTAGGGGTTTTATTGGCGATTCTTGCTGTTGTTGGTCCTTTAGCGAATCGTGCTACGGTAGATTTTACAGCACACATGTTTAGCCATTTACTTTTGGGTATGCTAGCACCGTTACTTATTGCTCTCGGCGCACCAATGACCCTATTACTTAGAACTTTAAGCACCCGATTAGCGCGGAAGCTTTCAAGTATGCTAAAAAGTTGGACTGCAAGGATACTTACGCATCCAATAATCACTTCCTTACTGAATATCGGTGGTCTTTGGATATTGTACACGACTAACCTATATTCATTAATGCACGACAATAGTCTAATACATCTATTTGTCCATTTACATGTATTTATAGCAGGCTATCTATTTACAATTTCTATTATCTATTTTGATTCTGTAAATCATAGAAAATCCTTTATGTACAGGGCGATTGTCTTAATTATTGCATTAGCAGGACATGGAATATTGTCTAAGTATATTTATGCTCAACCTCCTAAAGGTGTTCCGATAGAACAAGCAGAAATCGGAAGTATGGTTATGTACTATGGTGGAGATGTAATTGATGCCATAATAATTTTTATCCTTTGTTTGCAATGGTATAAGGCAGTAAGACCAAGAAATCATGAACTGCAAACAGTAAAGGCACATTAACAGTGAATCAAAGAAAGAGTGACTCTAGCGGAGTTACTCTTTTTTAGTGTAGTTTTTGAAGTTTCTATTATTGAGAATTTTTAGTTCAGTTATTAAAATAAAAATATAATCATGTGGTTAAATACTATCATAATGGTTCATTTTCATAACTCTAAGTTTTGTCCTCCATTTTCGCTAGGCGTTTTCCATGAGCATCCAGATTTTACTCGAACAGCTAACATTCTAACATCCCAGTCTAGCCTTTTGATGAGCCATAATAATGGTATTTTACCTAATAAAATATCGAAAGGGGCTAAGATTAGATAAAAAATAAGTTCGTTCTAAATGATTTGAAGAAGATAAAGGGTATTTTAGCTGTTCATGTGATTGGGAGCTTGTCGCTTATATAGATAGAAATTTTCATAGAATGGGACTTAAAGAAAAACTATTTGCTTCTGCGATAAAAATATATTTTAATAAAAACTTATGTAATCCGTTGAAATAAGGAATGGTTAAAATGGTGAAAGCATTAGCTGTAAGTACGATTATTATTTCTTTATTACTTTGGGTACCGAATATTGTGTTTCAAAAACCATCAACTTTATGGATTTTCACGTTTGTATTATCAGGCATAGGTATTGTCTTAGCTGCATGCGTTAAATCTAAAATTTTAATTATAGGGAATATCATCACATTCTTAAGTTTTTTTATCCTAATGTTTTTAGGTTATATTTTTGTTTTTTTAACAAAGTAATGGATACTTGCTTCAAAAAAAGTAGACAAAGTTGAATAACTCGACTTTGTCTACAGTCTAAGAGTGACTTGATGTAAGTCGCTCTTTTTTAGTTTAATTTTTCAATAAAAACAACTTTTAAGTAATTGAATTCAGGATGTTCACGTGGCACGCGGAAATCCCTTGGTAAACCGTATTCCTCAACGATTTTATAACGCGTATTTGTTTCTTTAAACGCTTGGTCAATAAAGCCTTTGAACTTTTTCATGCCAAAGCTTGCATTGTTTGTAGACGCAACAATAATACCATTTTTTTCGGTAATAGCAATTGTATCCTTTAATAACTTTGGATAATCCTTTGCAGTTGAAAACGTCATTTGTTTTGTTCGCGCAAAGCTAGGCGGATCTAATACAACAAGGTCGAATTTTAACTGATGACGCTGTGCATATTTGAAATAATGAAATACATCCATTACTTTAATGTCCTGTGCCTCATAGTCAATATGATTGACACTAAATTGCTCGATTGTTTTCGCTAAACTTCGTTTGGCTACATCGACACTCGTAGTTTTTGTTGCACCACCAAGTGCTGCTGCCACAGAGAAAGCACCTGTATAAGAAAATGTATTTAACACGGTTTTATGTTGAGAATAGCGTTCACGAATGGCAAGTCGCACTTCACGTTGGTCGAGGAAAATACCAGTCATGGCACCATCATTTAAATGAACAGCATAGTTCATACCATTTTCCTTAACGATAAGTGGGAATTCACCAGGTGTACCCATAACAAAATCGTCCTGTTCAATATATTGCCCTTTACTATCAAAACGTTTTTTCTCATAAATGGCTTTAAAGTTTACTGTTTCTGCAAGAGCCTCATAAATGGCTTCTTTAAATGAATAAATACCTGCACTATACCAGCTCACCATATAATAGCCTTCAAAGAAATCGATTGTCATGCCACCAATTCCATCACCTTCGCCGTTAAAAGCACGAAATGCCGTCGTATCAGGGTTATTAAAGAATGTCTCGCGATTTTGTAGCGCCTTGCTTATTTTTTTCGCAAAAAACGCCTTGTCAATTTCTTCATTAGCATCAGTAGTTAATAGCCAGCCGATGCCTTTATTTTGAATACCATAATAGCCTGTGCCGATAAATCGATTATGAATATCTAGTAGACGAAGTAGCGCACCTTCCTCAGCAGGCAGTTTTCGTGTATCAACTGCTTCTTTTGAGATTAGTGGGTAGCCTTTTTTCAATGGGCCTGCATATTGATTATTAATTTGTAATGCAATCGTTTGTGTCATGTTGTCATCCTTTAAAAAACATTTTGCTCTATTATCGCATTGTTTAGTAGCAATACACAAACTTATTTCACGAATGTCGCAATTTTTTCAACTGTCTCCATTGTAGCAGCCTCAAAAAACTCCATCTTACTAAAATAACTATGAATTAAACCTGCCATATGGACATGCTCAACGTAAACGCCCGCTTCAGTTAATTTTTGAGCGTAAGTCAGACCTTCGTCGTAAAGTACATCTGCTTCAGCCGCAATGATTATTGTTTTTGGAAGTACACCAAGGTTTTCAATATACATAGGTGAAACAAGTGGATTGTTAAAATTATTGGCCTCTGTATAATGCTCAGCAAACCATTGCATCCCTTGCTTATCTAAACCAAAATGTTCTCCGTAAGAACTATAAGAAGCCGTCGTAAAATCAAGGTTTGTAACAGGATAAATTAGCGCTTGTGCAGAAATAATTGGACCATCTAAGATTGCTGCTAAGTAGGAAACAATTGTTGCTAGATTTCCCCCAGCACTATCACCAGCTACTATTAATCGCGTGTTATCGCCACCGAACGCTGTTATGTTGTTATAAACCCACAGTAATCCATCATATGCGTCGTTTAGTGGGATAGGGAAGGGGTGTTCAGGTGCTAAACGATAATCTACGGATACGACAATAGCATGCGCTTTGTCAGCTAATAACTGACATCCCGCATCCGAGGACTCTAAATTGCCAAAGACCCATCCACCACCATGATAATAAATAATAACAGGTAATTTTTCTGTATGTTCGGGAATGTAAACGCGGATATTAATCTCGTGTCCATCTCGCATACGTATTTTTCGATTCTCGATAGATGCGAGCACAGGCATATGGACAGATTGCCATGTTGGTACTGCGCGCATAACTCTTGCTTCCTGTGGTGATTGTTCATAATAATGTGGTTTACAATCCGTCGCTTGAATATAGCAAACAGCCTCATTGGTTAAACGTGTCATAACATCATCCTTTAAAAATTTTTATTGTTACCTCTCATTATAAACTATTCTTATAAATTTACTATGATTTAAAACCGAAGAAGAAATTTATTTTAAAAATGAGCAGAAATATTCCGATAGTAAAGTAAAATTATGTTTATAATAGGATGAATGATATAACTTGGAGGGTAATGATGATTTCATTAATAGTAGCGCATGATAATAACCATGTCATTGGATATGAAAACGGGATGCCGTGGCATTTACCAGGTGATTTACAATATTTTAAGGAAAAAACGATGGGCAAACCAATGATAATGGGACGGAAAACATTTGAATCGATTGGTAGACCGTTACCAGGGCGACGTAACATCGTAATTACACGTGATGCCAACTATCGTGCTGAGGGTATTGAAGTAGTAACTAGTCTCGACGAAGCACTTTCTATAGCAGGTGATGTGCCTGAAATCATGATTATTGGCGGCGAACAAATTTTTAGATTGTCAATGGACATCACAGATCGAATTTATGCTACAAAAATTAATCATTCCTTTAAAGGGGATACATACTTCCCTAAATATGAAGAGGAATTTGTGCTCGTCTCGTCACAACAACCTGTAACTGCACCAGAAGGGTACACATTTCAATATCAAATTTTTGAACGTAAAGATTAATTAGATTGTTCTAAGCTCAATGAAGAACAAAGCACACGGATTTGCTTATGCCGTGTGCTTTGTTGCGTTACAAATACATATTCTTAAAATTATAAATAAAAATAAATACAGGCATACATCGAGCCACATCCAGCTAACACAAACAGATGCCAAATTGTATGATTATAAGGGAGGCTACGCCAAGCGTAAAAAATAGCACCAAATGTATAGAAAAGGCCGCCAGCTAATAAGAAACCAAAGCCATTACTTCCTAAGAAAAAATAAATCGGCTTAATGGCAAAGATAATAAGCCAGCCCATACCAATATAAAAAATAAGCGATAGTATTTCAAAGCGATTAATAAAAAAACATTTAAATACAACACCTAGTAAAGCAAGTGTCCAAATAACACACAATAAAGTGACCCCTAATGTTCCACCAATTGCGATTAATAAAAACGGTGTGTAGGTCCCCGCAATTAAAATATAGATAGAAGAATGGTCAAGAATAGCGAAAAAATACTTGTATTTTTCAGGCATACTATGGAGTAATGTTGACATTAGAAATAAGATGATAACAGAGGCGCCAAAAATGCTAAATGATGTAATATACAATGCACTTCCATTTTGGACAGCGGTTAATATTAAAATAACAAGTGCTGGAATACTTGCAAGTAAGCCTATACCGTGAGTAATGGCATTCCACAATTCTTCCTTCCATGTTTTATAGTCAAATGAATCCACCATAAACAACACTCCCTTCGTTCTGTATTTACTATAGCCCAATAATGTGCTTCTTACTATTTACATTTGTCACATATTTACTTATCTAAAATGTCATGTCGAATTTTAGAGGAAATTGTTAGACAAATTTAGTGGAAAAAGGCTATAGTATCGAAGGAAGTGGAATTGAAAAGACTTGAAATAGACACTTGAAATGACAAATGTCATGTTTACATATGGAAACATTAGTCTATATAATTAATTTCAATGATGTTAAAGGATGTGTCGAAGTGGGACGAATTCATATAGTAACGGACTCAACTTGTGATTTAACAAAAGAAGAAGTAGAGCAACACGGTATACATATAGTACCGTTAACAATTCAAATTGATGGGAAAACATATATAGATGGAGTAGATTTAGATCCACAACCTTTTTTAGGTCTGATGAAAAATGCTAAAGACCTGCCGAAAAGTTCGCAACCAGCACCAGGGAAGTTTAAAGAACTATATGACGAACTTGGCAAAGATGGGGACCAAATACTTTCTATTCATATGACAGGTGGAATGAGTGGGACAGTTGAATCTGCTCGACAGGCTGCTCAAATGACAGATGCTGATGTAACGGTTATTGATTCTCGATTTATCGCAATTGGGCTTGCTATCCAATTGAGAGAAGCGATAAAGATGCGCGATGCTGGTGCATCTGTTGAAGAAATCGTCACACGTTTAGACACGGTACGTGACAATACACATTTATATGTAATTGTTGACACACTAGAAAATTTAATTAAAGGCGGTCGAATTGGTAAAGGAACAGGATTTATCGGTTCTTTGCTAAATATTAAAGTAATTGCAAACCTAGAGGGCGGGGCATATAACCCTGTATCAAAAGTTCGCAGTCATAAACAAGTTGTAAACTACTTATTCAAACAATTCCAAGCAGATACTGCTGGTAAAACAGTTAAGGCTGTAGGTATTTCACATGCCGACGGTTTAATCACAATGGGTGGTCCATTAAAAGAGCTAATTGAAGGAACAGGCTTTAATGATGTTGAGATTGCTTTTACTTCACCAATTATTTCTACACATACTGGACCAGGTGCAATTGGTTTTATTTATTTTTCAGAATAATTAACAAGAGCTGCTACATAAGTAATTGTAGTAGCTTTTTAACGCTTTTCGTAGCAAGTTGTAAAAATGGTATACAGGTAATGTGATGATAATGCTTGGATTTTTCTTGATAAACTGAAGCGTCGTCACTTTTCATTGTAGCGACAACTATTTATAATAGAACTAACAGTAAATGATGGAAGGTGGTCAAATGGGCATCTGGCGAATTATTTTGTCATGTTTGATCGTCTTAGTACTAAGTGGTTGTGCAATATCAATAGATGAACCGATTGCGCCTGCAGACCAAGATAGTGAGCAGGCAGAGACGGAGCAAGATATGAGACAGGATGAGCAACAAGCAGAAGAGGAGGCAAAACCTTCTAGTAATGTATTGACGCAAATTTTTGAACATTTTTTTGAACCTTCAGAAGAGGATTTACGGCAAATTGATGATGATAACGCAAAGCAACTACATTACTTGGCACTTGGAGATTCATTAACAGATGGTGTCGGGGATGAGTATAGTCAAGACGGTTATGTTGGAAGATTAGCAGATTCAATGCAAGCTTGGACTTCGATTTCAGAAGTCGATGTGGATAATCGCGGAAAAAGAGGAAGACGGAGCGATCAGCTATTAAAATTAATAAAAAAAGGGCATTATGATGAAGAGCTGCAACAAGCACAGTTTATTTCATTAACTATGGGTGGAAATGATGTAATGAAAGTGGTCAAACAGGATTTGTTTAATTTAAAACGAGATGCGTTTGACAAGGAATTATTAACTTATGAGAATCGTTATACGAAAATTATTGATGGTATAAGGGCAAAAAATCCTACCGTGCCTTTATTACTCATTGGCTTTTATAATCCTTTTTCGATTGTTACAAATGAGGCAAATGAATTTGATACAATTATTACTGAATGGAATAGTGTCATAAAAAAAATCGCAAGTAAAGATTCAAATGCTTGTTATGTCTCAGTTGAAGACTTGTTTGATTCGAATCAAGAACTTGTCTATCATACAGATTTTTTTCATCCCAATGCAAAAGGCTATGATAAAATGACTGAGCGAATATTAGCTACAATGGAGCAATGTAAAATGGAACAAAAAATTAATAAGGCAATAGGCTTCGAGGAGTGACTAAATGAATAAATGGAAATTCGCATTTTTTGCGTTAGCAGGTATGGTTCTTTTTTCAATCCTCCTCGTCGTTTATTTAGCAACGAAACCAGTTGATGGATATGATTTAGCAAAGAGCTCAGACAAAGATACTGAAATAACAGGCAATGTGTTAGTTGTCCAAACGACAACGAAAGAATTAGAGTCAATTACAAAGAAATATTTAAAGGACAGTGCAAAAGGTTCGCCACTCCCATTGGATTTTACCATTGGGGATGATATTGAATTACGTAGTAAGTTAACGGTTTTTTATACTGAAATCCCAATTTCAATGAATTTTGAGCCAATTGTCGATGACAAGGGTAATATTATTTTAAAGCAAACAGGGATGAATGTAGGGCTATTAAATATTCCACCGGAGACGACAATGAAAATAATGAGAGATTCGGTGGATTTCCCATCGTGGATTACAGTGAATCCGAATAAGGCTGAAATTTATATTGATTTATCACGAGTTAATATAGCTTCAGGTTCTCGTGTACGTGCGAAGGAATTAGACTTACCAAACGATAAAATTTTATTGGAAATTATTGTCCCTGGAGAATAAGGAGTGATATATATGGCAATGAAAAAGGCAACATTTGCAGGCGGCTGTTTTTGGTGTATGGTTAAGCCATTCGATGAAACACCTGGCATTGAAGCTGTAGTTTCTGGTTACACAGGTGGACATGTGGAAAATCCAACATATGAACAAGTATGTTCGGAAACTACAGGTCATGTAGAAGCGGTTCAAATTACGTTTGATGATGATATTTATTCTTATGAGCAATTATTAGCTACATTTTGGACGTTAATTGATCCAACCGATGCAGGTGGACAATTTTATGATCGTGGACAATCCTACACTACTGCCATTTTTTATCATGATGAAGAACAACAAGAATTAGCGGAACGTTCGAAGGCTGATTTAGAGGCTTCAGGTAAATTTGATAATCCGATTGCAGTGAAAGTTTTACCTGCAAGTACATTTTATGCTGCTGAGGACTACCACCAATATTATTATAAAAAAAATCCAATGCATTATGAACGCTATGCAGTGGGATCTGGTCGAAAAGCATTTCAAGAACAACACTGGGGGCATAGAAAATGAATAAAGAACAACGAGTAAAACAACTAACAGATATGCAGTACTATGTAACTCAGGAAAATGGCACGGAGCCACCATTCCGAAATGAATATGATCAACATTTTGAAGAAGGTATTTATGTAGATATTGTTTCGGGCAAGCCATTATTTAGCTCGCACGATAAATTCAACTCAGGCTGTGGTTGGCCCGCTTTCTCAAAACCGATTGCAAACGAACAAGTGACGGAGCACTTTGATACATCCCATGGGATGCGCCGTGTAGAAGTACGAAGCAAGGATGCGGACTCTCATTTAGGACATGTCTTTCCAGATGGCCCTGCAGAATTAGGTGGCCTACGCTATTGCATTAACTCTGCATCACTTCGTTTTATCCCTAAAGGTGATTTAGAAAAAGAAGGCTATGCGGAATATTTATCATTATTTAAGTAATAAATCTGCGGACGTAAGCGAGTTACGGTAAACTTAGGTAAATCGCCGATAGAAGCCCGCGAATCGCCTGAAAGAAAGAAGAAATCGCCGATAAAAGTCTGTGAATAGACGGTAAACTATCAGCAAGGCGTGCCGTAGTGGACAAAGGGCACTGCAAAAAAGTGTTAGATTGATTGTAAACAATCTAACACTTTTTTTATTTGTCTCAACCTTGTTTTGAGGGCAATATTCGCAAAAAAAAGAATGCCTCTATAGAAAAGAGACATTCTTTTTTTTGTTAAATTTTGAATGCACCGACGACATTGCGTAAACTATCTGCTTGATGAGCTAATTCCGTAGCGGCTGCATTAATTTCCTGCATGGATGCAGAACCTTGTGTAGCAGCTGCAGCTGACATCACCGTATTGGAAGCGGTTTGTTCAGCATAAGCGTTAATATGCACGAAATCATTTGCTACAGCATTACTGTAATCAAGTGTTTGCGCAATTTTTTCAACCATTGTCGCAATAATTGTAGTCGTTTCTTTCGTGTGCATTAAAATATTAGACAATGACTGGTTTGTTTCATTTGTCACTTCGACTCCTCGTATAACAGTTGTGACACCATCATGATTTTGTGTAATTATTGATGCCACCTCATCTTGTATGGACGTTACAATTGTTGTTACTTCTTTTGCAGCAGTTTGTGATTGCTCAGCGAGTTTGCGTACTTCATCGGCTACTACAGCAAAGCCACGACCATGCTCTCCAGCACGAGCAGCTTCAATTGCCGCATTCAATGCGAGTAAATTTGTTTGCTCTGAGATGGCTGTAATAGTACCAATTATCGATGTAATATTTGCTGATTTACGACCAAGTGCTTCAATTGTTGTTGCAGTAGAAGCTATCGTTTCTTCAATAGATTGCATAACTAGTGTAGATTGCTGAACTGAACGACTACCTTCATCTGCCGCTTGTTGCATGGCAAGTGATGCACGTTGAACTGCATTCGCTTGCTCGTTTAATTGATGCATGGAATGATCTAAATCACTCATCTTTTGTTGTGCACTATTCATACTATTGATTGTATTTTCACTATCACTCGCTATATCTGCACTAGCATCCGCTATATTTTGAATTGTACGAGCATTATCATCCGCTAATGTCATCAACTCTTGGCTACTACTTGATACGTGATCAGCGAGTTCGCTAACACGTTTAATAAGGTTTGAGATAGAAATGATAAGGGTATTCGTAGAGTTAGCAATAATAGAAAATTCATCGTTATTACGTACATGGACACGCCTTGTTAAATCACCACCAGCTTGGGCAATATCAAGTATAGAGTGGTTAATCGCGCGCGTATTGTTTTTTAATGATTTAAATAGCATAAAGCCAAAAATAATGATTGCTATAAGACCGATGATTGAAATAATTAAGAAAGTACTATTTGACAAAGTAACCTGCTTATTCAACGTATTAAGTTTAGCTTTGTTGGATTTATCCATGACACTGTTGATGGCTTCAATATTTTGATCAATATGCAATTTCATTGTTTCGCCAGTACCTTCAATCATCAGCTTACGTGCTTGTTCTAGACCAAGCTCATCACGCATCGTCATGACCTTTTTCGAGTACTCAAGGTAATTTTTATAATATTGACCGATTGCTTGTATATGGCCAAGCTCAACTTGGCGGTCTGCAAATTTTTGTTGTAAAGCAGCTATTTTTTTATTGATAGAATCGATTTTCATTTTGTATGAAGTAGAATAACTACCATTTCCCGTAATTATATAGGCTTGTTCTAAGTTGGTTAATCTAGCAATTTCATAGGCTAGCTGATTAACGGTAAGTTGCTCCTGTACATTCTTCTCAGTAAAATCTTTCATTTGCTGTTGAAGATTCGTTATATTGTTGTACGACAATATACCCATAGAGGCGGTAATAAAAATAAGAAGAGAGAAAATTATAAGTACTTTGCCGCGAATTAAATGATAAAAACGTTGTCGTTTTTCTGTAGTAGGAGGGAGATTATGCCTACTAGCGTTAGAATCAATAGCTTTCTTTCTATTGAAAAAGCTAGAATCTAAGAGAGACGGGCGTTTTCTCGTTGGTTTACTTGATTTTTTCTTGTTTTTCATCGCCATCACCTTCCTAATTTTTGCAGTATTGTATACAATTCTAGCGTATAATACTAAAAAATTCTATCTTAAATTCACAAAATTTTCATTTTTCAGATAAAAAAGCGTAATATTTTTGCATGTCAAAAGTCTAATAAGGTGAAAAAGACTTTACGTAATTTACTTACTAGGAAAAATTACTTAAATAAAAATATAGTCCATTTTATGACGAAATGTATTTTTTTTGATAAACTAGCGGAAAGTAAAAATGACAAGAGGAGGGCACTTTTCAATTATGAAAAAGAGCTTTTATTTATATGTACTAACATTCCGTGGAGGAGACTGGTCGGATGCTAAAGTTCGCTTTGCTGAAGAAGTATTTCATGAACATAACTTCCCTAAACAAAGCATAGATTTTGATGAGCTATCTACATATATCGAAACATATGCAACAGATAACTTAAAAACAGATGTGTTTGATGAACTATGGGATTTATATATTGAACAAGGTCGATAATATTAGAATACTCTAATTATTCTTTCTTTTAGAGTTGCTAGACGTCTAGCATTGCGTAAATACGTGAAACAAAGTATTATTTATATTGATAACTGACAGAAAAGAGGGATTGCAGTATGAGTATTCATATTAATGCAAAAAAAGGCGAAATCGCTGACACTATTTTACTTCCGGGAGATCCACTACGTGCAAAATACATTGCCGAAACATTTTTAGAAGATGTTACTTGCTATAACGAAGTGCGCAATATGTTTGGTTATACAGGTACGTATAAAGGTAAACGTATTTCTGTACAAGGTACTGGTATGGGTGTGCCTTCCATTTCTATTTATGCAACAGAGTTAATGCAAGAATATGATGTACAAAAATTAATTCGTGTAGGTACTTGTGGTGCAATTCAAAAAGATGTAAAAGTACGTGACGTTATTTTAGCTCAAGGTGCGACAACTGATTCTCGTATGAATCAAATCATTTGGGGCAACAACATTGACTTTGCACCGATCGCAAACTTCGACCTATTATTAAAAGCGTATAATGCTGGGAAAGAAGCAGGCTTAAGCCTTCAAGTTGGTAACATCTTCACAGCTGACCTGTTCTACTCAGATGAACACCAAAATGAAAAGCTAGCTAAATATGGTGTATTAGCAGTTGAAATGGAATCAGCAGCACTTTATACATTAGCAGCGAAATTTGGCCGTCAAGCTCTTTCTGTCTTAACAGTAAGCGACCACATCATTACAGGTGAAGTAACAACTTCTGAAGAACGTCAAACAACATTCAACGACATGATCGTTGTTGCTTTAGAAGCTGCTATTCAAGAGTAGTTGATATAGCAAGGGTTTAAAGCAAGCAAAAACAATAACAATAAGAGCAACCGACCAAAAACCGACCATTTTATAAAATGGAATCGAAGAAGTCGGTTGCTTTTTTTCTTTAAAGGGATAGGGGCTATAGTCGACAAAAAGGAGCCATTTACAAGATATCATCGAACAAGTTACTTGCTTTAAGGATGCTTTGGAAAAAGAAAGTGCTAAACAATATAGGCACGAGAGTTAAAGAATGTTGTTGAACTCAAATTGTACAGAGATAATAAAGTTGTTAAATAATCCTTCTTCCACTCGCATGAAAGATCGCAATAAACTTTCATTTTCTGATGTGTAGGGTTGATGGTATATGACCTGGGCAGATAACCTGGCAGAATACTTGAAGAAGGGGATATTGAAAACAATGTAGAATATAAGCATTAATACAGAGCCCATGGTTGTACCCCAGCATAACGAGATAGTGGAGGTATTATCAGAAAAGGGTCTTTAAAGGAACGTTATATCCCTTGAAAGAAGCGAAAGGAGTAGAAATACACATGAAAGAACCAGCTGAACTACTCATTGAACTGCTCGGCCAACCGTATAATCCCAGGAATGTTCAAGCGTTACTGCAATCATTCGGTGTCAAAAGAATGCCATCCCCGAACAGCTATTTTAAAGACGATATTATCTGGTCTGTGAAAACATCGATACGCATTGATATTTATCGCCCACCAAAAATAAATGATTTGACTGGACTCAACTATACAAATCAAGACGAATGGATCATTGGTGCCGTACATTTTCTTGCGCCTGGGTCGGATGACAGAATTAAAGCTCCGTTTTCCGGAAAGCTTCCAAAGGGAATCACGATGAGCTCAACACCAGAGCAGTCGATAAAGGCATATGGTCAACCTGAAATGGATGAAGACTGTAGCTGGCCTGGATTTTCTGGTCGAATATTGGCGTGGCGCAAGTCATGCGTAAATATCGCAATTGAATATGCGAGTAGTGAAATCGAAAAGGTCATGCGAAGCTACACTGTCTGTCTAATTGGCTGCATAGGCGCATGGCGAGTCGATAATCCAGAAGTCTTTGCTCCTTGATAAAAGGTTGACATTACCGCGGCTGCGGATAGCAGTTTGGTACTCTCAAAAGAATGGCATTGCTAATCAAACTTGAATATCTTTACTTGCCCTTTTCTATGGTGAATGGAGTTCACTAGTAAAACAGTTGGCAGCATTTAGTGAATGCACTAGTAACCGAAATTAATTAATAGAATCAGCAGAGACCAAGAGGCTTATTTGATAGGCATCTTGGATTTCTTTATCTAAAAATGACAACAACTAAAAAAGATTTTTTAGTAGAAAACAAGCTTTACCACCATTAATGATGAAACGTGGTCCGTCTTCATAGTCGTGTTATAATTAAAAAAATCTTGTTTCTCACAAGGTATATTTCAATGAAATTTTCTGGGCGGTGAATTCATTTTCCATGTAATCACCGCATCCATAATAAAATTGTCACACAGAGCATTTAAACTAAAAAACGAAAAAAGGGGAACAATCTGCCCTCGTTTGGAGTGATAATATGTTTATTACTATATGTGATGTATTGAAGATGGAGAGGTTCGAAAACGTAGAAGTGATTGCTGGCCATTCTGGTTTGAGCCGCAGAGTAGAAAACGTGTATTTTATGGAAGTTCCTGATATTTATGCATATATCGATCAAAACGGATTACTGCTCACCACATTATATCCTGTTGCGGATAAACCAGCGCTTATTCAAACATTGATTCCGAAATTGGCTGAAATGAATCTTGCAGGTATTGCCATTAAGCCAGGAAGATATGTCGCTGAAATTCCAGAAATCATGGTGAAGCAAGCAAATGAACTTGGGATTCCATTGCTGAAACTCCCTAATGATGCAAACTTATCGACACTTGCCAATCAGGTACTAACAAAGTTTTTAGACGTAAAGACCTCACTTTTAGAATTCAGGAATAAGATGCATCAGCAATTGCTAGAGCTATTATTGGAAGGCACTGATGTAAACAAGTTCATTCATTCTATAGCTAGTCTTGTAAACGCACCTGTTCTGCTTCTTAACAATGATTTCGATTATGTTGGGTCGTCTATACAAAAAGGACACGAAATTATAGTTCATCACAAGCCAACTAATTCAAACTCGAACAAGAATACATTTTCTGTGCAAGTCGGTAAAGACATTTATGAAAAAAATGACCTTTTTATTCAGTGTATTTACGCTAGTGGTAATGAATATGGCTTTTTGGTCGTATTACTGGATAAAGAAAAAAATCTGACAGAAAATATGATTATCGCTATCGAGCAGGCATCTTTTATCATCGCTTTTTTATTTCAAACAGAGGAGACATTACTTCAAAAAGAAAGAAATCATTTAAGCAGTTTTGTCAGGGACATCATTCATAATCAATATACCTCCCAAACCGAAATGATTGAAAAAGCGAAGGTGTTTAGATGGAACTTGCAATTCCCCCTTGTTTTGCTAAACATTAAAACAAGTGAGAAAGAAAGCGAAAAGAAATTAGCTATATTTCACAAAATGCTTGATTCAGGCCATATTGAGAGAGCTGCTTCAAAAATTGTCGATGTGCCAATAGAAAATTGCAAGATATTATACATTAATGACTCTTTAGTATGTTTTATCAGTCTCGTTTCGGAAATACATGTTCGGCAAAAGCTTCATAATTTAGGGAATATGATTCTCTTTCTATTCGAGAAATACGGAAATCTTGGAGTCAGCATTTCCGATACAATTCACCATTTTAAACAAATAAAAGAGTACTACGATAATTCAACATTAGTATTTAAAGTGTATAAAGAAAATTTACATAAACAATCCTATGTGCATTTTTATAGTGATATCGGATTGTTCCGTCTTTTTCATTATGTTGAGAATCTTTTCATCTTGGAAGATTTCGTAAATGAAAAATTAGGTAAAGTGTTCGAATATGATAAAAAGAAGAATACTAATCTTTTAGAAACCCTTAGATACTATATACAAAACAATACAAATATGCATAAAACAGCAGAGGATATGTTTGTTCATTATAATACGATGCGCTATCGGATAAATAAGCTGAAAGAACTTGGAATAGACGGTGAGGACGGATTTGAATTAACAGAAATTGCATTGGCCTACCAATTGCATCAATACTTGCAACTGAAAAAAGGGTAAGGGTGGTGGAACGCCCAACTGTCGTTACTTTAGACATTGTCTATAAGACAATGTCTTTTTTTTGTTAAAAAGACGTTCCGATTCGTAGAAAGTTGCCAATTAAAAGTGAAATAAATATCAACTTCTTACAATGATTAAACCGCTTTCAAGTGCTATTATTTAGGTATTAAAGGATGGAGGTAATCAATATTCAGCCGCCATAGAAACAAGATTCAAGTAATAGGTTTCTGTTTACACTTTGGGATACAAGGAGTGTTTAAAATGCGTGACTATCTTTTGTCTTTAGCAGGTGGTTTGATTGTAGGCATTTTATTTTCATTAGTTAAGTTGCCGTTACCTGCCCCTCCGTTAGTTGGAATATTTGGAATGGTAGGTATATTTTTAGGAGGTGTACTAATGGATTCTCTTTTCAAAGCTCTTAAAGAAAAGAGAAAGGTGAGTACATAAAAAAATTAAAAGTGTATGATTGGTTGCTATGTTTTTTGATAAATACATCCCACATAAAAAGGAGCAAGTAAGATGTTGCAGATCGTTCTGTCTTTAATTGGAGGTTTACTAGTAGGCATATTATTCAAATTCATCAAGCTGCCAGTTCCAGCACCTCCTCTTATCGGAATTGTCGGGGTAATAGGAATCTTTCTTGGCGCAGAGTTAGTAAACGCTGTCCTTCATCTTTTCTAAAGAAGACATTAAATCCTCCTTCCTTTATTGTATAACCAGTTAAAAGAATAGTATCAGTTATTAACGTATGGAAGTTTGTGTATATCTCAAAATAATGAACTATAGTTTTTTCTGTATTTTATTCAGTCCAACAATAAGAATCCTTGTAAAAACAGATTGCGGGTAGTATCCAAGATCTATCTATTTTAAATTACATTTGAGAGGGAGATTTACATGAGTAAAGTATATACAATAGATGCGAAACCTTATAGTTTTGAATTTGAGTTAGAAAAAACTGCCCTAATTATCATTGATATGCAGCGTGACTTTTGTGCACCTGGCGGATTTGGCGAGAAGCTGGGGAATGATATTACGCTCACACGCGCCATCATTCCTACCACTCAGACAGTACTGGAAGTTGCACGTGAAAAAGGCTTGATGGTGATTTATACCCGCGAAGGGCATCGACTAGACTTATCGGATTGCCCGCCAAGCAAACTAAAACGTGGCAGCAAGCAAGGTGCAGGCATCGGTGATGAAGGCCCAATGGGAAGAATTCTTATCCGAGGTGAATATGGTCATGATATTGTCGATGAGCTAAAGCCAGTTGAAGGCGAGATTGTTATTGACAAACCTGGGAAAGGCGCTTTCTATCAAACAGACCTTGAAGTGATTTTGAAAAATAAAGGCATTACACATTTGCTTGTTGCTGGCGTAACGACACATGTCTGTGTGCAAACAACAATTCGTGAAGCGAATGACCGTGGATTTGAATGCTTACTGCTCGAAGATTGCTCTGCGGCATTTGATCCAAGAGACCATGAAGATTCCATACATATGATCAACCAGCAAGGTGGCATCTTTGGATGGACAGCATCTTCTCAGAATCTGCTTGCTTCACTAGGTAAATAAGGAAAGCAACTTTCAACCAGATAAATCCATGAAATTTTCTATTGTCGATAAAGCTTTTGAGGGCATGCGCTATTCCCATGTCCATAGCATGCCCCTATATACCTCTCAAACTCATTCTGCCCCATGATGATAAGTAAGAAGTCCGAAAATATCTATTATTGTTGTAGATAGGGAGAACAATTCTCGGTCGTTTGCTGAAATTGTCAATCTTGAAAATTTGGTGATATCAATGGTCAGAACAAATACATGTAAAATCAATCAGATGGACAGCCGTCTGCTTGAATGGTTACGCCACCAACCGATTGGCGAACAAATCGGAACAATCCACAGTATTTTTGATAAGGTGGTCAATTTCATAACCAATGACGGCACTTTGCTATTTTCTTTGGCAAAGAATGAGGTGATTCAATCACCAGGAATGATGAAAACCTTAGAAAATGATCTTTTTTCTGAGATGTGTTCAACTTTAAAGTCGACTAAAGAAATTTATTTAGTAGATTATAATCTTTTGAAAATTAGCGAATGGCAATTGGATTTTTCAAATGCGGCGCTTTGGAGCAGAGGTATTAAGCCGCGCTGGCAAGCTAAGCAAGAGCCAACTTGTTACCACTTGTCGCTATTGAACCATTTCATACTAAACAACGGAGCAACGGCAGGGATTTTTCCAGCATGGAAAAGTTTCACTTATCCAGATTGGGAAGTTCCTACTGCCACACAGAAGGATTTCTACTTTTCCTCTTTTTTGGAGGGGTTAAATCAGCTGAATCAGGAAATAAAGGCAGATAAGCTCGATACGTTTTTATTAAAGTTTGCGGGTCTTGGGATCGGGCTGACACCAGCAGGCGATGATTTTCTAACAGGGCTGCTGGCAACTTGGAAGTATTTTGAAGCCCCTCTTTATAAGAAAGTTGAAAGCTGTAGCGCCGAGTGGCTACAGAAGTTGAAAGGAAGAACAACCACTGTAAGCTATTTTATGTTAAAGCAATGCTTGGAGGGGCAGCTTAATGAAGCCTTGCTTGATGTATTGGACAACATGGATAGTAATCCAATTCCTCATTTACAAAGAGTGTTAAAAATTGGATCTACCTCTGGAACGGATATGTTGACTGGTGTCAGCATGGCATACCAACAGCTTATAGACCATAAGGAGGAAATACATAATGGCATCTAAAGTATTGATAGAAAGGAACGCCTATCATGATTCGGTAACGCTAATGTCACTGTCCAGCAAAATGAATAATATCGAAGGTGTCGAACAAGCAGTTATCTCGATGGCGACCCAAATGAACAAAGAATTGCTGGCAAACATTGGACTGCTGACAGATGAGGCAAAAGTAGCAACAGCAAATGATTTGATTATTGCTTTGATTACAGATACAGATGAGCGTGCAGAGGAAGTAATGGAGCTTATCTATACGGAATTAACAGCTAAGAAGGAAAAGAAAGGAAAAGAAAATAATCAAACAGCGAAAACTATAAATTCAGCATTGCATCTTATGCCCAGAGCTAATATGGCAATTATCTCTGTTCCTGGGAAATATGCTGCACGCGAAGCGAATCAAGCCTTAAAGAAAGGCATGCACGTCATGCTGTTCAGTGACAATGTTAGTATCGAAGATGAAAAAGTGTTGAAGGAAACAGGTAGAGACAATGGGTTATTTGTCATGGGACCAGATTGCGGTACAGCAATTATTAATCGCAGCGGACTTTGCTTTGCGAATAAAGTAAGCGAAGGAGGCATTGGTTTAGTCGCTGCTTCTGGTACTGGGCTACAAGAAGTGACAGTGCAAATCGACCGCCTCGGGTTTGGCATTACACAAGCGATTGGCACAGGTGGTCGCGATCTCCATGAATCAATCGGCGGTATTATGATGCTTCAAGGGCTTAAAGCATTGGAAAACGATGAGAATACGAAGGTCATCACATTAATTTCAAAGCCGCCTGCCCCAAGTGTTCAGGATAAAATTCTTACAGCAGTGAAAAAATGTAAAAAACCAGTAGTAGTCTGCTTCCTGGATGGAGATGCAAAAGCAGTAGAGGCAGCAGGAGCAACTTTTTCACCAACATTAATTGATGCTGCTCGCAAGTCTGTTAAAATACTTGATCCACAAGCAGTAATTGAAACGGAAATTACGGATGGTGTGCAAAGATGGATCACAGCAGAAAAAGCAAAATTAAAGGAATCCCAACAGGACATTCGCGGATTATTTTGCGGCGGTACGCTGACGGCAGAAGCATTGTCCATTATCCGATCTACAGGAAAAACTGTCAAAAGCAATATAGCAAAGAAAGTGGAAGAGAAACTTAGCGATATTACCTATAGTGTAGGCCATACGTTGCTGGATATGGGAGATGACGAATTTACAAATGGTAAACCTCATCCGATGATAGAGCCCTCACTTAGAAATGAACGAATTCTTCAAGAAGCAAAAGACCCAAAAACGGCTGTCTTATTATTGGACTTTGAATTGGGATTTGGTGCTCATGATGATCCAGTAGGTGTGACGCTAGATACGATTAAATTAGCAAGGGATGAGGCCGCACAGGCAGGAAGGTACTTGCCGATCGTTGCCTATATTTGCGGAACTTTCAAAGATAAGCAAGATTATCAGCAGCAGCAAAAAAAACTTCAATCTGTTGGTGTTTATGTGGCTGACAGCAATGAAATGGCAACGAGAATTGCAGCAATGCTTGTGCAAAAGGAGGTCAATTAAATTGAGTACGCTAAATGAGCTTTTTAATCAGCCATTACGTGTGATGAACATCGGAACGTCCAAATTTAAAGAAGATTTAGACCTGCAGGGCATCGAAACAATTCAAGTGGACTGGCAGCCCCCAGCAGGAGGCAATATTCAACTACTCAAAGCATTAGATTTCTTTCAGGACAATGAAAGAGTAGAAAAGGCAAACCAGGAAGCCATTCAACGCATTAAGGATGCCCATCCTTTCTTAATCGATATTGAGCGGGCTATCGATGTCATTCCAAGTATGCACAGCAAAAAAATACTGCACTCTGGACCTCCAATCGCCTGGGAAAACATGGCTGGTCCAATGCAAGGTGCAATTATCGGAGCGCTCATTTTCGAAGGAATGGCAGCGAACGCGGAAGAAGCGAGAGCATTAATTAATGCTGGAGAAATAGAATTTGGCTCATGCAATGAGCATTCAACAGTTGGGCCGATGGCGGGCATCGTCTCACCATCCATGCCAGTACATGTCATTGAAAACAGAACACATGGAAATAGAGCCTATTGTTCGATTAATGAAGGTCTAGGCAAAGTATTGCGTTTTGGTGCTTTTTCCAGCGAAGTAATTGATCGGCTAAAGTGGCTGCGCGATATTTTTGCCCCTGCATTGAAAAAGGTTCTTGTGCTAACAGGTGGTATTGATTTGAAATCCATTACTGCACAAGCGCTTCATATGGGGGATGAATGCCATAATCGCAATAAGGCGGCAACAAGCCTTTTCTACCGAGAGGTTGCTGATTATTTCATGCAGATCGATATCGAGACTGACACATTACGAGAGGTCTTGCGTTTTATCCAAAACAATGAACACTATTTCTTAAACTTGTCCATGCCAGCATGTAAAGCGGCACTTGATGCAGGGCAGGGTGTTCCATATTCCACTGTTGTCACGACAATGGCAAGAAACGGTGTGGAATTTGGCATTTGCATTAGTGGGCTAGGAAAAACAGAATGGTTTACAGCACCCGCAAACTACATTAAAGGTTTATTTTTCCCAGGGTATTCAGAGGAGGAGGCTACGCGGGATTTAGGAGATAGTGCCATTACAGAAACGATGGGAATTGGCGGATTTGCGATGGGCGGTTCCCCGGCGATTGTTCAATTTGTTGGAGGCGAGGTAAAAGACGCCATTCAATATAGCGAGCAAATGTATGAAATTACGGTAAGTGAAAATAGCAATTATTCCATTCCCACTTTAAACTTTCGCGGAGCTGCTTTTGGAATTGATATTAAAAAAGTAATTGAAACAAACATTCTTCCAGTCATTAATACAGGTATAGCACATAAAGTAGCTGGAATCGGGCAAATTGGTGCGGGTATCGTCCATCCTCCTATGGCATGCTTCGAAAAAGGTCTCCTTCGTTTCTATGAAGTTTATGGAGAGGGTGCTGTAAATGAGTAGAATATTAATAGCACTTGGAGGAAACGCTCTTGGTTCTACGCCCCAGGAGCAGCAGCAATTAGTACACGGTGCGGCAAAACCGATTGTCGATTTAATTGACCAAGGTCATGATGTAGTGATTGCCCATGGAAACGGGCCGCAAGTCGGTTCTATAAATCTTGCATTTGAAAAAAGCTCGAAGGAACATGCTAGCATTTCCAGCATGCCCTTTGCTGAGTGCGTGGCAATGAGCCAAGGGTATATTGGCTACCATTTGCAAAATGCAATCCAAGAAGAACTGTTAACGCGCTCCATCAATAAATCAGTCGCAACGATAGTCAGTCAGGTGGTGGTTGATAAGAACGATCACGCCTTTCAAAATCCTACAAAACAGATTGGTTCCTTTTATTCAAAAGAAGAGGCACAAAGATTAATGGCTGAAACAGGTGACATTTATATTGAGGATTCTGGCCGCGGCTATCGGCGGGTTATTCCATCGCCTGTTCCTATTAAAATCGTTGAAAAAGATATTATTAACGACTTGGTGAATGCAGGACGCATTGTCATTGCTGTTGGTGGCGGAGGTATTCCAGTAGTCGAGGAAAACAATCATTCCTTAATCGGCGTGGAAGCGGTCATTGACAAAGATTTGGCTAGTAGATGCTTAGCTGATGAGTTGAATGCAGACTTTTTGTTTATTTTGACAGCCGTCGAAAAAATCGCGATCAACTTTGGTAAGCCGAATCAGCAAAACCTTGATTATTTATCTGTTGACGAAGCGGAAAAATTGATTAGAGAAGGGCATTTTGCGCCTGGAAGTATGCTTCCTAAAGTCCAGGCAGCTATTTCATTCGTCAGAGGCAAGCAAGGCAGAAAGTCGATAATTACCTCGCTAGATAAAGCAAAAGATGCAATCCTTGGAAGGACAGGTACCGTTATATTCGACTAAACGAGGATCGCACGGACATGAAAATATCATATAAGGAGTGATTGGAATGACCGAAAAAAAGACAAAAGTAAAAATTGGTGATGAATTAAAATGGAATGTATTTACAGAGCACCGCAATGTCCATCACCATGAGCTCCTAAGTGCCAAAGAGGCGGATGAACTAGGTGTAAGTGTCAGCTCGGTCTTAAGAGAACGCATTGAGGTGGGCGGAGCCGTATTGCCCCATTATCACGACGTGGCTGAAGTGATTCATATTACAAAAGGAAAAGTAAAACTCCTACAAAACGGTGAATGGAAGTCCTATAAAGAAGGTGACACATTCCTAGTTCCAAAAGGAGTCGTTCACTCTGTTGCTAATGACGATGTCGAACCTACCGAACAGATAAGCATCTTCATACCAGTTCATGAAGGAATCCATAACGAAAATTTCACATCACATATGGTAGATGTAGAAAATTAAATTCATCAATACCAAAAAGGGCAAATCCCAAAAATAGTCGGGATTGCTCTTTTGTTGTGACGTGCATGGAGATTGGCTAGACAGTGAAAAATCGTTTTTTAATGGATTGGCGCCAAATTCAAAATAACCCTCATTTAATCTTTAAAAAAAGTAGGAAGCCCAACTTCTCTTAATAGGTCATTAAAGTTATATTTATGTTCTTCAAGTCCTGAGTCAGTTAGCACTTCTATAAGTACCAAGTACAATTGCTTTTCAACTAAACTAAATTCTGCTGTATTCTTTAACTGGATTAAATAATTTATTATTACATTATATAAAATTGGAAACTCTTGTTTAATCGCCTCTCTATGATCAATAAACGATCGAACATAATCTTCAACATTATAAATCCTGTCTTTAGAGGAATTGCATATTTGATTTTTATTTGGGTGAAAGATAATGCTTGAGCCCATTAACCAATTACCCAAACCAGCAGCAAAAATTAGAAGAGAATACTTCCTAACTTCGAAATTCGGATTTGAAAAGTATTGATAATACTCATCATAATTATCTTCATCCCAATTTTTAGCTGTATCAAAAAATCCAATTTCAATTCCTTCTAAAATACTCTTTGCCTTGTCAACTATAGTCTCTTTCATATGAAATTCCTCATTTCTTACTTTATTGGAAATCCTCTGTAAATATAATAATCTATTTAGAAACAGATTCACCATCAACTGTAAAAACCTTGTTAGATTAGAAAACTCATTAATTAGGGTTTTACAAGCTAAGGTATCCTTTTGTTAAAGAAAAAACCGCTCATTACACCATACTTTTACTAGCGTTCATAGTCACACTTTTTTAGCTTCAATTAACACGTTCTTATCAAATTTAATGGCTAATTTATCCTTTGAGCCAAAACATGGTCAACTGGAAATTGAGTTATGCATTTCTAATTACATTTCTAATTTCTCGTATAAGGAAATATAACCATAATTAATCTAAAAAATTGTAACTATATATTACCGTTTTATTATGGATTAATCATTGATAAAATAAATTCTTGATATTTATGGACAGAATATCGAAAATATATAATTTTTTAGGAGAGAAATGTAAGTGAAGGAATTTTGGAAAAAATGGTTAAGTTGTAGCGTTGTACTTGCGCTCTTTATAGCGTATATTCCATTTGGGAATTTTACGCTACACGCAGACGCAAAAAACAACAAAGAAGAAAATAAGCATGAACAAAAAAAGCCAACTGAATTAGTTGAGTTGCGAACGGAGAATGCAAAAACGTTTGATAATATGGATGGGACGTATACCGCAGAGATTGCACAAGAGCCTATTCACTTTCAGAATGAACAAGGTAAATGGGAAGACATTGATAATGATTTAGTTGAAACACAGAATGGTCAAACAGTGAAGAATAAGGCGAATGACTTCTCTATAGAGATTGATAAAGCTACGAGTTCTTCACAACAAAACATCACGATTACTGATGAAACGAGTAAAATCGATTTTGGCCTAGTTTCAGCCCAACATAAGAAGTCAAATAAAACAGAACCAGTTCGAAATACAGAAGGTCTTGTACAAGACAATACAATAAAATATCCGAATATTTTAGAGGATACTGATGTCATTTACACAGTAGGTTCAGATCGTGTAAAAGAAGATATTGTTTATCGTGAAAAGCCTACGGGTGGTTTTCCGCAGAAGCTTACTTATAAAGTAAATGTGGATGGGTTAACAGTCGAACAAGTTAACCAAACCATTTATTTAAAGGATGCCAATACAAATACTCCTTTATATTTAATTGAAGCACCGTACATGTATGATAGCTATAAACCTGAAGGATACCAAAGTGTTGATGAAATACAATCAGTTCCTGAAGAAGCAAAATCATATTTATTAACATTAAGTTATGAAGTAATTGGACAAGATTTATTTGTTTACTTAGCACCAGATGCTAATTGGTTAAATAGTGAGGATCGTGTATACCCAATAACGATTGATCCTGCGATTGTTCGCCTACAAACTTCAGCAAACATGGAAGATACGACAATCCGTAGCGCTGCACCTACACAAACTGGTGGAAATGACTTTGAACTAGGTGTAGGGACTGCAGTAGGGGGCAATACGGTTAGGAGCTTATTAAAATTTGATTTAAGTGCTGTACCTTCAAGTACAACAATCGTATCTGCTGATCTAAATCTATGGTTTTCATCGACAAATAATAATTCTCCTATTGCCATTAATTTGCACAATTTAACAAGCACATGGGAGGAAAATCAAGCTTCTTGGACCTATGCCAAAACAACTCCATACACAACATGGAAAACTGCAGGTGGAGATTTCTCAAGTAATAAACTTGGTACGGTAAAGGATATTGGCACACCACCAACATCTATAGCAGACGCAATGGTTAATTGGAAGGTTCCACTTAATGTTGTACAGGGATGGATTAATAATCCGTCTACAAACTACGGTTTGTTATTGAAGGGTGATAATGAAGCCTCACAAATTTATAAAAAGTTTGCTAGTAGTGAACAATCAACTTTAAATAAATACAAACCACAACTAGTAGTCACGTATAAAACAACTGCAAGACTAGGTTTAGAAGATTACTGGGATTATGATTCACGACCATTGGTGAATGGTACAAATTATGTAAACTTAACAACAAATAATAATATTTTACAATATGAAGATATGTTTATTTTAGGGCGTGCTGACACTAGTTTAACTTTTACTAGAACTTACAATAATAAGGACTATGAAAAATCAGCTTTTGGTTATGGCTGGAGCTTTACTGGTGATGAGAAGATTTTCATTAATACAGGAAGTCAAGGTAATCAACTACAGTATAAAGATGCCGACGGTACAATTCATGTTTTCACTTATGACACACCAACAAACCAGTATAAAGGTGACTACGGTAATTACGACAAAATAAAGAAAAATACAGAAGATACATTTACTCTTTACGATTTATACGGCAACCAAACAATTTTTAAAGTTCGTGAGTCCACAACTGATACAGATGTAAAGGTTGCTTATATTACGGCTCAAATAGATCGTAATAATAATAAAATTAGTTATGTTTATGATAGTAGTAATAAATTGACAGAGATTGCAACGGATTTAGGTAAAGATGTTTTGAATAAAACACTTCAGTTGGCCTATTATGATAATGGCCTTATTAGCACGATGACATACGGCGACCAGCAAATTACGTATCGCTATACGGCCGATGACTATTTACTATATGTAGATGTGTTGAAAGACCGTAAGGATAACAAAATTTCAAAAACTACAACACAATTTATGTACACGAATAAATTTCTAACGACAATTGTTGATGCAAATGAAAAACGAACAAAATTCGAATACAATGGTGCAGATTTAAAATATGTGTACGAACCAACTGAAGATACTGTAAATCAACCGAAAACAGAATATTCATTGGATCGAGCAACGGGCGTTGCAACAATTACCGACCCAGAACAAGGTGTAACAAGATATTTTGTTAACAATAATTATGTTGTAGAAAAAATCATTTCTCCTTCTGGGGAGGAGAGAACGTATAAACTCGATCAAAACTACAACCTTTTGCACGAAACAGAGACTATTAATGGTGTTTCTAAAGTTTTGCAGACGAATGAATATGATGTTAACGGTAATCTATTAAATACAACGGATGCGGAAAACAACAAGCAATCGTATACGTATACTGCATTCCAAAATGTTGAGACGCATACGGATTCGGGAAATAAGGTAAGTAAGTATTGGTATGATAAAGGGAATTTAACAAAGTCAGAAATACCATCTACTTCAGGTATTGCTACGACTAATTATAAATACGACAACTTTGGTGATTTAGAATGGATGGAGACATCCGATGGGGTTAGGGAAAATTACGCAACAAATTATAAGGATTCCCAAAAAGTCATTACCCATACGGATGCATTTACTAACATGACAACTACTGTGCAGGATTTGTCTGGCAACATTTTATCATCTAAAGACGGCAAGCTAAATGAAACAAAGTATCAATATAATTTGAAAAATGAACTAGAAACCGTAACCGATGCAAATCAGCAGAAAACTGCCTATGAATATGATGGAAATGGCAATTTAAATAAGATAACGAATGCAAAAGGTTTTACGACAACATTTGAATTTAATGGTAAAAATCAAATTACGAAAGAAACAAATCCCAATAATAATACAACTTCTTATCAATATGATGAAAATGGTGAGTTAGTCCTGCTTCAAACAGCTAATAAAAATCGTATTGAATATAAAATTGACCAAGAAGCTCCTAGTTCAACAGTTGTTATTAATGGAAAAGTAGTGTGGCGTTATACAAAAGATGGGGACGATCAGCTAATTTATGGAGAAAATGAATCTACTTTAAAACGAATTAGCTACTATGAAAATGGATTATTAAAATCAATCGATAAAGGGGATATTGACGGGGATATTAGCTACGAATATTTAGGTAATGAATATTTATCAAAACTGTCATTCCCAGGGTTTAAACGATATAATACATTAGAATATGAACCAGACGATGCTTATAATACTAAGCAGATAAAGTTAAACGACAAACCACTTGCAACATTTACTTATGACAATGTTACCGGACAATTAAAAGATACTAATTTCACAAACGGTAGCAAATTATCAAAAGTTTATCAAAAAGGCCGTTTACAAGAAGAGACATTATCGTTAGATAGTTTATCTGAATGGAATAAGTTCACATATGAGTATGATGCAAACAACAATATTAATAACATTGTTAATAAAGTAAATTACACTTATGATGCCTTAAACCAATTAACGCAAGAGACATATATTGATGGTCCACAAATGGACTATAAGTATGATGAGGTTGGAAATCGTCTTACAAAAAGCGTGAAAAATGCAGGGAAAACGGAATCCACTACGTACCAATATAATGATGCGAATCAAATATCGTATGTAAACAATCAGCAATACTTGTACGATCTAGATGGAAACTTAACAAGTGATGGAAAGTATACTTATGAATGGAATGCATTTGATCAGCTGACGAAAGTAAAAAGTAATTCAGGCACTATTATTGCAGAATATGGATATGATGAAAAAGGAAGAAGAATCTATAGTAAAGATAGTATTGGACCTATTTACTATGCTTATGATGGGGATAGCAATCGCGTTCTTTATGAAAAGGATAAGACCTCTTACGCAGTAAAAAGTTATGTTTACGATGATAACGGTCACCCACTCACAATGATTTACAAAGGCGAAACTTATCATTACCTTACAAACTATCGTGGTGATGTACTTGGGATGACAAATGCAAGTGGCAAGTTTGTTGCATCCTACACATATGACGCTTGGGGTAACATTTTAACGCAGAGTGGTATAGATGATATGGACTCTATCAACCCATATCGTTATGCAGGTTATCGATATGATGAAGATACAAAATTATATTATTTAATGGCGAGGTACTATAATCCAGATACTGGTGTTTTCTTATCATTAGATCCTGTGCGTGGTGATACAGGAAATCCTATAACATTAAATGGTTATAGTTATGCAAATAATAACCCAGTAATGAATATGGATCCAGATGGAGAGTTCAGTATTCGAACATCAGTCTTGATAACTGCAATTGATTTATTGGTTTCAACAATACCAGGATTATATGGGATAAACAAACTTATTAAAGCTGGAAAACCTAAAAAAATGGTTTTTAATTTGTTAAAGGGGAAACAGAATACTCTTAAATTGAAATTGAAAAGATATTTTACTCAATTAGGTGCAAAAATGAATGTAGCAATAGCTCTATCGGGAGTAATTGTAAATGGATTGATGACTGTTTTTAGTACTTCCGTAGGTGGTATTGCGGTATGGGTAGTAAAGCGCTATTTCTTCCAATCGTATTATAAAAAAGCAAAGAGATATGGTAGTTGGGGACCATTAGTGAAATATGAATATATTGACTTCGGTAAAAGAAAATAAGAAAGAGGCACACACATGCTCGAATTTTTCCAAATAGTATTTTTAAAGTCGATTATAGTAGTTTCAATAATCATATTAGTTTTGTTAATTTTCGGAAATAAACGAACAATAAAATTTATAAAAAAGGATCTCAATAGAACACTAAAAAATACTTATATTATTATTATGTTTTCTATAATAATTTGTGCCTTAAATATAAAATTAAGTATTATTTATTTAGAAATTAATGTTCTGTTTCTACTAAACATTATGATAGTTCTGATTAATTTCAAATTCAATAAGTTGAATAGATTTGGGGTGATAACTTTAATTGGAACATTTATAGCATTAACAATTATACGATTTATTTATCAAAATCAATGAGTAGTTAATAACTAAAATACTTATAATGTTAAATGTTTGATTTAATTACAAAAAGTTATAAACCTATTTTTAATAAATGAGTCAATTTATTTTAGAAAATTCATGTCTCTTTGAGAGGCATGAATTTTTTAATTCCACTTTCAGGTTCTATTGCTAATCAATAGTGTGTTTTAAAGATATTCTTCTCGAAAATGGTAGCAAACTATCAAAAGTTTATCAATCTAGTCGTTTACAAGAAGAGACATTATCGCTAGATAGTTTATCTGAATGGAATAAGTTCGCATATGTGTATGATGCAAACAACAATATTAAAAGCATTATTAATAAAGTAAATTACACTTATGATGCTTTAAATCAATTAACGCAAGAAGCATATATTGATGGTCCACAAATGGACTATACGTATGATTAAGTTGGGAATCCTTTTACAAAAAGCGTGAAAAATTCAGGGAAAACTGAATCAACTACCTATAAGTATAATAAGGCGAATCAATTATCGTTTGTAAACAATCAGCAATACTTGTACGATGCGGATGGAAACTTAACAAGTGATGGAACGTATACGTATGAATGGAATGCATTTGATCAGCTAACAAAAGTGAAAAATAATGCAGGTACTGTTATTGCTGAATATGGTTATGATGAAAAAGGTAGAAGAATCTATAGTAAAGATAGTAATGGGCCTATTTACTATGCATATGATGGAGATAGCAATCGCGTTCTTTATGAAAAGGATAAAAGCTCCTACGCAGTTAAAAGTTATGTTTACGATGATAACGGTCACCCACTCACAATGATTTACAAAGGCGAAACTTATCATTACCTTACAAACTATCGTGGTAGGTGCTATAGGAATGGGACTCCCGAGTCAGCTATAGAGCAGAAGCAAGTGATGTTTGGTATATGGTAAGTAGTGTAGTAAATAAATTATATAGAAAATATAGATAAATAGGTGAGATAAATGAGTGAAATTGTAAATGTAGTGCTTTTTTCTTTCATTGGTTTGATTGTATCGTTAGTAATAGTGGTTATATTTTTTAAAAGAAAAAAACAACACAAAGATTTCAAAGCAGTAATTTTTACTTTCAGTATCTTCTCATTAATTTGTATATACCTTAGTGTATCAGGGATAATTGATATTATGAATGTGCGGAATGGACAAACTCAATCTTCAAGTGGTTCCTGTGAAATTGTAAAGATGGACAATATTGGTGGTAGATTTGGCAGCGACGCGTTCTTTCAAGTATTAGTTAATAATTTAACAGTTGAAGCCAATTAGGAGGAATTCTCTTTTTTAGAAGAAGGAACATATAGCTGCACCATTCATTATAGTGAAAAATCCCGAAATTTGATAGATATACAATTTAATTAGTTGTAGCAATATTTTACTATGTGTGAGTATGATAAAAATCTGATGTTTGTTAAGAAGACTCCATACTCAGATAAAGCCTAAAGGTTTCTATCTGATAAAATTAACAAACTATTTAAGGTCGGAAAACCTAAAAATGGTTTTTAATTTGTTAAAGGGGAAACAAAATACTCTTAAATTGATATTGGAAAGGTATTTTTACTCAATTAGGTGCAAAATGAATGTAGCAATAGCTCTATCAGGAGTAATTGTATATGGATTGATGACTGTATATAGTACTTCTATAGGTGGTATAACGGTATAGGTATCTTTGCAATCATTTATAACCGAAAAAAGTCGAATTTTGTAACATTCTTCTCTATAATGAAAAGTAACGCCTGTTATACTAGAAAGGATGCTTTTTATGACACGAATTTTAGCCATTAGTGATATACATGGGGAATTAGAACTTTTAGAAGAATTATTAATAAAGGTAAAGTTTGATGCTACACAAGATAAACTATTTTTGCTCGGAGATTATATTGATCGGGGACCTGCTTCATGTGGTGTGTTGAATATAGTTGCTGAGCTACAAGCCACTGGGGCACGTGTGCTAATGGGAAATCATGAAGCACTTATGCTAAAAGCATGTCGTTTAGGGACTCCAAAAGCTTGGAATCATTGGGCTGCAGTCAATGGCGGGGATGCGACACTCGCTAGCTATGGCTATCATATGGAAGATTTTGAAGATGCTATTCTCACTAATACATTACCTAGTTACATTCAAACATTACCGAAGCTCGAAGAACATTTACAGCTTATAGAAACTTTTGAAACGTATATAGAGTTAGAAGATGCAATTTTTGTCCATGGTGGAGTTGTGCCGGGCGTAGCGTTAGCGGACACAGACCCCTTACGACTTTTATGGGTTCGAGAGGAATTTCATACTGGTTATAAAGGCGAGAAAACGGTGATTTTTGGGCATACACAAACATATGAGTTGCATAAAGACCCAACAAATTACGATGTTTATTTTGGTGACAATAATATTATTGGCATTGATGGCGGAGCTGTATTTGGAGGGCGACTTCACGCACTCGAATGGCCGAATCGTCAAATTATATCTGTTGAAAGTAAAAATCCAACAACGTTAGAATAACTTGTTGGATTTTTTTCGGTTTTACGTATATAACAGTTAACTTATAAACATGGAAGTGGCTATTCAGCAAAGCTGTTGTATAAAATACATGCTGGATACTCTGAAAAGTAGGGTGTGTAAAATCAACACGTTTAATGGACGACAGAGAATTAAATGTTGAGAAAATCAATATTACAAAGTTCAGTGCTACCCTCCAATAGGCGCATAAAGCCAATAAAAAACTACCTGTTTTTATAGGTGGTTTTTATTTATGTTTTAATTACATACAGCAACTAAATTAAAGTAGATTTGTATCTATCTTATTTACTTTTATAATTTGTTGATTTCCAACATAACGAGATTCATCTTTACTTTGCGTTATTCGTTCTACAAAATTTAAGTCATTTTCTCAATTCGGTACTATCAAAACTTAGAGCAGATGATTCCCTCACTAATTTAATTCTACTTTAATTTACAATTCGAATTTTTATTCCTAGCGTCAAGTTAGAAATTCACATGCGCATTTTACCTATATATATCAGCAATGTTAATAAGAATGTATATCGGATTGACAACCCTTTTTATTTATGTTAACTTTACCAACATACCAATCATCCTACAAATTTAAGGAGGGCGTAATTGTGATTCAAAAAACAAACAGAATGAACCTAGTAGAACAGGTTGCTTCTCAAATAGAGCAGTTAATTGAATCTGGAAGCTGGCAAGTAGGAGAAAGAATTCCTCCTGAAATGGAATTGATGGAAAAGTTTGATGTCAGCCGTAATACACTTCGCGAAGCAATTCGTGCCTTAGTACATGCAGGATTACTGGAAACGAAACAAGGCAGCGGAACAACCGTCCGCTCTGCCAATTCTCTTGGAGCAGCACTTAAACGTTATGTAAAAAAATCAGCGTTGCTTGAAATCCTGGATGTGCGCTTAGCTTTAGAAAAACAGGCAGCCCAGTTGGCAGCTGAACATAGGACAGATGCGGATTTAGCAAAACTTGAATCATATATTCAAGATTCGCTTCAAGCTGCTGAAAATAGTAATCGTCAACAATTTATAGAGTTAGATATTTGTTTTCATAAAGCTGTTGTAGTGGCTTCTAACAATCAGCTCTTAGTTGATTTATACGAGCCACTTTTAGAAATCATCTATTCGTTTGTGGAAGATTTACTGACAATGAATGCGCCTTTTAACTTTGAAGAAGAACTGCACAAGGGGTTATATACAGCCATTCGTAGTCAGGATAAAGTAGCTGCTGCAACCTATGTTGAAAACTATATGGAGGCATTAAGAAAAGTAATTGTGAAATTGATGGAGGAATAACAACATGAATAAGGAAGCCATATCATCCACATTAAATAAAAATACAAGAAATAGCTGGTTATTACTAATTGGTATAATCTTAGTAGGGTCTAATTTAAGAGTGCCCTTAACTTCTGCTGGGTCACTTATCCCTTTGATACGAGATGATCTTGGTATCAGTAATGCGCTTATAGGAACGATTACAACAGTGCCTTTACTTGCCTTTGCACTGCTTTCACCGTTTGCTCCAAAAATAGCAAATCGGATTGGCATGGAATTAACGATTACTTTATCCCTTATATTACTTATAATTGGGATTGCAATTCGCTCATTTTCAGGAATTTTCTCTTTATTTTCTGGTACAATTTTAATTGGAGTTGCAATTGCAATGGGTAATGTACTTATTCCAGGCATTGTAAAAATGAATTTTCCACAAAAAATCGGTTTAATGACTGGGATTTATGCTATATTTATGAATCTATTCGGTGCGCTTGGTTCTGGGGTAAGTGCACCTATTGCTTCTATTGGTAATGTTGGATGGCAAGGTGCGCTTGGCATATGGGGAGTGTTGACACTCATTTCTTTATTGCTGTGGTTACCACAGCTTAGTAAACGACAAAAAGGTGAGAAAGTACAAGTTAAAGTAAATATAAAGAAAAAAGGTAGTTTGTGGCGTTCTCCACTCGCTTGGAAGATAACAATATTTATGGGTGGACAATCACTCATGTTTTATACTTTAATCACATGGTTACCAGATATTTTAAATATGAAAGGGTATAACTCAAATGCTGCTGGTTGGATTGTTTTTCTAATGCAGTTCTCACTTATTCCTATAACATTCATTGTTCCAGTACTAGCGGAAAAAATGAAAAATCAAGTTGGTCTAAGTATTACAACAGCCATTCTATTTATTATTGGATTAGCAGGGCTACTGCAAGGAAATTCAGTGCTTGTTCCTTTATGCGCTATCATTCTTGGAATTGCGGGAGGAAGTGCCTTCAGCCTATCCATGATGTTCTTCACACTAAGAACAAGTGATGGAAAAGAAGCCGCAGAAATGTCAGGAATGGCTCAGTCTTTCGGTTACCTTTTAGCGGCAGTTGGACCAGTGTTGGTTGGCACATTGCATGATTTATCAGGTGGATGGTCAATCCCACTTATTTTACTCATTTTTTTATCTTTCGTTCTGTTAATTGTTGGAATTGGGGCAGGAAAAGAAGGACATGTTACAAATGATGTAGATTAACATCATACTATGTTGAAGGAGTAATCCTGACACGAATGTTTGATGGTGAAATTAGCTGTAAAGTTATTGCAGATAAATTATAAAAATAACAATGATTTTTCCATTTGAAAATAATAGTTTAATTGACTCGGGTATATCTTTATTTTTCTATCGATAGAAAGGCGTATGTATTTTGGTCAATTAATCATTAAAATATTGATTACGCTGTTTGGTGCGATTGTAATGATGACAGACTTAAAAGAAAATACTATATGGTTATTTAGCTTTTGGTTCGTACTCACTTTGTATATGATTTTCGAGGGGTTTTTTTCTAAAAAGAAAAATCTGCAAATATATGTTTAGTGAACTTAATAAGGTGTAGGATGATTTGATTTACAAATGTTTTAAAAGCCTTCCACATAATCTGTGGAGGGCTTTTCTTATATAAATAGGAACCAGACACTTTAAAAGAAACATTTTGAATGCTTTTTGATGAAATTTTGTATTTTTGTATGAAAGAAATTAATAATAAATTACATATTGGATAGCTTAACAATAGTATGTATTAATTTTAACAACGAGGAGGCTTTCGATTGGCTGATAATAATAACAATAATAGCCCAAAATTGAAGAGAAAATCGAAACCAAAGTTGAAAAAAGAAGAAATTACTGTAGTTGACACAAGTTCCGCCCGTAAAGCTGTTATAGCAACTGCTGTTGGTAATGGTATGGAGTGGTTTGATTTTGGCATTTACTCTTATTTAGCTGCTACTATTGGACAAGTATTTTTTCCTGAAGTCAGTGGTCCTATGCAATTAGTATTTTCTTTTGCGACATTTGCTGTCGCCTTTGTTGCTCGACCTATCGGAGGAATTTTCTTTGGGATGCTTGGGGACCGATTAGGCCGTAAAAAGGTGTTAGCTATTACCTTAGTTATGATGGCACTGGCGACGTTAAGTATTGGCTTAATTCCATCCCATTCATCTATAGGGTATACTGCCACAGTGCTTTTACTCATAGCACGTTTAATTCAAGGATTTTCATCGGGGGGAGAATATTCAGGTGCTATGACGTTTATTGCTGAATCCACTCCTGATAAGAAAAGAGGATTTATGTCAAGTGGCCTGGAGGTAGGAACTTTAGTTGGTTATATCGCAGGGGCTAGTCTTGTTACTTTACTTACTTATATTTTGGGCCAGGACACAATGTTGGAATGGGGTTGGCGTATTCCATTCTTCTTATCAGCTCCTATTGGTTTAATTGGCTTTTATTTGCGAAATAATTTAGAAGAAACGCCTGCTTTTGAGGCAATGAAAGAGAAGACAGAAGAGGAAAATGCTATATCTGTAAAAAATATTTTACAATTCCACTGGAGAGCAATCGTTGTCGGTATGTTTGTTGTTTTCTTTTATATTGTTGTCAATT
Source organism: Lysinibacillus sp. JNUCC-52 (assembly GCF_015999545.1). Lineage (NCBI taxonomy): Bacteria > Bacillati > Bacillota > Bacilli > Caryophanales > Bacillaceae > Lysinibacillus > Lysinibacillus sp. JNUCC-52. The sequence goes on from NZ_CP065546.1 coordinate 289,555, forward strand.
ATATCGTATTATCGTATATGCCATCTCATTTAACGGCTGTGCTTGGATATGGCGAAGCGGAAGGGCTTTTATTAATTGTCATCGTCATGGTCATCATGATACCGATTGTTCTACTAATGGGGTATTTTAGTGACCGTATAGGAGCGAAAAAGATTATTCAAGGAGGGTTAATTGGGCTAATCCTTTTAAGTATACCTTCGTTTAATTTAATTGGTAGTGGCAATACAATGCATGTATTTTGGGGATTATTGATTCTTGCAGTATTTTCCGCTTCTTTTCAGGGAACAATGCCAGCGCTATTGCCGTCTCTATTTTTCACAAATGTAAGAAATGGGGCATTGGCGATTACATTTAATATCTCTGCGTCATTGTTCGGTGGTACTACACCACTACTTGTATCATGGTTAATTAGTAAAACGATGAATGAAATGGTACCTGCCTACTATGTGATATTTGCATCTGTTGTCGGTATTATTGTTGTTTCCATCTTTCTAAAAGATACTTCTGGCATGGCACTTCGAGGTTCACCACCAGCTGTTGAAGAGAAAGCTGAAATAAAAGAGATTTTAGAAGATCCCGAAGAAGCATTATGGTGGCATGAAGAAAAGAAAGTTATAGAAGAGCGTATTGAAGATCGTTTGGATGATGGAAAGTAAATTTAAACATCAATTTTTAAATCGTCACACTGTGTTGCTAAAGAAGCTAGGATAAAATATAAAGCATAAAAATAAAGCAACCGACTACTTGCGACTATTGAAGAAAATGAAATCATAGTAGTAGGTTGCTTTTTCTGTATATTTTCGGTTACATATCGTATAAGGGATTTTTCGCTTAGGGCAGATTCGCTTATGAGCGTTACTGTTCAAACTTCGAAATGGCTATGCTCGAAAATTGTTACCTAAATGGTCACCAAGAGCAAAATAATGACGGAAATTATAAATAAGTGGGCTCCATTTATTTGGATCAATATGATTTTCTTCAATAACAATTTCCGTATGTGCATGTACTTGTATTGCTTGTGTCTCAACAATGGCAAAATGAGAAGAATAGTCTGGTTTACGAATGTGTGTAACTTTTGCTTCAATTTGAATGGGACACTCCATAATTCGAGTGGGTTTTACTAATGTAGCTTTTATAGGTGTTAAACCACTAATCTTATATTTTTCCTTTTTATAAGTATAGCCATTTTGCTTTTTAAATTCTGGAACTGGATTTTTTCCTGTAAAAGGGGCTAATTGTTCAACATTTTCCCACAGTGAGGGGTCTGGTATATTAATGACACATTCAGGATGACGTTCTAAATTTTCAATGGCCTTCCCATCAATACCGATACCTAATACTATATACTCTCCCAATGCCCAAGAAGAAGATAAAGGGCTAATATTCACTGTTCCATCCTCATTCAAAGTGCTAAGTAAAATAACAGGGAATCCATAATATAAAATTTTCGGATTTATCATTTTTGTATTGGGAATTGTTATTTGCTTGTTTATTTTCATTTTTAGTGCCTCCTACTAAATATTCTTTTTTTCAAAATTCATTGTAAACTCTTAATATTTCGAGATGTATCGAAGTGTCGGTTACATAAATTATTAAACATGCATTTAATTGAAGTTTGGTTATTGGATTAAATAGAGCGGTGAAATAATTTGAAATATATTACAATGAGGTTGTAATGACACTATAAAGGAGAATGCCAATGCCTATTTATAATAAGTTAGTACGAGATCGGATTTTAGAAATTATTGAAGCAGATGGTTTACAGTATAATGCAAGAATTTTAGAACCACAGGAGCTTCTAGTAGAAGTAAAAGCAAAAATAATAGAAGAAGCTAAAGAGTTTCATAAGACCGTAAACGTTCAGGAGGGCATTGAAGAATTAGCTGATCTTTTAGAATTAATACATACAGCTATCAATGCGTTAGGTGTAAGTTTTGAGGATCTAGAAGGAATTCGTGAGCAGAAAAAGGCTAAACGTGGGGGTTTTGACAAGGCGATTTATTTAATGAATGTAGAGGAATGAAAATTGGAACTATTTGTATACTCTAAACGTCTACATGCTAAATAAATGGGCAATATAAAGATAAAGAGGGGGGCTTTAGAAATGATTGGTTTACTGAATGTTGGTAGTCTAGTAATTGGACTAATTGCATGGCTACTTCCTATTGTTGGCCTTATGCAATCTAAAAAGCACGACTATATAATATGGGGATTGCTTTCTAGTTTGAGTTTGAGTGCTTGTGCAATTGCACTTATTTTTCAATTGTATTATCAATATCATCTCGTTAACATAGAGGATTGGAGTGCACTTATGGACACAACAGGCGCTGTAATTTTCGCTGCGACTGTCCTTCTCGTTGTAACTGTTTTATTAAATATTTTAACACTAATTGTATTTCGAAAAAGATTACAAATTGCGAGGTAAAAGTCGATAGGGCAGGATTAGATGTTAAAAATCTTGAAAAAACCTACGACATTGTTCTTTATTCTTTTCCATTTCTTAAATCCCCATTCCAGCAATAGTAACGGTTATTGCACTTTTTCTGGTCCAATGGATCAAGGGGAATATGTCATTTTTCATGCTAAATATGCTGAAACAAAAGTCAATTTTTAATGGATATTTTCATATTGAAAACAAAGGAAAGCAATTGTCCAAATAAGGGCAATCGCTTCTTTTACAATTAAAGCATATATATACACTAAGTCCATGATGAATGTAGCAATTTCTAACTTGCGGGTTTTACGCTTTTATTAATTGTGCATGTGCGTCATAAATGTATTGACTCTGTGAAAGTTGACCACAGAAGGGAATTGAAATATGAAAAAATCGAAATTTGAAAAGATAAAAATCGGTTTTGGTATTGTTCTTTTACTGCTTGCACTACTTGGTTTCATTTTTGAGCATCTTACAAATATTACATTGACCATTGTAGCTATAATAATACTAGTAACTAAAATTCAAGAATTGAAAAAAGGCAAAAAAACAATTTCAAACTATTTGCTAATTGGTGTATGGATATTATTAACCATTGCAATATTTCTAATCACAATTATGGATATGATTAATTCCTAAATTTTAAAATATATTCATTTCACAGTAACGATAAAGGAAGATAGGATAATGAAAAGTTTTTCGGAGAAAATATACCTAAAGATAATTTAGGAGCGATACAATTGAAGAAAAATAAACTGCTTACATTGTTATTTATAAGCGCTTTATTATATGGAACAATGAATGAAACAGTAAAAGCAATATCGAATGATCGTCCCCAACCTTTAGAGGAATTTCTCCCACAAATCGGATACAAAACAATAGAAGCTGCCATAAAAGAATTTGAGCAACATTTTAATCAAGACCTTAAGCTGCCACTTAGAATACCTCCAATAAGCTTTACACATCAGTTCGGAAGGTTTAATTCTAATAATCATTTAGAGGTAATGATGCTAAGTGAGGAATTTCCGCAAAACCATTATAAAATTGATGTTCGGCCGATTGAGCAAAAAATAAAATTTGATAAGTATATGTCAAAAATTTATAAGTTAAAAAATGGTGTGGATGCACTTTTTATAGATAGTCCAAAAATTGGCTTTAATTTGTTAGTTATCGAAAGAGATGATTGGCAATATGTGTTTAGTATCGATAAAGATGTAGCTGATAAAGTAACGCCTGAAATCCTTCTTCAAATAGCCAATACAATAGATTATGAACAATAATAAGCAAAAGAATTGTTAACTTGTTAAGACCGCAAATGGCGGTCTTTTTCGTTTACCAAAGCATTTACTTCTCTTCATACCGCATATCATTCTATTCAAAAGGGTATTGCATTAGCTAAACGATTGGATGTGCAAGATGCAATTCATGACTTTGAAGAATTAGTTGAAAAATTAGAGCAAAAAAATAAACAATAACTTCTTTATTTAAAGGATGCGAGAAGTTATTGTTTATCGCTAATGAACGCAGTATTTTCCTTGCTATTGAGAAAACATTAATGGCTAAATGAGTAGCCTTCAAAAACCTTTAAGCCTTCAGCGTTTAATACTTGCTCAACTAAAATTGGTTTATGCGGACTTTTATCAATTACTTCTTTACTTGAAATCATAATATTGCTACCTGCAATTTTGGCTAATTGATCATGCGATACACTGTACACGATTTTCCCTAATTTAGACCAGACCATCGCACCTGTACACATGACACAAGGCTCACAGCTCGTATATAAAGTATAATCGCTCAAGTCGAATATGTTATTTTCAGAGCAGAACGTCCTAATTAGGCCGATTTCAGCATGATGTGTTGGATCGCAAAAACTATTAATTTTATTTTCACCATACATGACAATTTCATCGTTTTTTACTAAAATAGCGCCAAATGGTTCATTGCCAGCTTCTCTAGCATTTAAAGCCATTTTAATAGCTATTTTAATAAATTGTTCATCAATTTGTGTCATAACTAATACCTCCGATTCAATGCCATTATAACTGAATGTACACCACTTTGAATACATTTTTGAGCGTGTTAGCTTAGCCCATTACTTAAGCTTTCTTTTAGAATAAATCGTGAACCAAATAAAATACAAGATAGTAACAGTTGAAAGACCTAACGAAGCATAGCGGTTATGTTCATAAGGCAAAATAATATAAAGGACTATTGCGATTAAGATTGCTGGGAAAACCGTATAAAACCAAACCCTCACGGCTTTATTTTTAAACGACATGTCAAATCTCTTCATACAAACACCTCTGCAAAGTTTACTACTTATAAATTTTTTCGATTTTTACAAGTTAATATAATCGTGCTACCATCATTAAAAATCCAAAACCTTTATAAGTAATTGTTTTATGTAATATTTAGTAAAAGTGATCCAATAAAAGTAATCACGATATCTATGATGGCATTCGCTATCTTCCCAATCATCTAACTTCTCCAATGCTTTGAAAGTAAGGCCAGTGTATTCATTAGTATATAGTGCTACTTAATAATTATAAGGCTTATAATGTTTTAATTGTTCAGGCGGCAAGATTTTGCCGTAAATTGTTTGGCAATCCGCCTAAATACCACTGGCATTCGATTGATTGTTATCTTCATCTGTATATTTGATTTCTTCTATTAAATAGTTGTGGACTTTATATTCATATATTCGCTTGTTCAGTTGTACAAGGCAATATGGACTTCGCACAAAGAAGAGTAACGTTATCATAATCAATTTTCTCATATAACTTCACCTACCTTGTCGAGTGGGCAAACTTATGTCTAATATGAAATAGAGGGAACATACTGCATGCAATAGAGCTTTGAACTAGGGAATGCACTAAGCTGATTATGGTTGAGTATAAGTTGTTAATTGTCGTGACATCTTCACACTCCCACAACATACTTAATAGATATGTATAAGAAACCGTCTTCGATTCAATTACTCTCCATCGTAAACAATACTGTAAGAAATATTGAGTTTGGTACAGACCCACGATTCAAAGATTTTATCTATCGCCATTTTCGTTTCTACGTTATTCATCTTTTCGTCTATTCCCAATTGTTCAAATGTAAATGTCTCTAGTATCCTTTCTTCATATTTCGTATCCACCGTAAATGTCACTGTTCTGCTCATTATAAGTATTCTCCTTTCAGTATGACAAAACTGGACTTACTTCTAGGGAAATCAGTCCTAAACGCAAGTCCAGTCTAAAAAGTATATTATTGTTTTACTGTTTCGCTTTTTAAAGCTTCTTCATTACTATTTTGTTTCTTTTGGATACTTAAAATAATGAGTGCTTGTACAGTCATCGCAAGTACGATAAAAATTAAATGTGTATTATGAAAGAACCATTTTGATATGAAATAAAATATAGGTGCAGATGATAAATAGGAGATATATTGATTTTTCGTTGCAATAAAAATAATCGTCGCTATACAAGAAGTAACTAATAAAAGTTCTACTATAATACCGATTGAACTACTGTCTAGGTAGTATTGTAATTCGTTCAAATAGGACATGCCAAGTTCACCTCGCTTTGTTATCAAAAGTTTTACAAAAATTGTAACACATCAAAGTGTTATTTGGAAGATAATTGGTAGGGAAAGTATTGCCTTTATAATCGCTTTATCGTTTAGGTCCTCTAAAAAACTAATACTGCTATTATCATGCTCTTCTAAAGGGCTATGTCCGCAATTGTCAATTCTATTCGAATTTAATGTAGAACTTGAATGAGCATCATTTTCTCTCCATGCCAAATTGATAGAATTTCTACGTTGTCCTCTCCCGATACATCTAGTTGAAGTTAAGTAAGTAGTTGCATTAAAAAAGAGGCTTTTTGAGTAGCCACGCAATTTTTTATTCCCACAAAGCAAGTTCATATTTAAATATTGGCGATTTTGTGTAGAAAGGGTATATCATGTAAAAAAAGAGGTCAGAGAAACATAAACGATTTGGAAATTCTAAAAGGGTACTGTAGGAAATAAAACGTAGTGAGTAAATAGAGCAGAAAGAATTTCGCTCAATTAGTCTATGCAATAGTATTATGAGTTTTTTACGTAATAGAGTGTATATAAAAACACAAATGAATTTGGCATTACAACATACTATAAGAATAACTTGGATGCACAAGTGACGAGACAAAGAGCATTACTTGAACACTATTGCTCGTTATGTAGACCGATTACAGTTTAAGTAGTCGGTTTTCTAATGAAAAACAAAAGGGAATTGAAACGCCATTTAATTAGGAAGGGGGTAATTGCGTGGTATCAATAAGACAAAAATTAGTACCTGCAAACCAAGCTGCCAAAATTACAAATGGGAAAAACAATGCAAAAAAATATATCGTTGTCCATGAAACAGATAATACAAGCGTAGGAGCGGATGCGGATGCGCATGCTCGTCTACAATTTAATGGTAATAGTCGTGCGGCAAGTTGGCACTGGCAAGTAGATGATCATGAGGCAGTACAATCTTTTGAACACTATTGGGAATGCTGGGGAGCGGGAACTTATATAGGAAATACGCAAGGAATTCAGGTTGAAATATGTGTTAATAGTGATGGCGATTTTAATAAAGCTGTCGAAAATGCAGCAGCTTTAATAGCAAAAATAATGAAAGATGAACATATTTTAATCCAAAATGTCGTGCAGCATCATTATTTTAGTGGCAAAAACTGTCCAAGAAATATACGTGCAGGGAAAGTTTCCTGGACTAATTTTTTGAAAATGATTACAACTATTGAAACGCCACAGCCCGAAAAACCACCAACCGAATCAATGAAATACCGTATTATTACTGGAACATATAGCACACGAAATGCCGCCGTCAGCGTAGTAGATGTAATGAAGAAACGTTTTGGCTGGGTTGCTTATATTGAGCAGGATGGTGCGCAATATCGTGTAAAAACAGGTACCTTCACAGGGTTAACTGCTGCCAAAAGTGCAGAAATAAAAATAAAAACGGCTAAATTAGCACAAGTAACATATATTGTGGAAGCGTAATCAGTATAATACAAAATCTATGAGTATTTTAGTTGACTGCAAATAGGAAATGAGTAAAATAGAAAAGCAGTACTATTATATTCCATAAACTTAGCAGCTAAGAGCATTCACGTGCCTCAGTAAGGTATCTGAGGCACTTTTTATTTATAAATTGTAAAATAGGTAGTATTTTAAAGACACTATGCTATTTATAGAAAATGGTCTAGGAAAAAGTACCTTATTAATGTGCAATTTTATGAAGTTAATAGAGGGACAAGGGTTGTCATGAAATTTTGACACGCTTTTTCTTTTCGTCTTCTCTATAACCTGTTAAGATGGTAATAGTGTGACAACAAGTTAGTGTATATGAGAGTGGTGACAATCAAGATGGATGAACAGAAAAAAGATGGTTTAGAACAACAAGAGCAAACACAGCAAGTAGAGGTAAAACCAGCGGGACAATTTATTCAGATGAAACCGTTTAAATTTATTATGCTGATGTTCTTTACAATCTTAATTACCGCAGGCTTAACAATTTTTGCGTTAACATTCGGTGAAAAGAAAGTAGTAGAAGTAAAAGTTCCGATAGAACGTGCGGAATTTACAAAATTATACGAAGCATTTGATATGCTAAAAGACAAATACTACAAAGATATTGATGATGAAAAAGTAGTGGATGGTGCTATTAACGGCATGTTTGATGCATTAGAAGATCCGTATTCTGATTTCATGGTGAAAGATGAAGCAGAACAGTTTAACTCTGGATTATCTTCAAGCTTCCAGGGAATCGGCGCTGAAATTCAAGAACGTAATGGTTTCATTACTGTTGTGTCACCTATTAAAAATTCACCTGCTGAAAAAGCAGGACTATTACCAAAAGATATAATTTTAACTGTTGACGGCAAAAGTATTCAAGGATTTAGCGCTTCTGAAGCAGTTGCTCTAATCCGTGGTGAAAAGGGTACACCTGTTAAACTAACAGTGAAACGTGGAGAAAATGCTGAGCCAATTCAAATGACGATTGTACGGGACGATATTCCTGTTGAAACGGTTTATGGTGAGATGCTAGATGGAAATATTGCACATATTCAAATCACATCGTTTAGTGAACAAACAGCAGCAGAGCTAGAAAAAATACTTGCTGAATACGAAGGAAAAGGCATGAAAGGGATTGTCCTTGATTTACGCCAAAATCCTGGTGGTTATTTAAATGCAGCAGTAGAAATTTCGAATTTATTTGTGCCAGAAGGCAAGGCGATTGTACAAGTGCAACAAAAAGACGAAGAGCCTGAAATTACAAATGCTGCATCAGGGAAAAAGTACAATTTACCTGTCACTGTATTAGTTGATAATGGAAGTGCTTCAGCATCAGAAATTTTAGCTGCCGCTTTAAAAGAGTCGGTTGGTGCGAAAATTGTTGGAGAAACTTCTTTCGGTAAAGGGACAGTCCAAAATGTTACACCATTAAAAGATGGTTCTAATTTAAAATTCACTACTGGTAAATGGTTAACACCAAACGGTAACTGGATTAATGAAAAAGGTATTGAACCAGATGTAAAAGTAGCTTATCCTGCTTATGCTTCTTTACCAATTATCGATCCAACAATTGAAATGAAAGATGGCATGCAATCAGACTCCATAAAAGTGGCTGAAGAAATGCTAGAGGTGCTAGGATATGAGCCTGGTAAAGCCGACGGTATTTTTGACAAGTATACAGAACAAGCAGTGAAAAAACTGCAAGCTGATAATAAGCTTGAAGAAACAGGCATTTTGACAAATGAAACTACTTACGCATTAATGGATGCATTACGTGCAAAAATGAAATCAGATGACCCTCAACTTTTAAAAGCAAAAGAACTTATTTCTGATGCAAAAGAACAAACTGAGAAAAAAACAAACTAACACTGTAGCTGTCGCAGAAGTCGTCTCGTACGGCCAATGCGATGGCTTTTTTTATAGGAGGAATATTTGTGAAGGACGTATACTTATTTAGTGGTTTTCTAGGAAGCGGCAAGACTTCTATGCTGACAGACGTAATTCGACAACTAAAAGAAAAGGGGTTAAAGCCAGCTGTTATTATGAATGAGCTTGGAAAGCTTCCTTTTGACTCACAAGCAGTGGAGGAGGATGTTCCTCTAAAAGAGATGCTAGAAGGCTGTATTTGTTGTTCAGGTGCCGAAAAAACAGAGGCTCAAATACAATCTCTACTATTAGATAGTGAATTTGATGTCCTTATTATCGAAACTACTGGAGCTGCTCATCCTGTAGAAGCATTGGATGCCGTCTATTCTCCCATTTTCGCCGAGCAGTTAAATGTTAAAGGGATTGTTACGGTTGCAGACTCAAAGCTATGGTTAAATCGTGAGACACTTACGCCACAAGTTCGTACGTTGTTTATGGAACAAATTCGCCACGCACATTTATTACTGGCGAACAAAACGGATTTACTAAGTGAAGCGGAGCAAGCCAAGGTAGTTTATGAGCTACAAGGTTTTAATCCACATGCTTTTATATTGCAAACTACAAATGGACGTGTGCCATTACATTTACTTGAAAGCTTAAAGGCTACAGCACAAACTGATAAACAAAATATTACGACAGCAACGATTTCATCAATGCATTTAGGCTCCCGTTTAGTAGAATTCGACGGTGTTCACTTTACACAGGAGCAATTTGAGGATTGGGTACGGACATTACCAGATACGGTTTATCGGATGAAAGGGTATGTTCCAATCGAAGGTATTAAAAATCCAATGCTGTTTCAATATGCCTATGGAATGGTGCAATGGCTTCCAGAATACATTAAAATGCCAGCAAAACTTGTTTTAATAGGTGAAAATATTGGAAGTGTCAATGTTATTGGTATGGATTAGATTAAGCTAATAATAGGTTTAATGAGTATTTCTGCGTGTGTTCTTACTAGAAAGCGACAAGCTTTCTAGTAGGAGCGAGCAGATTTTTTTAATTTTATTCGGGTGTTATAAAATTATAGTAATTCTTTAAAGGCCCGCTACTGTCATAAAATGACCTTTTTAATAAAACTCAAAGTCTATAAATAGCTTCATTTTAAGTATTGTCAACCCTATATAAAACGTAAGTATTTCATAGCATGGTGAAACTTGCTAAAAATTATAACAAAAAAACCCCTGTTTCACGGAAACTACTTTTCTATTGGAGAAGCTAGCAGATGTTGGGAAGATTTTTAATAGAATCGTACTTTACGATAGGTTGCAGAGAGGAGAGATTGCAAAATGAAAAAAACACTTACTGCAATTTGTGCAACATTTCTTTTAGCAGCTCCAATTCAGTTGGCTTCTGCTGCTTCTAATACTACAGAGGGGAACTCAGCAAATCAAACAACAAACTGTAAAGTTTACTATAATAATAATTGGTCAAATCACAAGTGGGTTATAACTAAACCACATACGACAACACCATCTAAAGATACTCAAACTAATACTAATCAACAAACAAATCAACAAACAAATCAACAAACAAATCAACAAACAAATCAACAAAATAATACAACAACGACACCACCGACTACTTCTACACCGACGACAACTACTTCGGATGTGAATGCTTTTGAACAAGAGGTAGTAAAATTAACGAATGCTGAGCGTACTAAAGCTGGTTTAAAAGCATTACAAACAGATGATAAATTAATGGCTGCTGCTCGAGAAAAATCTCAAGATATGCAATCAAAAAAATATTTCTCACATACTAGTCCAACTTTTGGTTCACCATTTGATCGTATGAAAGCTTTAGGTATTACTTATAAGAGTGCAGGTGAAAATATCGCTCAAGGTCAACGTACACCACAAGAGGTAGTACAAGCTTGGATGGATTCACCAGGACACCGTGCGAATATTTTAAATGCGAATTACACGCATATTGGTGTTGGTTATGTGAAGTCTGGTAACTACTGGACTCAACAGTTTATTCAAAAATAATAAGTTGAATGTTTCATAGAAACAATACAAAAATAATTAGGATGTCCAATAAGTCTGAGACTTATTTGGGCGTCTTTTTATTTTGCACAGGAAAGAAAACGGGACATTCGTGACATAGCCGTTTGAGAAAAGCCTTTTTTGCCTATACTTCCAAGTATAGGAGGCGTTTTATGGATAAAGTGGAATTAATGATGAAAAGCCTACAAAAAGCATTTAATCATTCATCTGATTTTACAGTGAGACAAGTAGATTGGCGAGAAGGAACGTCTGCTATTTTATGCTTTTATACCTCGCTCGTAGATGCAAAAGAAGTGCAAAGAGTACTCGATACGATTTATGCTCGGTTAGATACAAACAAGCCCTTTTGGAGTGAAACGTTAATCACTACACTTGAGCCATTTTCTCTACCACTAGCGATTGAGCACATTTGTAATGGAGAAACACTAATCGTAATACCTGAAACTGGTGAAATGCTTTCTCTTACTGTTGTGAACCAAGTACAACGAAACCCTGACGAGCCAAATAATGAGCATGTTCTTCGTGGTTCACATGAGGGGCTTGTCGAGAGCCTCGAAACAAATCTGGCATTATTACGGAAACGAATTCATAATCCAGCGCTAGTAGTTAAATCTTTTTCAATCGGTAAAGAGACAAATACGAAAGCGTATTACTTATATATAGATGGGGTCATAAAACCTGAAACTTTGGATGAGATTGAAAAACGTATTGACGCTATTAACATTGAATATTTTTATAGTGTTGGCCAATTAAGTGATGAGTTAGAGGATTCTGTTTGGTCGCCTTTTCCACAATTGCTAAATACGGAGAGACCTGATCGCGTTGTAGCTAATTTAGTAGAAGGTAAAGTCGTATTGTTAACAAATATTTCTCCGACAGCCTTAATAGCACCTGTAACATTTTTTTCCTTTTATCAATCGCCTGATGATTATAATGGTCGTGTGTTGGTCGGTACCTTTTATCGGATAGTTCGGTTAATGTCATTTCTTGCAGCTGTTTTCTTACCTGCATTTTATATTGCTATTATCAGTTTTCACTTTGAAGTACTTCCTTTAGAGTTGAGTAATCAAGTAAAGCATGACGTAAATGAAATACCTTATCGACCGTTAATAGAAGCACTTATTTTAGAAATTATTATGGAGCTTATTCGAGAATCCAGTATACGATTGCCACAATCAGTAGGACAGACGATAGGAATCGTTGGAGGATTAGTAATAGGGGATGCAATTGTAAGTGCTGGCTTAGTCTCAAATTTAATGGTGATAGTAGTCGCTTTAACCGCAATTTCAAGCTATGTAGTGCCTTCCGTAGAACTAAATACATCAATTCGTATGCTTCGATTTCCATTTATGTTGCTCGCCTCATTATTTGGTTTTTTCGGTATTGTCATTGGAGTTGTTGTGTTATTGATTCACTTGATTAATTTAAGTTCTTTAAAACAACCATACTTTGCACCAATTGTGCCTTTTCAGCCAAAGGAAATATACAAAGTGTTTGTACGAGGACCGTATTTCAAACCAACTGTCCAAGTCACAACTTTTAGTCCACCGAAGGATAACAGTGTAAAGAATGGTGATACACCTTGAATTTTTCCCTATCTAAAGGACAATTTTTTTTACTATTATTTTTTATAGAAACAGGATTTATTTATATTTCCTTTCAAACGCCATTAATTAGTGAAAGTAGAAATATGGCTTGGGTGCTATTTATCGTAGCAGCAATATGGCATTATTTTTTATTATTATTTTTTGAACGTTATTATCGTTATTTCTATTTAAATACATTTTTTCAATGGGTATATAAAATTTATTGGTTTTTAATGATCGCGTCATTTATAGCCTATATGGAATTTGTATTAGCATCATGGGTTTTACCTCAAACACCCGAATGGATTGTCATCTTTTTTATTGTGGCACTATCGTTATATGCCAATTTAAGTCGACCAGAAACAGTAATCAATATTGGTGTGATGCTTATTCCACTCGTATTTATTTTTATCATTTTTTTAATGCTCGCGGTACCAGATCTTACTTGGACAAACTTATTTCCGCTTGATTTTACTAATAAAAAACAAATCATTCAGGGCTTTATTCATGGTGCATTCGCATTTATGGGCGCAGAAATGTTTTTAATATTTCGCCCCTTTTTACAAAGGGAGTTAACATTGAAGGGCAAGCCAATATTCCTATATCAGCTTGTGATTTTTGCATTTTATTTTATCTCAGTGCTTTTTTCTCTCATGTTTTTTACTATCGAGGAAATCAAACTAGTACCAGAGCCGATCATTTATATTTTAAAATCGCAAGAAGTGACTTTTGTGAAGCGACTTGATATTTTCTTTGTGTATATTTGGTTATCTTGGTCAATCGTTACTGTAATGATTGTAAATTTCACCTTTAGAATCATTCATTTTGTAAAAGAAAGAAAACGACCTAAGTTACAAATTATGATTTATCATGTGTTGCTAGCGATAGTCCCACTTTTTTTGGTGAAATTTAGAGTGATTGAATTGATGAAAAGTTCTTTCCATTATATATTTTTAATTTTTACCTTTCTATTGCCTATACTCATTATTTTTTGGAATAAATGGAGGGGGAAAGAGTGTATCGAAAAGGGATAATATTACTGTTGATTGTATTCCTTGCTGGTTGTTGGGATGAACGTTTATATAAAAACTCGTCAGTTGTGTCACTCGTTGGAGTTGAAGGGAAAGTAGGCGAATATAAAGGATATTACGCTTACCCTAAGTTAATTGATAATAAAAGTAAAATAATGGTAATAGAAGCGGAAGGTATTTCTCCCCGCGATATCCGTAATAGAGCGGACATGAAAGTGGAACAAACATTAGATTTGTCTGAATTAGCGACACTTCTTATTTCAAGTGATACTGCAAAGGAACCTCTTTATGACATTTTAGATATTTATTTTCGTGATCCCCAAAATCCGATATCTATTAAAGTTGCATTGACTGAAGGGGATGTAAAGCCTTTTATTGAGTTAACTAAGGAAGTAACAGACAATGCAGGAGGGTACTATCAGCGCTTTATTGAAAGCACTGAGAAAAATACAATTTATCCCAAACTTGATTTACAAATGATTGGCTCGACGCTGTTTGATGATGCAATAGATATATCAATTCCCTATATAAAAATGAATGAAGAAAAAAATATAGCAGAAGCAGCAGGGGTTGCTTTGTTTTCTGGTCAGATATTTACAGGGAAAATCTTAAATCCTAAACAATCGTTAAGTATGCTTTTATTAATGGATGAAGCAAGTCAACATGCACGAATTGAATATATGATGAATTTAAATGATAAGGACATACCTGTGACTTCAGAGGTCATTCATTTAAAGAGAAAGTGGACTATCTACGAAGACATGAAAAAAATAACGATGGACTATAAAATCGATTTAGAAATTGATGAGTTTTCACAAGATCATTTGTATAAGAAGGACATATTAAAAACGCTAGAGGAAAATTTTCAACAAAGAATTCAAGCTGACTTTGAGGAAGTGCTTCAAATCCTTCAAGAACAGAAGTCAGATACGTTAGGGATAGGGCGATACATTCGTGCCTATCATCCAAAAATGTTTAAGGATGACTGGCACGAGCAATTTGCTTCACTAACATTAGAGCCGAAAGTGAAAGTTTCGATTATTCGTACTGGCATTCTCCGATAGTAATGGTTTTAGTCTTTTAATACAGAAAACAACGCAAAAATGTCCATATTCAACATTTTTGCGTTGTTTTTATCGTAAAACGAATCTTTTTTGTACGAGCAGTAAGCGAATTAATAGTGTAATTGCACCAGCAGATAGACCAGCTACAAGTCCAAGCCAATAACCAACTGGCCCGAAATCGGTATAGTTAGCTAGTAAATATCCTGTAGGCAATCCGATAATCCAATAGGAAATAATCGCCATAATGAATGTGATAGTTACATCCTTGTATCCTCTTAAAGCGCCTTGCACTGGAGCCTGAATAGAATCTGACAGTTGGAAAATGGCAGCATACACTAAAAATTGTTGCGCATATTTTAATACTAACTGATCCGTTGAATACATTGTTGCGATTTGTTCGCGTAGTAAGTACAGAATACAAGCTGAAAAAAAGCTAAATACAATGGCTGTCCCGACACATAAATAACTATAAATTTTTGCATCACGGAGTCGACCCGCACCAATTTCAAAACCTACTAATATCGTAACACCCATTGAAATACTTAGGGGAACCATGTATAACAACGATGTAAAGTTTATAGCAATTTGATGTGCTGCTATGATTTCTGTACTAAAGCTACTCATCATCATCGTTACGGCAGAAAATATACTTGTTTCCGCGAATAGGGAAATGCCAATTGGTACACCAATAACTAATATCTCTTTCCAGCTTAACCATTCCAGCTTTGGCCATTCTCGGAATATATTAAAGTGTTCAAAAGGCACTCGTTTCGCAATGATCCAAACGGTGATAAAGAACATTAACCAGTAGGTAATAGCTGTAGCGACACCTGCGCCCACACCGCCAAGCTCTGGCGCACCAAACTTGCCGAAAATGAATATATAATTTAGTAAAATGTTAATAGGTGTTGCTAGTAGCGTAATAATCATTGTTACCCGTGTTTGACCTAACGCATCGATAAAGCAACGTAGGACAAAAAATAAAAAAAGTGGAATAAGTCCAACGCACATAGCGTGAATATAGGATTTGGCAATGTTATGTACTGCTTCTTCTAGTTGCATATTTCCAAGTATCCAATCAAGTCCGACAAATAATAAAATAAATATTAAGGCAGAAAGGACAAGGGCAACATATAAGCCTTGCTGAACAGCCTTTTTCGCAGCATGTTCTTTTTTAGCTCCAACTAGCTGGGACACGATCGGTGTTATCGCTAATAAAATGCCAGAAAGTCCCGTATAAATGGGCATCCAAATGGACGAACCTATCGAAACCCCAGCTAAATCGGCTGTTCCGTAGCGGCTAGACATTAAAATGTCGAAAAATGAAATAAGATAAATTGCTACTTGGGTGACTAAAATTGGCAAAATGATTTTTAAAATTAAAGCATACTTCTGTTTTAACGTTGTAGTTTTATCCATAATGAGTAACTTCCTTTATAAGCATAATGAATTAGTATAGCATAGAGTAGACAAAATATGACTGAAAAATTAAAAGCTTCATCTATATCTTTTCTTTCGCATATAGTAAAATAAAAGACTGTAAACAAAAAGTAGCGTTTGGCTACAATGGCTTTTAAGGAATAGGAGAATTTACGTGAAACAACTAACAATCATTTTAACCGGTGGTGGGACAGCAGGCCATGTATCACTTAACCAAGCGATATTACCTTCTTTACTTGAACTAGGTTATGATGTCCACTATATTGGTTCAGAGCAAGGTATTGAAAAAGAATTAATCGGCGAGGCATTTCCTAAAGTCCCTTTTTATGGGATAGCAAGTGGGAAGTTGCGTCGTTATTTCTCTATGAAAAACTTTACAGATCCATTTAAAGTGCTTGCTGGTATTATGCAAGCGTTTAGTATTATAAAAAAAGTGAAGCCAGATGTCATCTTTTCAAAAGGTGGATTTGTCTCTGTCCCTGTTGTGATGGCAGCGAAATTGGCTGGCGTACCCGTTGTTATACATGAATCAGATGTAACGCCTGGCTTGGCAAATAAAATTGCCCTTCCATTTGCATCTCATATCTTCACTATTTTTGAAGAAACGCTACAGCATTTACCAAAGGAAAAGGCAACATGTACTGGTTCTATTATTCGCGAAGAATTATTTAACGGTAACAAAGCAAAGGGTCTTTCTTTTTGTGGTTTTACAGCAGCTAAACCTGTTCTTTTAGTTATGGGAGGAAGCCTTGGCTCAGTTGTATTAAATGATGCATTACGCCAAAATCTCCCTGAACTATTGCAAACGTTCCAAGTTATTCATTTATGTGGAAAAGGGAATAAAGATGAAAGCTTGGAGGGAATGCCTGGCTACAAACAATATGACTATGTAACAACTGAATTACCTGATTTACTGCATGCAGCAGATTTTGTCGTTTCGCGTGCAGGGTCAAACTCTATTTTTGAATTTTTAGCACTTCATAAACCAATGTTATTAATCCCTCTTTCTGCACAAAAAAGTCGAGGCGATCAAATTTTAAATGCGAACTTATTTAAAAAACAAGGATATGCTGAAGTATTACAAGAAGAAGAATTAACAAAGGAATCGTTTATGAAATCGGTCTATACATTAACAAAGCGAAAAGTGGAAATGATTGCGACGATGGAAAAAACACAAAAACCGAAAACGCCAGATGAAATGGCGAAGTTAATATTACAATATAAAAAATAAAAGCAATGTGTACTGTGAGGATAAACAGTACACATTGCTTTTTATTGTTACTATTACATTGCTTGTTCTTCGCCCTCTTGTGTTTGATTGGCAGTTGTCAGATAGAACAAATCGCGAGGGATTTTATATAAATCAAATTGTGCCTCTCCACTATTAACTTGTGCTAATAAAGTAGGGTGACTATCATTTGCACATACTACATAAGGTAACTTTAATGCGGCACGTTGTGATTTTAAATTTTCAACTCGAATACGAAGGAAAACCGTATTGAAATTATAATCAAAAAATAATTCATTCAAAAAAAGCATTTTTGCCTTTTGGTTATAACCTTGCCCTTGATAAGGGAGTCCTATCCACGTTCCGAGGAAGCCTGCACCGTCCTCAACATCATGAATGCTAATGGTGCCGATTGGTTGCCCCCAATCGTCGGTAATTGTCCTTGAGATAGCGAGCCCTCTCGCTTCTTCTTCGATTAGTTGCTTGGTCATAAACCAGTATTCATCCGCCGATTTGGCTTTTTGACGGACGAAGGGAAAAACAGATGGATGCGATAATAGCTCATAAAGCTCTGTACATTCATGTAGGTCTCGATGTTTAAGCATACGAAACGCCTCCTTTACAAGGGTAGTTAAAACAATTCCGTTAAAGCATAAAGAATAAAACTAAAATTCGTACTGGAATTAAAAACCCAAAGAACTAGACGTTATAACTATGATATCCATAATCTCCCGCTGTCTTACTGATTTTGCGACCATACCGAAAAATGGCTAGTTTTATTGATATAATATAACAAGTCTACTGCCTCGTGCAATCAAATTGCTCTTTTAAACAAAAAATAAGTTTAATTGTCAGTTAATTCAGAATAATAGAAGGGGAGTATCATTTTCTTTCTTATGTTATATATGGATAAAAAGTCTTTTATAGTCTTATTTTACATCAAAATGGCGAAATTGGCATTACATTAGTATTGTTTTCCCGTTTTTTAAGTAAAATATCATCAAATTTTTCCTCAAAAAGGATAGAATCTTTCTTAATTCAAGAAAGTTAAACGATTCTAAATATGATATAATATTAGTGTAATTTTTATGTTATAAATATATCCCATTTATAACGAATTTATATATATGTGACTTTATAATGGAGAGTGACATTATGGAATATCTTTTAAGCGAAAAGCTTTTCAATCAACTATTTATTGGAGAAGATTTCGTCTATTTAATGAAAAAAGTAGGAGACGATTATCAATATGTTCGCTTAAATCAGGCTGCCCAAGTTCTGGTATCTGCAAGTGCCATTGGGAGAATGCTGTCTGCTGTTACTTCTCGTCGGAATTTTGTCATTATTCAAGAAAATTATCACCGAGCTATTGAACAGCATCAACAAATCGATTATGTGGATTATGCCTATGTTAAATCTGAAGTTCGAAAATATGAGACCTCTGTCAGACCTATTAAAGACGGGGAAGATTACTATATTTTAGCTATAACAAAAGAAATATTATATGACAGAAGTATTGAAGATAAATTTTTATTTATGCGATCGATGTTTGATCATGCTTTTTTTTCAACAGTTATCTTATCTGAAGAAGGTGCTATATATGAAGTAAATTCAAGCTTCATAGAAGATTTTAATTTAGATAATGATATGGTGAAACATCAGCCGTTCATTAATTTACCTATTATCCCTCAAGAAGAAATTGAAAAAATACAAAACTATTTACAAAGGGCTGCGATGGGCGAAAATATTGGTGAAAAGCTTATTAAGCTTCATACATTGGATAAAAAGGAGCGCATGTATTTAGTATCGTTGTCACCTGTAATGCAAGGTGATAACTCCTTTGCTATTTTTCTTATCATGCAAGATTTCACACAATTTACTGAGCAAAAGGCAGCGTTACGCTCAAAAACCCACGGTCTCGAAGTGTTTAAGGCCGCCTTGAATTTTGCAACTTCTATAGCTATTTTGGATAATGAAGGCACGATTATAGAAGTAAATGATTTATTTTTAAATGCTTCTGGATTTACAGCTGAAGAGCTAATTGGGCAACCTTACAATCTTATCGAGCCACGTAATAATAAAAAAGGAGTTTTTCAAACGATTAACGAGTCCCTTGTTCTGGGGGAGGTATGGCGAGGGGAGCTGTGCTATCGCACCAAATATCATGCAGACTATTGGGTAGAGGCAGCCATTGTGCCATTGAAAAATGAATTTGGCAAAGTGGAACAATATTTATCCATTAACTATGATATTACGGACAAGAAAAGAATGTTAACGGAATTAAAAAATATTGAGCGTACTTTTCGATTAATTACAGAAAATACAAATGATTTAATTGTTATTATCAATGAGGATGGCATTATTATTTATGCCTCACCGTCATATAGGATGTATTTAGGGTATGAGATTGTTGAATTACAGGGACAGTTTTACAATAGTATAATTGACGAGCAAAGTAAGCCTGCCTGGCAAGCATTTTTAAATGATTTTACAGCGAAGTCGGATACACAGTTTGAGCTTTTACTAAAGTCAAAAGATGGTACCCCAGTGTGGACCGAAGGAAATGTGACGGTCGTTCATGATACAGAACGTGCAACGATTTCCCAAATAATTATGGTTTCACGTGAAATTACTCATCGAAAAGAACGAGAAAATGATTTACTCTATTTAGCCTATCACGATAGTCTAACACAGCTACCAAATCGAAGGTTTTTATTGAAAGAATTCCCGAAGATATTGTCAGATGCACAAGCAAAAGACACTTGTATCGCCATGCTGTATATCGATGGAGATGATTTTAAAGATGTGAATGATCGATATGGGCATGATATGGGGGATGATTTTATCCGCAATTTCGGTAATGTGCTTATATCATCTGTACGTAGTCATGATTTAGTGATCCGAATGGGCGGAGATGAGTTTATCATTATTTTAACGGGGTTAACCCGATACCAAGAAGAGAGACAAGTCCAGATAATGCACATTATTAACCGTATCCGCAATGAATTGAAAAATGGCTGGACTATAGAACAGTATTTTTTTGCACCTACTGCATCTATTGGGATTGCTTACTATCCTGATCATGCAATAACTCTTGAGTCGCTTATGGATTTAGCAGACCAAGCTTTATATAAAGCGAAGGAATGCGGAAAAAATAATTTATTTATTACGGGACCACTTTAATAAAAGTCTGTACAAACGAGTATTTACTTGTGGTACAGGCTTTTTAATTGATGTTATGCTAGGACTATGATAGAAAGGATGTCTATATTTTGAAATTAGAAGGTGATCAGATGCCTAAAAAAATACTTTTAGTAGAAGATGAGAAGCATATTGCCCGTTTTGTAGAATTAGAGTTACAACATGAAGGCTATAATGTAACTGTTGCCTTTGATGGGCGAGAAGGGCTAACAATTGCCACAACAGAAAATTATGATGTGCTATTACTAGACGTAATGCTACCTAGTATTAATGGAATTGAAATTTGCCGTAGAATACGTACGCAATCCCAAGTACCCATTATATTACTGACTGCTAGAGACGCAGTAATGGATAGAGTTGCTGGTTTAGATGCTGGGGCTGATGATTACATAGTGAAGCCATTTGCCATTGAAGAATTACTTGCACGCATACGAACTATTTTACGTCGTGTAGAGCCGAACGAAAAAATAGGAGGAGATACACTGCAATTCCGAGATATTGAAATTGACATTGATGCATATGAGGTATTAGTGCAAGGAAAAAAACTTGATCTGACAAAAACAGAATATGATTTATTGAAGCTATTAATAGAACATAAAAATCGTGTTTGTACTCGTGAGCTTATTCTAACTTCTGTTTGGGGATATGATGCTGATATTGAGACCAATGTCGTTGATGTATATATACGCCATTTACGGACAAAACTACCTGGTGATTCGAATGCTTATATCGAAACTGTTCGTGGAGTAGGGTATGTGATGCGCGAATGATCAAAATAAAAGAATATTTCACAAAACTATCATTACAAAGAAAATGGATGCTAACATCTAGTGCGGTTATTTTTATTAGCTATGCGATTATTTGTATAGTCGTTTATGTATCATTGCATACTTGGCTTTTAAATGATGAAGGAAGTAAAGTGAAACGAACAAAAGATGATGTTGTTTCATTTTTAGAGTCCCAAGGGCCAAACATTTCGGTACAACAACTACAGCAAAATACTGGTTTATTAAAATCAATTGTTGACCGTGATCAAACTGTAAGACTTTTTAATAATGATGGAATTGAAATTTTACGTATTAATAATGCCTCACAAGCTGCACCACTTACGCCAATGGGTTCCATTGAACAAATGACCATTGATAAAAAAGACGCATATGTCGTAAATGAACCGTTACAGCTTGGTTTTTTTCAGGTATATATACAGGTGATACATCCGTTAACACGTTTTGAATCATTAATGCGTTATTTGTTAACTGCTATGCTTATTGCAGGTGTTGGTGCACTATTACTTTCAGGTTCCATTGGTTATTATTTAGCAAACTATTTAACAAAGCCCCTTCATGCATTACGTGCATCAATGAAAACCGTAATGGACCAAGGTTTTAATGAACCAATTCAGCTATCCTATACATCACATGATGAAATTGGTGATTTGTTAAAAATGTATAATGCGATGATGAATGAACTGCAAATATCGTTTGCACAACAGCAACAATTTGTCGCAGATGCTTCGCATGAATTAAGGACACCGATTCAAGCGATAGAGGGGCATCTTTCATTGTTAAAACGTTGGGGTAAAGATGATCCAGCTATTCTTGAAGAGTCTATCGAGACGTCATTAACAGAAATTACACGTATGCGGAAAATGATTGAAGAGTTACTGGAGCTTGCCAGACGGGAAGAAAAAGATGAGATGAGTGAAGCGAATCCGATAGATGTAATTGACAGTGTAATAGCAGAAATGGAGTTATTACATCCGACAGCCAAAATAACTTTGTCGAAAATTGGTGAAATAGGTCCAGTTTTTATAACATCCAATGCACTTAGTCAGATCGTTCGCAACATAGTTGAAAATGCAATTCGTTATTGTGAAAAAGTTCCAGAGGTGAATATTTCCCTTTTAACTTTAGATGATAAACTGCAAATTCAAATCGCAGATAACGGCATTGGTATAGCTGAACAAAATCTCCCGTATATTTTTGATCGTTTTTATCGGGTTGATGAGGCGAGAAATCGCCAAATTGGCGGTACTGGCTTAGGGCTTAGCATCTCAAAAATGTTACTTGAAAAATACAATGCATCAGTAGAAGTCAAGAGTGAAGAAAATGTTGGAACCGTTTTCTTGTTGAGGATACCGCTAAAATATTAAGGAAAATGCGCGGTTTATTTAAGATTTTTAGCCTTCGGGAAAAAAATTGCTTAATTTGCTAAAAAGTGTTGTATTTTTTGTGAAGAGTAGTAAGATTGAGATGGAAAAAACGTTCTTTAAAATATGGATAATTTGTGTCGAACGTCCTTTAAAAGAACGGGATAATATTATATAATTAATTGTAATTTAATTAATGGAACTGCCGATAGGCAAAATTTGGAGGTCATTTTTCATGTCGAACAACGTTACAACTGTAAGTTCTCCATGGTCAGCTTTCTCTGGTCCTAACTTAGGATATGTGATGGAGCAATACGACTTATTCTTACAGTCTCCTGAAGAAGTAGAACCGGAGTTAGTATCATTATTCCAACAATTTGGTGCACCAGTAGAAGTAGAAGGTGATGTAGCTGTAGTAAGTGGTTCAGCAGCTCCTGCTGGCGATTATAAAAAGGTATTGGCAGCTGTAAAATTAGCTGATGTAATTCGTACTCAAGGGCATTTAGCAGCAGATATTTATCCTTTAAAAAATCGTGCACTTCAAACAGCACAAATTGAAGAAAGTGCTTTCAACTTAAGTCCTGCGGATTTAGCAGAAATACCTGCTGCTATCTTCTTCAAAGATGTGCCAGCGGGCGTGAAAAATGGTAAGGATGCAATAGACTTTTTAAAATCTGTATATACAGATAAAGTAGCATTTGAATACGGTCATGTTGTAGCAACTGAAGAACGTGAATGGATTCAAGCTCAAGTTGAATCTGGTTCTTTAAAACAAGCTCTAACTTCAGATGAGAAAAAAGCGCTTTTAGATCGTTTAACACGTGTTGAAAACTTTGAAAAATTCATTCACAAAACATTTGTTGGTCAAAAACGTTTCTCTGGTGAAGGATTAGATACTCAAATCGTCCTTTTTGATGAAATTTTAAAAACAGTAGAAGCAAATAATGTTGAAAATGTTCGTATAGGAATGGCTCACCGTGGTCGTCTAAATGTCCTAACACATATTTTAAATAAACCATATGACATGATGTTCTCAGACTTTGCACATGTTTCGAACGATTTATTTATGCCAGAGCATGGTCGACTAGAAATTACAAAAGGTTGGACTGGCGATGTGAAATACCACATGGGTGCTTCATACACTCGTGAATCAGGTATGAACGTAAAACTAGCTTATAACCCTTCTCACTTAGAAGTTGGAAATCCAGTTGTATTAGGTGCTACTCGTGCAACACAGGATGATACATCTAAACCAGGGCAAGCTGTCCACAATCCCGCTAAAGGCCTAGGTATTCTTGTGCACGGTGATGCTGCTTTCCCAGGTCAAGGTATTGTAACGGAAGTATTAAACTATTCGAAAACAGAAGGTTTCTCAACAGGTGGAACAATTCATATCATTGCAAATAATATGATTGGATTCACTACGGAGCTTCAAGACTCTCGTTCTTCTGTTTATTCTTCTGACCCAGCTAAAGGTTATGAAGTACCTGTTGTTCATGTGAACGCAGACAGCCCAGAAGCTGTATCTCAAGTAGGTCGTTTTGCAGCAAGCTACCGTCAAAAATTCGGTAAAGATATTGTTGTTGACTTAATTGGTTACCGTCGACATGGTCATAATGAAACAGATGACCCAACTGTAACAAATCCAGAGACGTACAAACTTGTAGCAAAACATGAGACTATTCGTGCATTATATGGTGCACAATTAGTAGCAGAAGGTTTAGTTACTGCAGAAGAGGTTGCGGCACTTGATTCAGCTATTTATGCGGAAATGCAAGTTGCTTACGATCACGTAAAAGAAATGGCAGAAAAAGATGAACACAAACATGTAGAAATGCCAGAAGAATTAAAAATTAACTTCCCACAAATCGATACAGCAGTAGGTGCTGAACGTTTAGAAACGATTAATGAAGAACTATTAGTATTTGAACAAAACTTCGAGCCACAAAAGAAATTAGGCAAAATTTTAGAAAAACGTCGTGATGCATTTGCGTCTGCAAAAATTGATTGGGGCCATGCTGAAACATTAGCATACGCAACAATAATTCAAGATGGCACTCCAGTACGATTTACTGGTCAAGATGCTCAACGTGGTACATTCTCACAGCGTCATTTAGTATTACATGACAAAAATAATGGTAACGTATTTACACCACTTCACCACATTTCTGGTGCAAGCGCTTCATTTACGGTACACAATTCACCATTAACAGAAGCTGGGGTTGTTGGGTTTGAATACGGTTACAATTTAGAAAAAGGCAACGTACTTTCAGTATGGGAAGCACAATTTGGTGACTTTGCGAATATGGCTCAAGTGATGTTTGATAACTTCATTTCAGGGGCACGTTCTAAATGGGGCCAAAAATCAGGCTTAGTTATTCTTTTACCTCACGGGTATGAAGGCCAAGGTCCTGAACACTCTTCAAGCCGTATGGAGCGTTACTTACAAATGTCTGCTGAAAATAACTGGTTTGTGGCAAACTGCTCAAATGCAGGAAACTACTACCACCTATTACGTCGTCAAGCAGCAATGTTAGAAACAGAAGGTGTGCGTCCATTAGTTGTTGTATCACCAAAATCATTACTTCGTCATCCATTAGCTGCAGCAAATGCTGAACAATTAGCAAATGGCGCATTCCAAGAAGTAATCGAACAACCAGGTTTAGGCTCAAAAACTAAATCTGTTGAACGAATTGTATTAGGTACTGGTAAAGTAATGATTGACTTAGCAGACCGCGTGAAAGATGGAGAAGGCTTCGATCACTTACACATTGTTCGTGTAGAGCAACTTTACCCATTCCCAACGACGCAAGTTGCTGATATTATTGCTAAGTATCCAAATGTTAAAGAAATTGTATGGGTACAAGAAGAACCTAAAAACCAAGGTACTTGGAATTACGCATTGGAAACATTATATGAACTATCTGAAGGTAAAAAGCTTCGTTATGTAGGTCGTCCTGCAATGAGCTCAACTTCAGAAGGTGATGCAGATTCTCATAAAGCAGCTCAATCAGCTCTAATTGAAGAAGCAGTTGCTGAAACGGTAAAAGTAAACTAAACATATCATTATTACTGGAAGCTGGGCTACGTGCCTAAGGCGGTAGCCCTTTATGTGCATGAAACGCATGCACGTTAATCAAAGGAGGAAATGAAAGTGGCTGAAATTAAAGTCCCTGAATTAGCAGAATCGATTACAGAAGGTAGTATTGCACAGTGGGTTAAAAAAGTGGGCGACCGCGTGGAAAAAGGTGAATTCATCGTTGAACTTGAAACAGATAAAGTAAATGCTGAAATCATTTCTGAAGAAGCTGGGGTGTTAACACAAATTTTAGCTGAAGAAGGCGATACTGTTCTTGTAGGCCAAGTAATCGCAGTTGTAGAAGCGGGCGAAGGTGCGGCACCTGCACCAGCAGCAACACCAGTTGCAGAAGCTCCAACACCAGCGGCTGCTCAAGCTGTAGCTGCACCAACACCAGCAGCAGCACCTGTTGTGGAAGAAACTTCTGGCGAACGTGTAATCGCATCTCCTGCAGCACGTAAACTTGCTCGTGAAAAAGGAATCGATCTTGCAGCTGTATCTCCAGTTGATCCACAAGGTCGTGTACGTGTACAAGATGTTGCAGCTCATGGTACAGCACCTGTAGCAGCACCTCAAGCTAAACCAGCTGCAGCGCCACAAGCAGCAGTAGCTGTAGATAATTCACGTGTAACAGTTGAAAAAATGAGCCGTCGTCGTCAAACAATCGCTAAACGTCTATTAGAAGTTAAGCAATCGACTGCTATGCTTACAACATTCAATGAAGTTGATATGACTAATGTTATGGCATTACGTTCTCGTAAAAAAGATCAATTCTTTGAGTCTACAGGCTCTAAACTTGGTTTCATGTCATTCTTCACAAAAGCTGTTGTTGCAGCACTTAAAAAATACCCTTATGTGAATGCTCAAATCGTTGGCGATGAAATTCACTTAAATAACTTCTTTGATATTGGTGTAGCTGTATCAACTGAAGAAGGTTTAGTAGTACCAGTTGTTCGTGATGCAGACCGTAAAAACTTCGCTGAAATTGAGGATTCAATTGCAGACCTAGCTAAAAAAGCACGCGATAAAAAATTAGGTTTAGCTGATCTTCAAGGTGGTTCATTCACTATTACAAATGGCGGTGTATTCGGTTCATTAATGTCAACACCTATTATGAACGGTACACAAGCGGCTATTTTAGGAATGCACTCAATTAAAAAACGTCCAGTAGAAGTAAATGGTGAAGTAGAAATTCGCCCAATGATGTACTTAGCATTATCTTATGACCACCGTATTATCGATGGTAAAGATTCTGTAGGCTTCCTTAAAACTGTTAAAGAGTTACTTGAAAATCCAGAAGATTTATTATTAAATTCTTAATTCAATAAATGACATGCCAAAACCCTACAAAATGAACTGTTTTGTAGGGTTTTTTGTAGTCCGTTTAATTTAAGATGTACTTTCGAAAAAATACTTCATGGTCTAAAGGGCCTTTGTTGAACTTAAAAATAGATTCTTATGGTTTATAATTATTGTTTTTAATAATAAAAATTTGTGAAATAATGCCAAACGTTTTTAATGATATTCTACTTAATTTATGGATTTAAGAAGGATTATAGGCTAATTTTGTCATTAGTCAGAAAAATGATAAAACTATCTTGACGAATATGCTAGCTTTATAGTAATATCTATATAACAATTAAATAAACAAACCTCACTTTTGTTTTTCGTGAGGTAGAGGCGCGGTATTTATTAGTCCATTGCTGAGTTAAAGCAAGCGAAGACGTAATGGAGAAGGAAATATCGCCGAAGTATAAAAGGAGCTCGTACTTTTATGCTGGGTCTGCAGTGAATAAGTGCAGGACTGTCCTAGTAAATATAATTCCAGTTTACTAGGTTGTGCTATCTCGGAAACATGGAAATTATAGTGAGGATTTGGGCAACTGTTAATAAAAGGTAAGACCTAAGTTCAGAACTTAGGTCTTTTTTTGTACAGTTGCTTTATTTTTTTTACAGAAAAGGGGAGTTTTAGATGAAAAGAAAATGGTTGTTATTTATGTTAACAGCAATGACAGCAATCCTGTTAGCGGCTTGTGGTACTAGTGACAAGGATGAAAAAGCAACAGGAGATGGTGCAAAGGATGAAAGCGGTGGAGAATTCCGCATTGGGATGGAAGCAGGTTATCCACCATTTAACTGGACACAGCAAGATGATTCTAACGGCGCAGTAAAAATTGCTGATAATGCAGAGTATGCAGGCGGCTATGATGTACAAATGGCGAAAAAAATCGCTGACGGTTTAGGCAAAAAACTAGTCGTTGTAAAAATGGAATGGGATGGTTTAGTACCTGCGCTTCAATCCAAAAAAATTGATGCAATTGTAGCAGGGATGTCTCCAACAGAAGAACGTAAACAAACAATTGATTTCACTGAAAACTACTATACTTCTGATTTCGTAATGGTTATTAAAAAAGGTAGCAAGTATGAAAATGCCAAATCAATTCAAGATTTCTCAGGTGCAAAAGTTACATCTCAGCTAAATACATCGAACTATAATGTTATCGATCAAATTAAAGGTGTAGAAAAGCAAACAGCGATGGAAAACTTCTCTGCAATGCGTGTAGCTTTAGAAGCTGGCAAAATTGATGGCTATGTAGCTGAACGTCCAGAAGGTATTTCAGCAGCAGCAGCTAATGATAAATTTACATTTGTATCATTTGAAGAAGGATTTGATACAGATATTTCTAATACTTCTATTGCAGTAGGTTTACGTAAAGGTGACGCGAGTCTAGAGAAAATCAATGAAATTTTAAAAGGTATTTCAGAAGATGATCGCCAAAAAATTATGGAAGAAGCTATTTTGCAACAACCAGCAGCACAGTAATATCACTGGAGCTGTCCTAATCGAAAAAATAGTATACTGAGCTGTCTTCTCGTATGCTATTTTTTCATATTCAAGCAGTGTTTTACTTCAAAAGTTTAAGTGACTTTGGGACAGTCTCTATTATAAATTTGTTGATTCAGAGAGAAAGTCAAACTGAATAATGCATGTCTAAGAAGTGTGTCACATAATTTGAATAAAGCTTATTCATTCAAATGAAAAGATGATTTCGCTAAGGCATAATTGATATCAAGCAACAACACGTTGTTAGGAGGAACATCATGAGTTTAGAATGGATTATTTCTATTATAGAAAACAACTGGCAAATGTTTTTACGAGGAGCGTATTATACGTTACTCATTTCAACAATCAGTACAATTATTGGTGCATTCATCGGATTTTTTATTGGGATTATGCATACCATTCCAGTTCGTAAAAAAAGTATAAAACATATTTTATTAAAATGTATTAATTTTATACTGACATGCTATGTTGAATTTTTCCGTGGTACACCAATGATTGTACAAGCAATGGTCGTATATTACGGACTAGATATTGCCTTTGGCATCGATATGCACTTTATTACTGCTGGTATTTTAGTCGTTTCATTGAATACGGGTGCGTATATGGCTGAAATCGTACGTGGTGGGATTGTCTCAATCGATAAAGGACAATACGAGGCTGCTTCTGCGATTGGCATGGGGCATGTGCAAATTATGATGCATGTTGTATTACCGCAAGTTGCACGTAACATTTTACCTGCAACAGGTAACCAATTAATTATGAATATTAAAGATACTGCTGTTTTAAGTGTAATTAGTGTAACAGAATTATTCTTCCAAACAAAATCGATTTCGGGTAATAACTTCCGTTATTTCGAATCTTTCTTTGTCGCATGTGTGCTTTACTTCATCATGACATTTACGGCTTCAAGAATTCTGCTATATGTAGAAAAACGTCTTGATGGACCTGATGCTTATCAAAAAGAACTGAAAGAAATAGACTAGGGGGAACGAACAAATGGCAATCATTCAAATAGATCATTTAAGTAAATCATTTGGTCGTAACCAAGTATTAAAAGATGTGAATTTTAAAGTAGAAAAGGGAGAGGTTGTATGTTTAATCGGTTCATCAGGATCAGGTAAATCAACCCTTCTGCGTTGCATCAATTTACTTGAAACACCAAATGGTGGAGAAATTATTTATAAAGGGGAAAATATTTTACACGAAAAGCATAACATTCAAGCTTATCGGACGCATCTGGGAATGGTTTTCCAACAGTTTAATTTGTTTAATAATCACAATGTGTTAAAAAATTGTACTGTAGGACAGGTTAAAGTTTTAAAACGTTCGAAAGAAGAAGCTGAGAAGACTGCTTTGAAATATCTTAAAATAGTTGGGATGGACCAATATGTTAATGCAAAGCCACGCCAGCTTTCGGGTGGTCAAAAGCAACGGGTGGCAATTGCTCGAGCACTATCTATGAATCCTGATGTGATGTTATTTGATGAACCTACCTCTGCTCTAGATCCAGAAATGGTTGGGGAAGTGTTAAAAGTAATGCGTGAGTTAGCCAATGCAGGAAATACGATGCTGATTGTTACGCATGAAATGGAGTTTGCTAAAGAAGTTGCAGACCGAGTTGTATTTATGGATAAAGGCGTAATTGTTGAAGAAGGGCCACCATCCAAGGTGTTAGTAAGCCCAGAACACGAACGTACAAAAGAATTTTTAAAACGAACACTGAAGTAATTTCAGAGGAGGTTTATCTTCAGTCAGTTTTGTTCAACTACCGTTGATTTCCATTATGTGCGATGCTTTCCGCTGGCACAATCTTCGCTAACATAAGGTCGGTTGTGTCTTACGTATCAACTAGATATGGTGGTAGAGAAACGCCCTGTTTAATTACTAATAAACAGAGGAGAAAAATTGCAATGGGCATCAAGTATATACTGCTTTATTACGTTATGTAGACAAAAATAAGTGAGTCCATCTAAATGGACTCACTTATTTTCTAGAATTCCATTCTGCAAATAAAATAAAGCAAATGGCAAATGCGACTGCGATGATAAAGAACCATTGCGGAACACCACCGAAACTCATAACAACACCTCGAGTATAAATTTTAATAAGTTGAAACAGGTAAACAATTCTTTATTAAGGACAAAATATAGCCTTCTATAGTTTTTTCTCCACAAAACAACCAAAATCGTATAAAATAAACAATAGATGTTAGCTTATGGCTAGTAAAGAGAGGTAGAGAATTTATGTTACATTTAAAATGGAAAGATGCACCAACAATTCGTACGGTTACTTGCAAACATACGAACGCATCAAAATATTTAGTATCAAACGTATTAACAGTTGGGAAAGAATACGAAGTGAAAAATGAAACGGAAGAGTTCGTTTTCATTATTGATAACACTGGTAATATTGGCGGTTACTATAAAGAGTATTTCGCATAATAGGATAAAGGGGTGTCTCACGTAATTGTTGAGACACCCCTTTATATAATTTAGCGCTCATTTTCTTATTCCGTTGTCTTTGATGCTTTCATGCCA
This sequence comes from Lysinibacillus sp. JNUCC-52, assembly GCF_015999545.1. NCBI lineage: Bacteria > Bacillati > Bacillota > Bacilli > Caryophanales > Bacillaceae > Lysinibacillus > Lysinibacillus sp. JNUCC-52. Next base: position 321,139 of record NZ_CP065546.1, read on the forward strand.
GCTACATCCTGTTGTAAATGTTGTTTTTCCTTTTCAGTAGCCGTATGTAAAGCAAAAACGTCTTGAATGGCTATTTTTAGCTCATGTTGTGTTTCTTTAAATTTCGATACTTGTTGTTCAAAAGTGGGGCTTGTAAACCGCTCATTTGTACGTGCAAGTCGTTCTTCTAGCTGTGCATAATGATGATCCATATTCATCGAAAGCATCATAGCTAATTGATTTTTCCAAAGCGGAATAAGTGTGACGATTGAAAACTCGATTTTCTCAGCGAGTGTTTGATTTGCCTGTTGAATCATACGTATTTGCGGTGCTGTTTGTAAAGCTACCTGCTGTGATACTTGTAAATCATATATACGCTGATCAAGACGTTCAAGTTGCGCTGTGAAATCATTGAGTTGCTGAATAGCAAGCGGTTGTTTAGTCGTTTGTACGATGCTAACTTTTGCGGGTAACTCTACTTCAATAGCCTGGTGTTTTTTCATCTGTCCAGCGGCAATCGCAGTTGCTAGCTCTTCAAAAAAACCACGATTATGTGTGTATAATTGCTCGAGCATTTCAACGTCTCTTATTAGCTGTAGCTGTGCACGTTCAAGTTGGACGCCTATTCGTTCAACTTGAATACTAATTCGTTCAAACTCAGTAAGGGTTTGTTTAACAGTTGGTTCTGTTTTACCGAACATTTTTTTTAAGAAGGAAGGTTTTTTAGGCTCCAGTGCAGCAGGGTCAACTCGGTCTAATGTTTGCATTAACGAATCAAGCATCTGTCCAATTTTGGTGACATCTTTGTCCTTCACTTGTGCAAGCATACGATCTGCAAATTGAGAGACAGCACGTTGAGAGTCTTGACCTAATGTTAATACAGACTCAAAATTAGTTAGGTCAATTTGACTTGCATATAAAAGTGCCCGACTTTGAGCAAGCGGTGATAGCGTTTCATAGGTAGTCATTGCCTCTTGATTTGACGATTTTAAATAGTTTTGTACAAGAGGTGAGATGCCTGGCAATGATTCTAATGAATAGATAGAATCTCTGTTAGCTGTCATTTTTCATCGCCTCGCCATTCCAGTTGTTCTTTCCTTCTTAAATTGGAACGGTTCGCGAATTCAATTTCCATTTGAAGATGATCAATATCATTTGAAAGCGCATCTTTCAAATCAATTTGAAATGTAGAATTTAAATCCGATAACGTTTCACGTGTTTTAGATAATGTAACTTGGATTTCTTTATCTTTGACTGGTTGCTTAGATAGCATTGTGTACTTATCTGTTAATTCAACGGCAGAAGGGAGGTGCGCATAAAAAAATGGCTCCACATTGTAAAATTTTTGCGGATCAGTTTTTACAATTTTCACGATATTTTTTGAAATACGAGTCATTTCGAGTAATTGTTTAAAAGCAGAAACTGAACGTACGCGTAAATAGTTTTGACTTAATGTTTGAATATGTTTGTTTGCAGTTGAAAGTTGTAATTCAATATGTTTGTACTCATCCTTTGTAATACCTGCTATGTGCATAACTTTCCTTTTTTGATTATGTTTTAGCAACGCTGTGCTCGTTGCATATGTTCCCGCGAACAATAAACCACCAAGGAAGAATCCTGGATTTACCGCAAATGCTGCGATAGAAACAGTTGATAGAGAAATTAAAAGGCTAGCGGTATGTCTAGAGAAAAACTGTCCGATACTGAGCATGGTTTTCTTCCTCCTTGCTTTTCAATATGTCTATCTTTTAATACGTAATAATCGACATAAAGTTTCAATAATATAATAGTGCTTTCATTAATTTTACTGCTGTTTGCTAAGTTTCTCAATGAATATACTCTTGCGAAAAAAGCTCTAAACTTGCCCAATGGTGTACTTATAACCTTTATAGTATGTTCGATCTATAAAAAGACCATTACCATTAGTCCGTTCATTTTAAGTTTTTCTTGCGTATAAAGGGAAGAGAAAAAAAGAAGCCAGACTTAAACAATGTCCGACTCCATACGTACATAACCTTTTAAATCGTCAAAAAGCTCTAAAGCAAATGAGTTAGAGTCTGCCTGAGGGCTAACACCCTTTTGAACAAAAAGAAGGAATTCATCAATTGCTTTTTTTGAGCCTTCCACTTCTACTTCAATTTGGTCTTGTGCATTTAACTTGCAATAACCCTTTAAGCCAAGCTCAATTGCTTTTTGTTTAATAAAAAAGCGATAGCCTGTCCCGTAAACATCTCCGAAAAATTTAATCAGCGCTCTTTTGTTCACGCTACAACCTCCTAAAAGTAGTAGAAGGGTAGTCCCTCCAACTTACTGCATAACACGTTCTTTTTCCAAATAAGTAATTAAGTTATTAATATAGAATAGAACTCGTTCAGAGGCTTCATCTACCTCTTGCAAATGGTTACTAGCTTTATCGATATTACCAGCTTTAAAGGCTTCTGCAGCCAGCTTAGCCGATTGATGTACTTGTAAATGATATTGGTCTAATTCACGATAATCTGGTAAATGACCAAATCGTTCAATTGTACGGGATGCAGTGTACCATTTACCTAGACGACATTCAGTATGTGAAGATACATCACTTGGTTGCACGTCTTCTAATCCAAGGAACATATTATAAATACGCCATTTCCATAAAATATGATCAGCTTTCGAAAGTTGCAATAGGGCAATGGAGGAAAGCTGGACATTATTATTGGAAATAATGTCATTACGGAAGCGATTAATCTCTTTTCCAAGTAAGTGAATATCGCTAGATGTATTAGAACTATAAATGCGAATATCATCTTGAAGGTTCGAGATTTCAATCATTCTGGCAGATACTTCATCAATGGCGGCTGCTTGCTCCTCAGAAATAGCAGCAGTGTTCGTAACATCAAGATTAATGCCTTCAATTGCAGCAACAATGGCATTTAACAATGGTAAAGATTCTTTTGCTTCAATTGTGGCTTCTTTTATAATTGATGTTGTCTCTGTAATGGAATGTGAAACATCATTTGAGTAACTTTTTAGATGATGAACATTTGTAGAAACCTCGCTTAAAGCAGTAACAGTTCCTTCAGCCAACTTACGTACTTCTTGGGCAACAACTGCGAAACCTTTGCCATGCTCACCTGCACGAGCAGCTTCAATCGAAGCATTCAGTGCTAGTAAATTTGTTTGATCGGCAATTTGGTTTATTAATGTTACAACGTGTTCAATATCATTTACACGTTTTTGTAACTCAGTAAACGATTCAACAATTGTAGTAAACGTTTCTTCTGTTTTAAAAATTTCGGATAATGCATGTTCAATTGCATTTTTTCCTTTAACGGCATGGTCAACGGATTCCGTGGTTTTCTCAGAAATATGAGAAGACATACGGGCTACTTCATTGATTGAAGCGGCAATTTGCTCAGTTGCAGCTGTAGATGATTGAATTTCTTCGTTTTGCTTGTCTAAGCTATATACTAAATCTTTCATGTACATAATTTTTGCGTTGACATCCATAAGAGAAGAAATTTCAGAGACGACGTTTTCAACAATTCGTTCTGTTAGTACTTCCACAAGCAATTCTTGGTCAACATTGACTGCAGATTGGAAAGATTTCATATAGTCGAAAGCTTTGTTTGGTTTTAAACCAAAGTTATGTAAAATATACGTCGTAATATAAAAGGCAAATTGGTTGAAAACAACGATGAGTTTACCAGGTTCATAATGATTTTTTCGAAACAAATTGAAAAACTTGACTGTTTCATCTACATATTCATCATCACGTGTAGCTAGAAAAAATTGAGTTAAATATTGATTTATATTTTCTTCGCTAATCGTTTGTTGGGAGGAGGGAGAGATCTCACTTAAATAATTTTTAAATATTGCATTCATAGAGGGTGTAATATCTTTTAATTTATAAAAGAGTGCTTTTAAATTTTCTTCATCTTGTAAATTAAAGTGATTAAAAGCCAATGTCTTATTGAATCGGCCAGTTGCACTTAAATTAGTACCACGCTTTAATAATTCATCTAGTTCGGCCTTAGGTCGAATACTTGAAAACATAAAAAAAACCTCCAAAATAAATAATGAATAATAAGGTAATAATAGCATATTGCAGGGTGTTTTAATAGACATTTCAGGAGCGTTTGCTAAAATTAGAATATCTTATTACAGCAAGGAATGTGGCAAATATGTATATAATACTTTACATGAAAGCTGATTATGAGCCTTGGTGGAAATTTGAAGGCTGGGAAGCTTTTATTCAAACGAAAGAAACGTTTGAAACAAAAGAACAATTTGAGCAAGCATTACAACGGAAATTAACTCATTTCCGTTCAGCATATCAACATGAGGCGAGTAAGGACGGAGGATATTGGGCTTTTTGGTCTGAAGACGAAAGTTTTTACTGCGAAGCCTGTGATGATGATGCACAAGTATATCATGGCATAATGGCATTTGAAGAGCATAGTTAAAATAATTTTCAAATTAACTAAAAAAACAATTTTCTTTATTTGACAAATTTATGAATGGTGGTATACTTAACTTAACAATTTAATTGCTTCACCGGAAACATGGATTCACATATTACAAAAAGTGATCGCGTTAGTTCGGTACTCTTTGTAATATGTGAATTTTTTTAATTCTGTTGAAGAAATTACATATTGTTCACTTTTATTTTTTTGGAGGTTTTTTCACATGAAACAAGGTACAGTAAAATGGTTTAACTCAGAAAAAGGTTTTGGATTCATCGAAGTGGAAGGCGAAAACGACGTATTCGTACACTTCTCAGCTATCCAAGGCGAAGGTTTCAAAACTCTTGACGAAGGTCAAAAAGTGGAATTCGAAGTTGTAGATGGCAACCGCGGACCACAAGCTGCTAACGTAACTAAACTTTAATTCTCAGTAATTAAAATTACTTTCGTTAAAAAAAAGCACCCTATTTTTATAGGGTGCTTTTTTTCTATACTTTCATCACATGCCGTATTGCAAATGTTGGTATTTTACTATTGACTTACTTTGCAATAACGCCTTTTTACCTACAGTTACGAATAAATTTTTGATTTTTGGGTAATAGGTAAAGAGAGCAGGAGGAGGAAGATTAATGGAAGATTATCGAAACATACCAAGTGAGCAGGAGCAAAAAGATTTTTATCAAAAATTGCGAAAAAAATTAGCACAATTTCTCGTATCAAAAACAGGAATGAAACACAAATATGCTGACTATTTGTTGTTTGTGCCTGATATTTTTCATTTATTAATTAAAATAGTAGCAGATCCTGCTGTTGACTCAAAAAGTAAGTCATTAATTGGGGCTACAATCGCGTACTTTATTTTCCCTATGGATTTTCTACCAGAAGGGATATTTGGCTTTGGAGGCTTTCTCGATGATATGATGTTAGCCACTTTTGTCCTTAATATGACGATTAATAAATTGGGTCCAGAAGTAATTGAAAAACATTGGACAGGGGATGAAAAATTACTGGAGCTTTTACAGAAAACCACTGAAACGAGTAATGAGCTTTTAAGTAAAATACCTGTAAAATCTATATTGACGAAATATATAAAAAATAAATCTAAATAATATAATTATGTTAACTAAAATATTAAATAGACAAAACCCCCATACAATCATGATGGGGGTTTGTTGTCATAATTGAGCTTTTAATATGTTGATTTTATAATTTGACCTTAATTTCGGTCCCATCCTGCGCTTTAACATCTACTAATATAATGCCCTTATAATTTTTTAGTTCTTTGACAACAGGTTTTAGTGTTTCTTTATCTATAAGTGGGATCGTAAAGTCTAATTTTTTTCTTTCGAAGTGCTCTTTTGTCCATTTATTAGCAATTTTATGAACAAACTTTGAAAATAAGATAGAAATAAGGATATTTAACATGGCATATGGAATTGGGATGATAAACTTAAAGCCATTTGTCTTCACTTTTAAATGCATCATAAGCAATTCACTATTCGATAATGACTGAAACGGTATCCCCGTTTGCAGATTTAATATCAACAATTTGACCATCTAATTCATTTTCAATTGCTTCAATAATCAAGTTAATATCAATATCTTTAACGTATTTTTCCGATTGAGGGATACTTGCTGCAATGCTATGGCCAGCCATTAATACTACTTTGACAAGTTTTAGAGGTAAGTTGACCATCACATTATCATTCTCAGAAGAAACTACACGGACTTTTAATGTTTTATCTAAATATTTTGATGACTTTTCTAAAAGGTTGTTTCCTGTATCTTCTTTATCTTTCAACGCTTGAATAAGTTCCGATCCCTTTTCTGCATCAAGCTTTCCTTCTTGAATCATTGTTAACACTCTTGCGATTTCCTCTTTCATTATAAGTTCCTCCTTATTCCTCTTTTAAGAGCTTTATGGCTTCTTCTGGCGTAATTTCGCCATTTTCTAACATAGTGACGATTTTTTTCTCGTCCACTTCATTTTTCTTCTTTTGTACATATCCAAGCGACGAGATGATTTCCGTTAGCTTCCCTCGAACAGTAGGGTACGAGATTCCTAATTCTTTTTCAACTTCTTTAATATTACCTCTACATGTTAAAAATACTTCTACAAAATGAAGCTGATCTTTCGATAGTGAGGCAAGCTTTGATAATTCAAACTCATTTTCAATCGTAGTGTGACAGTGAGAGCAATGGAGCTTGGTAATTTTTAATGTTTTATTACAGACAGGACAATTCGTAATTACTTTATAAGCCATAGTGAAATTCCTTTCTTTAATTTAATTTGATTATACATTAAGGATTTAATAAAATAAACAATTAATTTCAATTTATTTAATCGTTTAATTAATTATTTTAATTTATTGTTTAATATTATTGATTTATTTAAAGAATGTTTTAGTCAAATTAAAGTTTGTAGTTCAATACTAAAAAATGGCTAAATGTAAAAGGGAGAGTGTTAAAATACACCGTATGGGATGTGATTATAATCTCAAAATGTTGTGTGAATAAAAGATGAACCGTGTCATGTTATATCGACACGGTTCATCTTTTAAATAGTGTGTAACCGAAGCGGAGAAGCTTCTTTTAATTCCAATGAGGGATTTTTTGAATTCTGCCTATATTGCTGGAAATAAACCTCTAACACATGTACAGGTACAAACAATCCAACTCGTCCATAGGGTTCCTTTTTCATCGTGGCGAAAATAATGCCGATTACCTCTCCATCGCTATTTAGAACAGGGCTGCCACTATTGCCTTTGTATACAGGTGCTTGCATCATCATGACAGGCTCCTGCCAATTTTCAAGATAAGTTTCTTTAAGTAATGTGCCTTTATTAGCAATACCTGTGAAGGACAGTGGGTTACCGATGAAATAAACAGACTCATCCTTTAGATAACTAGGACTATTTGCGAGAGTTAGTGAGGGAAGATTGCTACCCTTAACTTGCAAAAGTGCTAAATCAACTTCAGGAAAGCTTTGCAGTAACTGAGCTTCCATAAGCCCTTGTTCAGGAAATACAACGGACAATGTAAGGGCGTCTTCTACTACATGAGCATTCGTAACAATTAGACCATCAGGTGAAATAGCAAAGCCTGTACCTTTACTTGAGCCTGTAGAAACCTCTACAATCGCTTTTTTATATGTTTGAATATCTTCTTGTTGCGATAACTGACTGGAGACCTTTATAAATTCGATAGCTGGAATGGAGTAAATTTGAAAAATAAGCGCAAACGTATTAAAAAATAGTACGAATGCCATAACCCACATTATCCATTTTATCATCGGTTTTTGTTTCTTAGTCTTTTTACCACTGAGGTGTTGTGCTCTTTCCTCAGCTAGCGCTTTTTGTTGCTCTGCAAGTACAAGTTCTATGAATTCCTCTTCTGTTAATTCTTCCTCTGTAGAGTGCTTATGTATGTCGCTCATGAATAGCTACCTCCTTACGTAAGAAAAAAGGCGCCAAGCAAGACGCCTGCTCAGTCATTTCATTCGATTTTTTGCAAAGTGGAAGTAATGGTAAATGATTCACCGTTATTTGTTACCATTTCGTCTTTTGTATAGATTAATCCCACACCTTTTGCAAAATAGTTAAAGGTCGTCATATTGTCCTTTGTTTTCTTCAGCTCAATGACATCGTGAAAAGTAGTTAAGCCCGTTGGTATTGAGGCTGTAGTCGAAAGAATTTCCCAACCATCGAAACGGTTTCCAACCTCTAATGGCAGTTGTAAAATGGTTTCAATAACTGGTAATGTTGCTATTTCTTGTGTTGTTGGCAATATTGGCGTTTCATCGACTGCTTCCATATAAACAAGTTCTACAGCAGACTTCGTAATCCGAAAGACCTTTAATAATGTGACACCACCGTTATTTTCTAATTGTGCTATTGTCATATCATCAATATAGGTTGTTTGAAGTGTGTAACTAGCAAACTCGTTCCCTTCCCCTTGAAAATAAGCAGTTGTTCCATCTGGAGGGAAATAGGTAGTGAGAAGACTACTAAATGGTCGATTCGTTGCTTGTTCTTTAACATCTTGTTGATCAGATTTAGTCGAATGGCTAGACTGTGGGTTTGTAGTCGGACTCGTTGTACAGCCGACAAGTATTATTGCTAGAGAAAATAAGAAAAAGATTCGAATATTATCAAACTCCTTTAGCAATTTTCTTTAAGTATACGTGAAGGAGTGCCTATATACGAATATTAAGTGAACCAACTTTCTAACAACAAAATGCGTTTATTTGTTGCATCTACTTTCACACGTAAGCCGATTGGCAATGGGTGCAGGGGATGTGTGTGACAACAATCTACCTCAGCCAAGATTGGTATAGGGTTCCCGTCCAGCAGTTCTACTAAAACATCATAAGGTTTTCGACCAGTTCCTTCATCATCATACTGCTCATGCTTGCCTAAAATAATCGCTGCAATTTTTTCGAAGTAGCCATGTAACTTTAACATAGCAAAGTTTTTTTCCACGACAGCAATTGTTTTGGATGTATCTTCTAATAATAAAATATCGCCTTCTTGAATTTGCGGGAAGTAGGGGGTTCCTATAAAGCCATACATCGTATTAATATTACCTCCGATTAATCGACCTTCGGCACTCCCTCGTTGAACAGTTATCCAAGAATTATCGTGTTGCGTTTTTTCTGCTGTTTTTTCAAGCCAATTAACTCGGTCATCTGTCCAAATAGGGGGAATCGATACTTCATAAGGAATAGGTATAGTTTGCATAAAGAGATCGATGAAATATTGTTCTGTGTAATTCACAAATGGTGGGAATTCACCAAATGTAGATGCAACAGAAGGTCCATAAAATACTGGCACGTCGGTTTTAGCATAGATGGCAAGGAGAATGGCCGTTACATCCGATAAACCAACTAGTATTTTAGGGGATTGTTGAATCGCTTCATAATCTATATAAGGCAACATACTATTGGCATTTGTGCCGCCCATTGTAGGCAAAATCATTTTCACTGTAGGGTCATGTAATAGTTCATTGAGCTCCTGTGCGCGTTCCTTAGGTGAACCAGAACGATAAATATCATGTTTGCCAGTTAATGAACCTTCTTTAATTGAAAAGCCAAGTGCTTGTAATCGTGCCTTACCTCGTTCATATCGAGTATGAGCAATAACGGAAGCTGGTTTTGAAGGCGAGTAAATGCCAATTGTATCGCCTTTTTGTAATGGGGAAAACATAAAATACCTCTTTCTATTAGTTTAAGATGTAGCCCATTATACATGATTTAACAAAAATATGGGCAAAGTCTTTAACTTGAGGAAAGAGAGGTAAAAATCAACTGAAATTTAGAACAAGCGTAGTAAAGTTGGAATCTAATAATATTTTTATGTAAACTAATAGCGCAAACTTGCGATACAGTTAGGATTTTACTATGATAATAAAGAGTTAAAATTTGGGGGGGCGATAATATGTATCGACATGTAGATGATTTTTTAAGCGAATGGACGGTTGCAGCGGAAGGTACTGCTAAAGTGCTAAAAGCAATGTCAGATGAATCACTAAGTCAAAGCATTGTTGAAGGTCACAATTCTCTTGGCTGGTTAGGTTGGCATTTAGTTGGCGCTGCAGGCTATTTTAGTTATTTAGCAGGTTTAAAGGTACCTATGATTCGACAAGAAGATCCTATTCCAGCATCAGCAGGTGAAATTGCTGCGACATATGAAAAGACAGCTACAAGTATTAAAGAAGAAGCGGCTAAGCTGTCAAATGAAGAATTACTGGAGGAAGTGAGAGGTTTTAAAGGACCGATTACTCGAGGCGCATTATTACGTGCACTAATTGACCACCAAACACATCATCGTGGTCAAATGACCGTATTATTACGTCAAGCTGGCTTACCAGTTCCAGGTGTACTTGGACCAACAAAAGAAATGCAAAAATAGCAACAGGCAGCAAATACGAAAAGTATTTGCTGTTTTTTCATTCCTCTTAGAAAAAAGTTCCCCCAAGTGAATGGGGGAGCTTAATTGACGATTGGATTAGTTTAAGCCTTGGCTATCTTTCCACTCTAAAAACTCATCATATGTTAATTGTTTGTCTAAAATTGAACCATCTTCACGGATTTCAATGACACGGTTTGCAATTGTTTGAATGAACTGATGGTCATGAGATGTGAAAATCATCGCCCCTTTAAAGCGGATTAAGCCTTCATTTAGTGCTTGAATTGATTCAAGATCAAGGTGGTTTGTTGGTTCATCTAGTAAAATGACGTTGGCTGTTGCTAGCATCATTTTTGAAAGCATACAACGCACTTTTTCTCCCCCAGATAATACAGATGGAGATTTTTTCACTTCTTCACCAGAGAATAGCATACGACCTAAGAAACCACGTAGGAAGCTTTCTGTTTCATCGTCAGGTGAATATTGACGTAGCCATTCTACTAAAGACTTTTCTGAACCTTCAAAGTATTTATCATGATCGTTTTCGAAATAGCTTTGAGATGTTGTAACACCCCATTTAAATGTACCAGCATCAGCTTCTTTATCTTCCATTAAGATATCAAGAAGAGCTGTTTTAGCCATGGGGCTACCAAGTAAAACGATTTTATCATCTTTATTCATTGAGAAACGAATGTCTTTAAATAAAGTTTGACCGTCTTGACTTGCTGTAAGACCATCAACTGTTAATACATCATTACCGATTTCGCGGCCGATTTGGAAGTTGATGAATGGATATTTACGGCTAGAAGGTTTAATGTCATCAAGCTCGATTTTATCCAACATTTTTTTACGTGATGTTGCTTGTTTTGACTTTGATGCATTGGCAGAGAAACGAGCGATAAACGCTTGTAATTCTTTAATTTTTTCTTCTTTTTTAGAATTTTGGTCTTGCGCCATTTTTTGCGCTAATTGAGAAGATTCATACCAGAAATCATAGTTCCCTACATATAATTGGATTTTTGAGAAATCAAGATCCGCAATATGTGTACACACTTTGTTTAAGAAGTGACGGTCATGGGATACGACGATAACTGTATTTTCAAAGTTAATTAGGAATTCTTCTAACCATTGAATCGCTTTTAAGTCAAGGTGGTTGGTAGGCTCATCCAGTAATAGTACATCTGGTTGACCGAATAATGCTTGTGCTAATAATACTTTGACTTTGTCAGAACCTTCAAGATCACCCATTAACATGTAGTGAAGATCATCTGAGATGCCTAAACCGTTTAATAATGTTGCAGCTTCTGATTCTGCTTCCCAACCGTTTAGCTCTGCAAATTCACCTTCTAATTCAGCAGCACGCATGCCATCTTCATCAGAGAAATCTTCTTTTGCATAAATTGCATCTTTTTCATTTTTCACGTCATATAGGCGTTTGTTACCCATAATCACCGTATCAAGCACTGTATGCTCATCGTATTCGAAGTGATTTTGTTTAAGGACAGATAAGCGTTCGTCCTTACCCATTGATACATTACCTTCTTGTGCTTCAATTTCACCAGAAAGTATTTTTAGGAATGTTGATTTTCCTGCACCGTTTGCCCCGATTAAACCGTAGCAATTCCCCGGTGTGAATTTTATATTTACGTCTTCAAATAGTTTACGATCGCCATAGCGAAGACCTACATTACTTACTTGAATCATGCAAGTTCCTCCTTTTTTCACAATGGCTCTAGTATATCATGAAATATGTTCCATAGTCTATAAACATTATGACATCAACGTTTACCGCTCATAGTTCAGTACTATATAGCACAATTAATAGTACAAATTACTTGTTTTTCATTGAATAAAGATACAATTAATCACTTTTTAAGAAAATATATAGTTGTAGTTGACTTTCAAGATTGGATAATATAGAATATTCCAAAATCATTAGTTGTTAAATTCTGTGAAAAAGAAAGTAGTTCATTTTGTGCTGCCAAGCGAATTAGGGATGGTGTGAGCCTAATGCAGACTATTTGAATGAAACGCACTTTGGAGAAATTTCCCGAAATAGTAGTAGGGAATATCGGGGAGTCACCTCGTTATCAACAGAAAGTGGTCATAATTTTGGCAACTAGAGTGGTACCACGGGAATCTATGCTCTCGTCTCTTAATTGAGACGAGGGCTTTTTTTTATATAAAAGGGGGAATAAGTACATGAATTTACAAATTGCAAAAAGTATTGCTAGTGCGTTAAATAATCAAGTGGAAGTAGAAGAGATTGAAAAATTACTTGAAAAACCTAAACATGTAGACCTTGGTGATTTTTCATTACCATGTTTTAAACTGGCTAAAAAGCTCGGGCAATCTCCTCAACTAATTGCATCTAATATTCAAAAAAACTTAACGTGTGATGTGATTCAGTCGGTTGAAATAGTCGGCGGATATGTCAATTTATTTTTAAATCAACACATCATTACACAACAAGTATTAAAGCAAATTGTGAAAGAGCAACATTTATATGGCACAAGTTTAACGAGAAAAGGGAATGTTGTGTTCGATTTTTCTTCTCCTAATATTGCGAAGCCCTTTTCCATGGGGCATTTACGTTCAACTGTTATTGGTAATGCACTCGCCAATATCGCTGAGAAAAATGGCTATAACGCTATTCGTATTAATCATTTAGGTGATTGGGGAACACAGTTTGGAAAATTAATTGTTGCGTATAAACGATGGGGACATCAGCAAACAATTGAAGCTGCACCGATTGAGGAATTATTGAAAATCTATGTGAAGTTTCATGAAGAGGCAGAGCGAGATACTACTTTAATTGAGCAAGCGCGTGTTGCATTTAAAGCGTTAGAGGATAAGGACGAAGAAGCACTTGCGCTATGGCATTGGTTTAGAGAAGTATCGTTAGAAGAATTCAAAACACTATATCAGCTTCTTGGCATTCAATTTGATGCATACGATGGTGAAGCTTTCTATAATGATAAAATGCACACGGTAGTAAATGAATTACAAGAAAAAGGATTACTTACACTTTCTGAAGGTGCGTATGTTGTTGAATTAGAGAAAGAGGAAATGCCTCCTTGTATTATTACTAAAACAGACGGTGCTACACTATATGCTACGCGTGACTTAGCAGCAGCTTTTTATCGTATTCAACAATATCATCCTGAAAAAATAGTTTATGTTGTAGGACATGAACAAACGCTTCATTTCAAACAGTTATTTAATGTAGTGGAGAAAATGGGTTACGATTGGGCAAGTAATTTAAGTCATGTAGCTTTTGGGATGATTCTAAAAGAGGGCAAAAAAATGTCAACGCGTAAAGGCAAGATTGTGTTACTCAATGATGTGTTGACTGAAGCAATTGCTACAGCAAAACAAAATATTGAAATGAAAAATCCCAATTTACAAAATAAAGAAGAAGTAGCGAAGCAAGTTGGTGTCGGTGCTGTGATTTTCAACGACTTAAAAAATTATCGCTTACATGATATTGAGTTTTCAATTGAGCAAATGATGCAATTTGAAGGCGAGACAGGACCATATATTCAATACACATATGCTCGTATTTTTTCTATTTTAGAAAAAGCGAATGGGCAACTGGGGGAGATGACTTATCAACCATTAGGCGTGCAGGCATGGCCAGTCATTCTGTTACTAGAACAATATCCTCGCGTTATTACAATTGCTTATGAACAAGCTGATCCGTCAATAGTTGCTAAATATGCTTTACATTTAGCACGATCGTTCAATAAATATTATGCAACTAATAAGATATTATCGAATGATGATAGACAAAATTCTCGTTTAGCTTTATGTCATTGTGTAGCAATGATTCTAGAAGATTCGTTAGCCCTTCTAGGCATTAACGCGCCTAAAAATATGTAATGTCTGATTTTAGCAATTTAATAAGGAATTCCCCGAAATATTGACGTTATGTAGAAAAAATGGTAAAAATAAATATAAGAAATCAGATGTCTGACAACGATAGTAGTGAATCAAGTGCAGGTTGAATGACGAATAATGAAATTGGCATGAAGAAAGGTATTAAATGTTATGAATAATAAACAATGGACGGCTTCAATAGTATTCGCTGTTGTTAGTATATTTTTCGTTGCCCTCAATATGCGACCTGCTGTAACGGGCATTGGCCCCTTGTTTAATGTATTAATGGAGTCGCTACAAGTATCCAATACACAAATGAGTCTACTAACATCCATTCCAGTGTTCTGTATGGGCCTGTTTGCACCAGTGGCTGTCCCGTTACAAAAACGTCTTGGTACGAAGTCTGCTATTGCATTGCTTTTAGCCCTGCTTGTATTTGCTAATGGATTACGGTTGTTAAAAGAAAGCTATGCATTGCTAGTCGTGACAAGTTTTATAGCAGGGTTTGCTATTGCCATTATCGGTCCGATGTTAAATGCATTTATAAAAGAAAAATTCCCGAGTCGCTTTACTACAGTTGTTGGGGTGTATTCTTTTGGTATTGGAACAGGTGCCACATTAAGCGCGGCATTAACAGTATCATTTTACAATGGCTTTCATCAAAATTGGACAGTTGCACTTGGTAGTTGGTCAGTGCTTGCAGTAATTGCTCTTATGATTTGGTTGCTTGTTATCCAAAACAAACAAGGTCATCATCAGTCTGTACAAGGAGAATATCCTATAAAGGAAACTGCACGTAATCCGTGGAAAAACGGTCGAGCATGGACGATTTTACTTTATTTTGGTCTGCAAACATCGCTCTTTTTCTCTATGATGTCGTGGTTAACACCAATGCTACAAGATAAAGGCTTCTCACTTGTGACTGCTAGTTCGATGCTTACATTTCTATCTATTGTACAAATGATCGGAAATATTGTCGTACCGATGCTAATGGAAAAATGGCGAAGTCGCATTCGTTGGCTTCTAACATTAGCCATTATGGGGGTTATCGGCTTTGCATTATTATGGGTAGCAACAGGTTTAATGTTATGGGTGGCTGTCCTCATTATAGGGGTAGTACTTAGCGGATTGTTTCCTATCGGGTTATTATTACCGTTGGATGAAGCACGGAATAACGAAGAAGCAAACAGTTGGTCATCGATGGTAATGTCAGGTGGATTTATGATGAGCGCTATTATTCCAACATTAATCGGTTATTGCTATGATTTAACGGGCAATCATTCGTTTACCTATGCAATATTTTTAGTTTTAATGTTAGGTATTATAGGTACATCACTCGTATTAAAGAAAAAATAAATACATGACGGGCATGCTTGAATAATAGGGCATGCCTTTTTTTAATAAATCATATTACAAAATGCATCCAGTAGTTCTCTCATGATGTCTAAATTATTCAGTTGATTGCAGTGGAGGGCGGCGACTCCTGCGGGAACACCACAAAATGTAAGCCACAACAGACCGCGCGTTAGCGAGGGTTGTGGCTTACATTGTGCCCGCGGAAAGCGTCCGCCCGTAACGGAAATCAACGGCATTCAAATGTAAAAATGCTATAAATAAAGTCAATAAGTATACTTTTAAAGGTAATTTTATGAGAAATTTGGTTCCAAAGAACAGGATTCTATTGTTTAGTCGAATGACTTGTTTGATGTTGAATTTTAGGAAACGATGTGATAATTTTTGGGTAAATTATTAATTAATAAAGAAAGGTGGCAAAAAATGAAGTTGAGTCATGTTTTAGTTGTAGTTGTTTTAACGGCGTTTCTGAGTATATATGGTACTTTTTTGATAATAAAAATGTACTATGCAAACGAAGAATCTGAAAGTGACAGAAGTCAACTCGAAAACAGTCAAGCAATTTCAAAAGTAGATGAAGTGGAAGCGTTTGTATCGACAGTGGATATATACTTCGGTTGGGAAAATCCAACTTATTCCAAGATGATTGATGAATGGAAATCTGGAGATGAACCCTTTGTCGATAACCTAGTGCAAGAAGTTATTCAACAAATGACACATCAAAAGATAATTGCAGATGAGAAAGAATCATCGATTATGATTACTCCCGAACGAATAAGTACATTGTTGCAAATGGTAGAGGAAAATAAAGATAGTTTCGATTATAGCGAGAAATATGTAGAGATATTAAAGCGGTGGAAACAAGATGATTTTTCAACGGTAGATCAAGACCATAACGAGATGTGGTTTATTCAAGGAACAAAACAAGGTGGTATAGCCACAGGTATTGCGTCAAAAGAACAAGAGCAAGACTACATATTCCGAGTTTTTGGTATTCCAAAAGAAAAACAGAATTAAATTCTGTTTTTCTTTTTTTATGTAGTATACGAAGAATGAATGAAAAAAATCAGTTCGTTTTTACTATTAATAAATAATAGGTTTTTCTTTTTTTTTGATAAAAGCGTTTCTTCTAAAGAAAATAAATAAATAATAATATTATGTAAACTTGAAACGAATGACATCCTTGTTTATGATAGAATAGGAAAGAAGATGAGAAAGAAAGTACTGGTGAATGTATGCGAAACAAAATGCTAATTGTTGGAGCGGCAACCTTCCTATTAACAGGCTGTGGTGATCAGTCCGTTGCAGAAATGTTTAACAAGGAAAAGGCTGAAGTGAAATCGGAAAAGCCTGTGGAGAAGCAGGAGGAAAAGCTTGTTCCAGAGGTAAAGGTTGTAGGAGAGAACGGTATTGGTGCAGGCATTATCGTGAAAAAAGAGCCAAAGATGCTCTATATTGTAACGAATGGAGCACTCGTATCCTCAAAGCCAACAGCACTTGTGCAATTTAGTAACGATAAGCTTGTAGAAGCTGATGTACGTTATATGTCGACAGCCTATAATATAGCCGTGCTACAAGTGAAGTATAACGCTACGGTCAACGTTCCAACCGTTTATAATGGGAATTTGGATAACCTAGCCGTGTATGTCGATGGTTTGCCACACACAATCAAAAAATATAATGACAAGGTAGCTGCGTATTATATAGATGGAGAGGAAGCATTACCACCTGGTAGCCCTGTAATGGAGGCAGAGAAAGGTCAAATCGTGGGCATTTATTTTAATCGACAGCAACAAGGTGTTTCACAACCATACATATTGCCATTGCAAGATATAGTACAGTTACTTGATGAATGGATTACAGACGGCATGAAGGCAAAAGATCGTTTGTCTCAATCAAAAAATCTATTTAAGTATAGTGAAAACGGAGACAAAGAAGCAGTGCAACAAGCTATCGAAAAATATGGTAAGGATGTTTTTGCGTATAATGAGGACGAGGTAAAAATATTTATTGACACCTTCCATGAGCATCTAAAAGCAGCTGTTGCGATTAATGATGCAAGCGTAATGAAGACTGTTACAGGAGCAGAGGATTTACAGAGTACGCTTGATGACATGGTTGCCTATTATGCGTCTAAGCAAGCAAAAATTCATTTTTCTAATACGACTATTAAACGTATAGAGAAAGTTGGACAAAATATTGTTGTGCGTGCAAAAACAGAATATGTGCTGACTAATTCAGCGGGCCAGGAGGCACTGGCCAATTCCATCATGACATATGAAATTTTTAAAAATGCTCAAGGCGAGTATAAGTTAATTCGTCTAACAGCAGAGGAGTGAGAAATAATATGGAGCAAGCAAGACAAATGCTACAGCACCACTTTGGGTACGATTCGTTTCGCAACGGACAAGCCCAAATTATAGAGCAAACGTTAAGTGGACAGTCGAGCCTATGTGTCATGCCAAC